>DASURA010000199.1:0-33273 GCA_036280295.1 Hyphomicrobiaceae bacterium
CCTCCACGCGGCCCGCGATCAATTCATCCATGCCGCGGATCAGGTTCGGCACCAGCACCGGTTTCATGTCGTTCACGGTCAGGCCGGCATTGGCCAGCATGCCGTCGACCAGGATGCGGATCACCTCCTGGCTCTGATAGCCGTAGGAGATGCTTTTGCCTTTCAGATCCTTCACCGACTTGATCGGCGAATCGTTGCGCACGATCAGGCCGACCGTCAGCGGAAACAGCACCGCCACCGCGCGCAGGTTCTTGTTCGGGCGCTTATCCGACGAGCCGACACCGTGATAGGAATCGTAGAATTCCCGCGCATTGCAGAAGCCGATATCGATCTCGCCGGAATTGACCAGCGGCACCATGGCGCCGGTGCCGGCGGATGGCTGCACGCGCGATTGCACGTCCGCGCTCTGCGCCAGTGCCTTCGATACCGCGGCGCCCAGCGTGTAGGTCATCGTGCCCTGCGGGCTTGTTCCGATCCCCAGGGGCTGTGCATTGGCGGAGGAAATAGCGGACACGATCGCGGCGACGGCCGCGAGGACGAGCCTCTTCATTGCGTTTTCTCCCCGGCACCAACCCGGCCTTGGATTGGCGCGCTTATTTGTTTGTCATTCATTGCCTTGAAGTCGGGCGGCATCGGCCTCCGCCCGCGGCGACTGGAAGCACCATGCGTCAGCACGCCGGTCTCAAGCATGCCATTCACGTGCTGCGGCAGCAAGTTTCCATGACTGCCGCCCATGAACGATCAAGTCGCCGCCATCGCATGACGCATCGTCTACGGGTGGATGACGCCGCTCTGCTGGCTGACCAAAAAGCCCTCCTTGCGCTCCAGGAAATCGCCAACCACCTCGGTCACAGCTTCGGGCCGGTCGAGGTCGACCAGATGGGCCGCGTCATAGATCAGCATGAGATGTGCATTGCCGTAGTGCTGCCTGTAGAAGCGAGCCATCTCCGGCGGAGTGAGCCGGTCCTCGGTTCCGAACACTACGAGGGTCGGAACGGAGATGCCGGGCAGCTTCTCCTCAAGCCCGGCATCGCGTGGCGGGCCGATCAGCCGGCGCACCAGCGTCTCCTGCTTCGACTCCACCTGGGGATTGCCGGGAGGCAGCGGGAAACGCTCTGGATGGGCATGCATCACCTTCTGCCGCTCCTCCGCCGTCGCCATCGGCGGGCGCGCCGCGGGGCGGAAGACCGCCGGCGAGAGCAGCACGAGGGATTTGAGCTTCTCCCCCTCCTGCAGCGCCATATGGGTGGCGAGCTTACCGCCGAAGGACGTGCCCATGAGGTTGTAGGAGGTGATGCCGAGCGCGGCGACAGCGGCGCACAGGCTGCCGGCGAGCTCGGCCATGTCGCGGCTGCGCTCGTTCGGCGGCGAGGTGCCGAAACCGGGCGTCTCGAAGGCGATGACGCGCCTGGTCCGTGCCAGGGCCTCGTGCATCGGCGAGAGGCGCAGGCCTCCGGCGCCATGGATGCAGACGACGGGGTCGGCGCCGCCCGATGGCGGCCATGAATGCGGTATGGCCTCCAGGTAGCGGATCGTAAAGCCGTCCGCCTCCACCTTGCGCTCGACGAAGGCGGCGCCTGCGCCCGGTTCGGCCATCTGCTCGGACATCTGTTCAGCCATGGGGCGTATCCCTCAATTCTCGTGCAGGCGCGGCAGCAGCCCGGTGCCGAACATCTCGATCGAGCGGCGGGTGCGGTCGGCGATCGGAACGATCGGGAACAGGTCGAGGATGCCGGCGCCCACCTCGTCCCTGACGCGGCAGATCTGCTTCCACACCGTTTCCGGACTGCCAAGCAGGATCTGGCCCTGCGCCACCCGCTCAACCGCGTCGCGGGGCGCCACGCGCTCCTTCTGCTCCTCCGCGGCCTTGCCGAAATAGCCGGACGACATGGCACCGGCCAGCACCGCCCTGTTGGCCATGGTGAGGCCGACATTGGGCCTGGCCGCGCCCGACTCCACCATGTCCGCCATCGCCTGCTCGTCCGTCTCGGCGACGTGGAAGCCCACGCGATAGATCACCTGATCGGGACCGGGCTGCCAGCCGAGCCTGCCGGCTTCGTCCCGGTAGAATTTCGCCGCCTTTGACGCCAGCGGCACGGTGGTGAAGGCGAGACCGAGGCCGAGGCGGTTGCGGGCCGCCATGGCGCCCGATTCGGGGCTGGAGCCGGACATGTAGAGTGCCGGGTGCGGCGCCTGCACGACGCGCGGCCAGACCGCGACGGAGCGGTACTGAAAGAACCGGCCCTGCCAGCCGAACGGCTCGGGTTCGGTCCAGGCACGGCGGATCAGCGCCAGCGCCTCCTCAAACCTGGCGCGCGACTCGGCCGGGTTGACGTTGTAGGTGACATATTCGTTCGGGGTGCCACGCAGCAGCCCGGCGATGATCCGGCCGCCTGTGAGATTGTCCAGCATGGCGTATTCCTCCGCCACCCGGACCGGGTTGAGGATCGGCACGGTCGGACCGAGCAGGGCGATCTTCGCCCGCTTCACCACCTGGGTCAGAGCGCCGGCGAGCACCATGGGATTGGGCGTGAGGGAAAAGCCGGCGTAGTGATGCTCCGCGACGGTGACCCAGTCGAAGCCCAGCTCGTCGGCAAGCCGCAGGTTCTCCAGGGCGCCGCGCATCGAGCGCTGCCCTACCTCCAGATCGTAGGCGCCAGGCGCCACGGGCCATCCGGCAGGGGAGGGGCCGCCGTAGCGTATCGGATTGAAGAGAGCCGCCTTCATCGGTATCCCCCCGGGATTTGTCTTGTTGTCCGCCTCAGAATAGAGTTTACCCGTATCAGACCAACCGGTTTGTGGGCGCGTCTACGCCCGATCCGGCCCGGACACCTGCTGGGTGACCAACAGCGCCGGCCGTCCCGGCGACGATCGGAGCGATCGAGCGCTTATGCACGGCCCTGAGTGGCGGCTTTGTCTGGCTTGGAGCGAGGCGAGATGCCGCCGCCCCCCAAGAAGCAACGGGGAACAAACGGCCTCGCCCGCTGGACGACGGACCTAGCGTCGGCGGCGGCTTCTTCCCGTCAGGGAGGCGTGGGAAAGATGCTGTCGGGGGCGCCCGGCCGCGCCACCGGCGAGCTGGAGGATCGCGTGCCTTTGGAGGAGCGTTTGCTGCTGCTCTTGCGCGGCGCCTGCGTGGGCTCCTCCGACATGATCGGAAACGCCTCGCGCGTCACGCCGGGCGCGACGACCGAGAACGGATTGACCACCACCTGCGGATTCTCCAACGCGCCCTGCACGCCGAAGTTCAAGGCGAACACGCCTTCTCGGTTGGGCCCGGTGATGATATCGCCGAACAGCGGCACATCGGAGAACATCTTGTTCAAGGCGGCCAGCGGCGTGAAGGTTCCCGTCATGTGTACCTTCCGGGTACGGAAATCCACGCGGCCGTTCATGGTAGCGCTCATCAGTGGTCCGTCGATGCCCGCATTGTTCAGCACGAATTGGCCGGCACTCACCGAGAACGGCGCGCGCAGACTGTCGAACTCGAACCTCTCGCGCACCACATTGCGGCGGCCGCCCTTGCCAGTCTCGACGGAAATTGCATCGCCAAGCAGGGTGAACCGCGCCACGGAAAGGGTGCCGGTCCGCTCCGCCGAGCCCTTGCCGTCGATGTTGACCTCCAGATTCAAGTCGCCGCCGATGGCGTGCGGCAGGAAGCCGACGAGCTTGAACACCTGGCCGGCATCGTTGGAGCGGGCGATCAGCGTGCGCGGCCGGCCCGGCTCCGGCCTGACACTCGCGTCCAGCTTCTTGCCGCCGGAGAGAGCGGCGCGCATGTCGAGCTGATTGAGCCTGTTGGCTCGCTTCTGCATGCTGAGGCGCACGTTGCGCGCCGAGGTGTCGAAGAAGCCCAGAACGGTATCGAACTCGGCGTGCAGGTCGAGGCCGGGGCGGTTCTTGTCCGGTTTCTGGTTCGGAACGAAGAAGAACGACTTGAAGAGATCACGGCCGTCGAAGGTGGGGCCCTTGGCTGTCACGTCCCAGACGTTGTCGGGGCGCAGCTTGCCGTGCGCCTCGAAGTTGCTCACCACGTCGAGCGAGAACTGGGGGAAGCGATACTCGCGCACGCGCATGTCGTCGCCCATGCCCATCCAGCCGGCAATGGCGATGCCGTCGCCATCGAGCCGCACGTTCTGCAGCTCGATCGGATAGGCGGTGCCCTTGGCAAAATCGAGCTCGAACACCGCACGCTTGCCCGCCGGTTTGCGCCAGCCCAGGCTCTCGATGGCCAGCTCCGCGTTCGCGAGATTGGCGCGCAGGTGGATCTGGGGCGTGCCCTGGGCATTCTGGGTGACGGCAACCTCGACAGCCGCCTCGCCATGCACCAGATCGTCGATATCGAGGCCGAGCTCGGCCCGCTCGGCCTCGTAGAGCACGGCGGCGATCCGCAGCGGCGGCTGCTTCTCGGCGGGCGCACCGTAGACGTGCTGCCAGCTCAGCGTCGCCGGCACGTTGCCGGCGAGGAACCTGCCCTTCGCCTCGAAAGCACCCGGAGCGATGTCGACGTCGACATTGATGCCCTGGATGTCGCGCCCGTTGGCCAGCCTGGGAAGCTTGCCGTCGCTGATCCGCAGCCGGCCTTCGATAGTTGCCTCCTGGAATTGCGGCTGAGGCGCCAACGGCAGTTTGAGGGTGAGGCTGCCTTCGACATTGCCCTCGCTGCCCGCCATCGAGAAGCCGGCGTTCTGCAGCACGCTTGGTGCCTGGTGCTGGATGATGTCCATGACGAGCGACAGGGGGCCACTGCCTTTGAGGGTGAGCTGGCCGTGCCGCGGCAGAGTCTCTCCGAGGTCGACCGAGAATGTTCCCTTGAGGGAGAGATTACGGCCGTCGCGCGAGGCTTGCACGGCCTCCGGTATCGTGAGCTCGACGCTCGTGCCCTCGACCCGCAGCAGCGCCCGCGGGATCTCCAGTGCCGGCCAGTCGTCGATCGCAACCAGCTGAAGGTTCGAGCCTTCAAGGACCAGGGTGAACCGGTCGCTTTCACTGACGGGCGTCCAGTCGCCCTGCGATTGGGCAGGGCCGCCCCGGACGATCTTGAATGAGCCGCCCTGGACCTCGCCGCCGATGATCCGTTGCGCCGCCCAGATGCGTGCCTGCGGCGCCAGCCAGCTTGGCCACATGGTCTTGAACAAGCCGATCGACATCGCGCTGATCCGGCCGTCGAGACGCGCCTGTATGGTGCCGCCGAGGTCGGACATCTCGCCCTCAACGCTCGCCTCCGCGCCGCCGGCCTGGACGACGAAGCGATCGAGGACGATCCGCCCCTGCTCCGGAGCCAGGAAGCCGACCGCAGACAGCTCGTCGATCGGCAGCCGCATGGGCGACTGCGGATCAGCCGAGATCCATCCCTCCGAGGTCTTGATGACGAAGGCCCAGCGCGGTCCTTCCGTGCCCCGCGTGGTATGCGCGATGGTGCCTGCAAGCTTCACTCGCCCCTCGCCCCAGCTCACCTCCGAGGGTGCGATCTCGAAGGACCGGGCGGCGCCGTCGTAGCTCAGCTCCACGTGTCCGCTGCCGATCCGCATCGGCGTTGCCCCGCGGCCCGGAAGCGAAACGTTGCCGCCGGCCGTGTCGATGGCGACCTTGCCGCTCAGCAGATCGCCGGCATCGGAAAGCTCCAGATGCCCCTCTGCCGAGATCGGCAGGTCGAAACCTTCAAGCGCGAGAAGATTGGGAAACGCCTGTGCCAGCGCGTGCGGAACCAGACCTTGCACCGACACCGCCAGCTTGAGCGTCCTCGCTTGGACCCGCTCCAAGCTGCGAAAGGTCAGCTCCCACGGGCCATCGGGAGATTCGATCCGCGCCCGCCCGGCGATCGAGCTGCGGGTACGGCGGTGATCGAGGTCGACGTCCAGCTCCGGCACCTGCCAGACTGTTTGGTTGCGGCCATTGTCTATGACGACCGTTGCCGCCCGCAAGCCGATCTCGCGCAGATAGGCGCTGGCATGCTCCTGCCGGCGCGCGCGCGCCGATGCCTCTGCAAGCACCTTGACGAGGTCGATGCGGCCCAGCAGGCCATCGCCCTCGGCCGGCGGCGCATCGCCAGAGCCGGCCGCCATCGCCGGGACAGGTGGGCTCGCCGATACCTCAGTCGTCCCGCCCGCCGCCGGCACGGCCGCAGCAGGAGAGAACTTCAGCGCCAGCGTGCCGTCGTCGGCGTAGAACAGCACCAGCCGGGCCGACGTGAGATCCAGGCTCTCGACGGCGATTCGCCCGGTCAGCAAGGCCCGGCGGCTCAGCGAGACGGCGACTGCGGGCGCGGCAACCAGAGTCTCCCCGGCGTCGTCGCTCACGCGCACATTCTTGAGCTCGAATTGAATGAGGCCCAGGTTGTTGAGGCTGAGGGCGACACCGCCCACCTGGACGCGCGGGCCGGCGAGCTCCTCGGCGATGGCGCTCTCGATCGGCCCCGCGAGGAAGCTCATCACAAGCGGGCCATACATCAGGCGCACATAGAGGAGCCCCAGGGCGACGATGCCGGCCAGCGCCACGGTGCCTGCGGCTTTCGCAACCAGCGAATGCCAGCGCCGAGCCCGACGCTGCGGCCGCCCGGGGAGGCGAGGGGCCAAGCTCCTCTTGCCGGCGTATGCGCCCGCGTTTGGGCTCGTGCCCCTGGGCGCCCCGGTCTTGGCCAGGCTGCGTTGTCGATCCGTCCACACTCTCAAGTGGCCACCGCTGCGCGCACGATCCCCACGACCCCCGCGCCCCGTTTTGCCCCCGTCGCCAGCACGGCGAAATGGTTCAGCTTAAGCCCTATCTTCCCATAGACGGGCACGCTTCACCTAGCAGACGCGCAGCAGAATTGGGTGCAAAAAAGCGACTAAAGGAAGGCGTCTTCCCCACCCCACCGCTTACTATGGTGTGCTGTCGGTTCCGTGTTAGAGAACGGCGCCGAGGTGTTGGCACCGACCCCCGAACTCGGCTAGCAGTTGTATGATGCATCCAGGAACGACTGGATGCGGAACCAGTGCAGGGCTGATCGGGAGAGGTAGAAGTCTTGGTGTTCAGCAGCAGGAAGCCGGAGCTCGCCAAGGGCAGCGGGGGCCACTCTGCGGCGCGCCAGGGCAGGCCGGCGGCGGTTTCCATCTCGGTCATCGGTCCAGATCTCATCGTCACCGGCAACCTGGAGACCGAGGGCGAGCTGCATATCGACGGCGATGTCCAGGGCGATTGCTACGCTTCGCGCATCGTGATCAGCCAGCGAGCGCGCGTGGCCGGTGCAGTCGTCGCCTACGAGGTGATCATCGGCGGTATGGTCCAAGGCACGATCCGCGGCAACAACGTCGTCTTCCAGACCGGCAGCCGCGTCGAGGGCGAGGTTCATCACCGCAAGCTGGCGATCGAGCAGGGCGCCTATTTCGAGGGCAAGTCGCGCCGCTCCGAGGACCCGACCGGGCAGGGTCATTACTAGGAGCATTCCCCACCGCGGGCATTTCGACAGGCATTGCGGCGGGGCAAAATCTCCTCGACACAAGTTATCTGTTGCGCAGGGCTGCCGTTCAGCGCGGCCAAGCGCCCGACGCCAGCACCTGCTCCAGTGCCGGCATGAGCTCGCGGTAGTGGTCGATGGCGGCGGTCGGGCGCAGATGCCGCACCGGCACCAGGGTGTAGCCGAAGGTCACGGCGATGGAGGGAATGCCGGCCGCAGCCGCGGTGGCGATATCCACCTCGCTGTCGCCGATCATCACCGCGCGCTCCGGCACGCCTCCGGCAAGCGCAATGGTGCGCGTGAGGTGGCCCGGCGCCGGCTTGAACACGTCGAATGTGTCGCGGCCGGCGATGGCGGCGAAGTGCTCGTCCAGCGCCAGCTGGCGCAGGAGCGATCTGGATAGCGCCTCCAGCTTGTTCGTGCACACAGCAAGCCGGGCTCCCGCCTGCAGAAGCACATCGAGGACGGCAGGGATCCCCTCGAACGGCCTGCTGTGGGCGGCGATATTGTCGACGTAGTAGGGGAAAAACAGATCATGCAGCCGGGTGATCTCCTCAGGCGTCTTCGTCACGCCGTGCCGCCGCAGCCCCTCCTCGATCATCGCCCGCGAGCCGTGCCCGATCATCGGACGCATGTCGGCCGCGGCAATCGGCTCAAGGCCGATTTGGCTGAACACGTGGTTGGCCGCAGCGGAAAGGTCCGGCGCGGTATCGACGAGGGTGCCGTCGAGATCGAACACGATGGTGGTACCGGAAAGATCGAGGGCCATGAACCTTCTACGGATGGGCTGGGATAAGGGGGATAGCAGGGCGCAAGCACTGGCTGCCGATCAGGGGGCCAGCATCGCCCAAATCGGACGATAGATAAACTGCTACCGCTTGTCCGGGTGCTGGTCGGGGGCGCCGTAGCAATTGCGCCACATGGCATCCGCATTGGTGATGGTATACTGAACATTCCCTCTGTCGTCGCGGCTTCGACCCTGTTATCCAGAAAATGGCATAATTGTTGCTGTATTCGCGAGAGCGGTAGCCAATGACTGGCCGGTCTATTGTGTCATGCACCACCTTGGCGCTTGGTTTGTCGCTGGCAGGCACAACCGCAGCGCTGGCGCAGTCGGCGCCGATCGAGGAGGTACGGGCAGGCGTTCTGGCGCACAGCGTCGAGCCGTCCAATGCCGAGAGCGGAGCCGACCTCAATGTCGAGGCGCTGTTTCGCCGCTCCACGCCCTCTTCAGGCGATGGCAGCCTGCTGGCTCAGGCTCTGCGGCCGCGTGTGCACCTCGGTGCCAGCGTCAACACGATTGGCGAGACCAGCCAACTCTATGCCGGCCTTACCTGGGACGCCAAGCTGATGCCTAGGCTCAGGCTGGAGCTGACGCTTGGGGGCGCTCTGCACAATGGTCCGGCCGGCGACGGTTTCCCCGACTCGTACGGTTGTGCGCTCAACTTCCGCGAATCGGCCTCGCTAGGATACGCCATCGACGACACCTGGACCGTTTACGGGACGGTCGCCCATATGTCGAATGCGAACCTATGCGACCAGAACTCCGGCATCACCAGTGCCGGCATGCGGCTTGGCTACAAGCTGAAGTAGTGAATGAGGTCTGCCAAGCGGGCGGAGCCGGCGCTCTGCACCCGTCCGGGCGCGCCTTGCCTCGGCTCAGGGAGAGGCCTAGACAGGCTTCAATCCAACGTATGAGGCATCCGTGACAAGCGAGCACTTTAAGCGTCAGGCCGCCGAGCGCGCCATCGCCCTGGTCGAGGATGGCATGACTCTGGGGCTGGGCACCGGCTCTACCGCCGCACACTTCGTTGATCTGCTCGGTCAGCGCGTGAGGGACGGCCTGAAGGTCGTGGGCGTGCCGACCTCGGCGGCGACGCGGGTGCAGGCGGAGCGGCTTGGCATCCCCCTCGTCGATCTCGATCGTAAGCCGTGGCTCGACCTGACCGTCGACGGGGCGGATGAGATTGATCCGGAGCTGCGCCTGATCAAGGGCGGCGGCGGCGCCTTACTTTACGAGAAGATCGTGGCCATGGCGTCGGAGCGCATGGTGGTGATTGCCGACCACTCCAAGCGCGTGGATGTCCTCGGTGGGTCCCCGCTGCCTGTCGAGATCGTGCGCTTTGGCATCGGCGCAACGCGCAGCCTGGTGGAGGCGCTCGCCGCCGATGCCGGCTGCTCGGGCGAGATCACCCTGCGCCTGAACGCGGACGGCCAGCCGTTCAGCACCGACAGCGGCAACTACATCCTCGATTGCGCCTTCGACCGCATCGACGCGCCCGAGGCCCTGGACGAGGCGCTGAAGCTGGTCCCCGGCGTGGTCGAGAACGGGCTGTTCCTCGGCATCGCCGACACCGCCATCGTCGCCGGCCCGGACGGAGTCGTAACGATCGAGCGCGATGAGGATGGTGAGGCGGTGAACGGATAAGTTGGCTGGACTCACGCACTCGATCGTTGTTCAAGGAGATCAAAACAAGAACATCCTTGAACAACTGCGGAGAGTCCGTATATGGTGCGAGGACGACCGGTTCGAATGAAGCGACGCCGAGGCGCGCACGAATCGCCGATCATGGCGTGAGCTTCGAAGAGGCTAGGTTCGTGTTTGACGACCTGTGCGGTCTGGACGAGATCGACCGCCGCTTCAACTACGGCGAGGATCGCTTCAACTTCACTGGGATGGCAGGCGGCGCGCTGTTGACCGGAACCTACACAGATCGTAACGGCCGCTTCCGTATTATTTCCGCCAGGAAGGCGACACGAAATGAGCAGGACAACTACTTCCGCCAAGCGCTCTGATGTTGCAAGCGTCACCGGGCAACCAGCGGATGGGACTGGCCGGCGGAGCCACAAGCGAGGCATCGGCCTGGGGGGGATGGACTGGGGCGCATTCCGCACAATGACCGATGAGGAGGTCGTCGCGCGAGCGCTGAAAGACCCTGACAACCTGCCGATTACAGAAGAAGATCGCAAGCGCATGAAGCCGCGGCCGCGGGTCTACATCACCCGCCGCGCCCTGCGAATGACCCAGGAGCAGTTCGCCGAGGCGTTCCGTATCCCGATCGGTACGCTGAGGGACTGGGAGCAGGGCCGCACCGAACCGGACCAGGCCAACCGGGCGTATCTGAAGGTGATCGCCGTAGACCCCGAGTTCGTGAGGCGCGCGCTCGCATTGCGGCCGGCGGAAACGATGGACACCGACCAATGAGCCAATACGACTACGACCTGTTCGTTATCGGCGGTGGATCGGGCGGGGTGCGGGCGGCGCGCATTGCAAGCCATCACGGCGCCAAGGTGGCGGTGGCGGAGGAATACCGCTTCGGCGGCACCTGCGTGATCCGCGGCTGCGTGCCCAAGAAGCTGCTGGTCTACGCCAGCCGCTTCCGCGACGAGTTCGAGGATTCCGCCGGCTTCGGCTGGACCGTGGACGGCGCGACGTTCGACTGGCCGGCACTGATCGCCAGCAAGGATCGGGAGATCGCGCGTCTGGAGGGCATCTACCGCCGCAACCTCGAGAACGACAAGGCCGCGGCGTTCGATACCCGCGCCACTGTCGCCGATCCGCATACGGTGGTGCTGGCCAATGACGGCCGCAAAGTCACTGCACGCTATATTCTGGTGGCGACGGGTGGACGCCCGATGAAGCTCGCCATACCCGGTGCCGAGCATGCCATCACGTCCAACGAGGCGTTCGATCTGAAGGCGCTGCCGGCGTCGATCGTGATCGTCGGCGGTGGCTACATCGCCGTGGAGTTTGCCGGCATCTTCGCCGGGCTCGGCGCCCGCACCACGCTCCTCTACCGAGGCGAGAAGATCTTGCGCGGCTTCGATGACGACATGCGCTCGGGGCTGATGGAGGAAATGAGAAAGCGCGGCATCGACGTGCGTATTAACGCCGATCCTGCGGCCGTCGAGAAGGAGCGGGACGGGTATCGGGTGATGCTGAAGGATGGGGGGAGCCTCGATGTGGCGTGCGTGATGTTTGCCACCGGCCGGACACCCAACGTCCAGGGGCTCGGACTGGAGGGCGCCGGCGTGACGCTCGGCGCCAAGGGCGAGGTGGTGGTCGATGCGGATTCGCGCTCCTCGGTGCCCAGCATCTACGCCGTCGGCGACGTGACCGACCGCGTGAACCTGACGCCGGTGGCGATCCGCGAGGGCCACGCCTTTGCCGACACCGTGTTCGGCGGCAAGCGCTGGACCGTGGATCACGACCTGATCCCGACGGCGGTGTTCTCGACGCCGGAGATCGGCACTGTGGGCCTGCCCGAGCACATCGCCTGTGGGCGCTACCCTAAGCTCGACATCTACCGCTCCCGCTTCCGGCCGATGAAGCACACACTCTCGGGACGCGACGAGCGCATGCTCATGAAGCTGCTGGTGGACGGCGAGACCGACAAGGTGGTCGGCTGCCATATCCTGGGGCCTGACGCCGCCGAGATCGTGCAGATGGCGGCGATCGCGCTCAAGATGGGCGCCACCAAGGCCGACTTCGATGCCACCGTAGCCCTGCACCCGAGCGTGGCGGAGGAGCTGGTGACGATGCGCCAGAAGGTTCCGGCGCCGCATCCGACGCCGCCGCCCCCGGCCACCGAGAAGAAGGGCTACGATGAGACGGCTTGAGGGTCGTATCGCGCTGGTGACCGGGTCCGGGTCCGGTATCGGCCGGGCAACGGCACAGGTACTGGCCGCGGAGGGCGCGCATGTCTACGTCACCGACGTGAACGGCGCGGCGGCCGAGACGGTGGCGGGCGAGATTGCCGGTGCCGGCGGGTCGGCGCAGGCCTACACCGCCGATGTCTCGCTGGGCCAGGACGTGACGGCGATGTTCCGCATCGTGGCGAAGGGACATGGCCGGCTCGACGTGCTGGTCAACAACGCCGGTCTCAACGTAGGCGGCGATTTCCGCCACCTCTCCGATGCCGACTGGGCGAGGATCCGCGAGGTCAACCTCGACGGCGTGGTGCGAGTTGCCCGCGACGGCTTCTCCCTGCTCAAGGCCTCGGGGCGCGGCTCGCTCATCAATGTCGCCTCGATCATGGCGCATCGCGGCCTGCGTCCGCTCACGGCCTACTCCGCCACCAAGGGCGCCGTGACGGCGCTGACGCGCGGGCTGGCCGTGGAGTACGCGCCGTTCGGCATCCGCGTGAACGCGCTGTGCCCCGGCTTCGTGCATACGCCGCTGACGGCGCGGGCGCTGCGCAACCCGGCGATCGAGAAGGCGCTGGTGGACTCCACGGCGCTCAAGCGCCTGGGCCAGCCCGAGGAGGTGGCCAGGGCTGCCCTGTTCCTCGCCAGCGACGAGGCCTCCTACGTCACTGGCGCGGAGCTGGCGGTGGACGGCGGCATGTCGGCGGCGCTGTGAGGAAGACGGGTCAGCCCCCTCGCGATTCCATTCAAATTAAAGCCCTGCGTTAGTGGCGCGGGGTCTGCCCCCGTTGTCAACGCTGCGCCGCGGTGCGCTATGGTGTCAGACCTAGAGGGGCTGACACCACAGGAGCACGCGCATGGATTTCTCCCTTACCGAGGCGCAGCAGGAGATCCGTGAGGCAGTCCTCAAGATCTGCGCCGGCTTCGGCGATGAGTATTGGCTGGAGCGCGACAAGGACGGTGCGTTCCCACACGCCTTCCATCGCGCCATCGCCGACGGCGGCTGGCTCGGTATCGCCATGCCGGAGGCGTACGGCGGCTCGGGGCTGGGCATCACCGAGGCGGCGGTGATGATGCAGGCGGTTGCCGAGTCTGGCGCGGCATTCTCGGGCGCCTCGGCTCTGCACATGAACATCTTCGGCCTCAACCCGGTGGTGGTGTTCGGCAGCGAGGAGCAGAAGGGGCGCTTCCTGCCGCCGCTCATTGCGGGCGACGAGAAGGCCTGCTTCGCCGTCACCGAACCCGACGCCGGCCTCGATACGACCAAGCTCAAGACAAGGGCGGTGCGCCACGGGAACGGCTACGCCATTCATGGCCAGAAGATCTTCATCTCCACCGCGCAGGTGGCTGACCGGGTGCTGCTGCTCGCGCGCACGACGCCGCTGGAGGAGGCCAGGAAGCCAACGGAGGGACTGTCACTGTTCTACACCGCGCTCGACCGCAAGTACGTGGAGGCGCGCGTCATCGACAAGATGGGTCGCAAGGCGGTGGACACCAACCAGCTGTTCTTCGACGGACTGCCGGTGCCGCTGGAGGACCGCATCGGCGAGGAGGGCAAGGGCTTCCAGTATATCCTGCATGGTATGAACCCAGAGCGCATCCTGATCGCGGCGGAGGCGATCGGCACCGGGCGGGCCGCGCTTGCCCGCGCGGTGCGCTACGCCAAGGAGCGCATCGTGTTCGGCCGGCCGATCGGGCAGAACCAAGGGATTCAGCATCCGCTTGCCAAGTGCTGGACGGCGCTGGAGGCTGCTAATCTGATGATGCTGAAGGCCGCTGGCCTCTACGACGCCGGGCAGCCCTGCGGCGTGGAGGCAAACGCGGCGAAATATCTGGCCGCCGAGGCCGGCTTCACCGCCTGCGAGACCGCGGTGATGACGCACGGCGGCATGGGCTACGCCAGGGAGTTCCATGTCGAGCGCTACCTGCGCGAGGTTCTGATTGCGCGGATCGCGCCGGTGACGCGCGAGCTGATCCTCTCGCATATCGCCGAAAAGGCGCTGGGATTGCCGAAATCATATTGAGGAAGCATTGAGCAATGGTGTCAGACGCGGAGGGTCCGACACCGTCGAACACCAGCGATTTTTCTCCGCGCACCACAATCAAACGTGGAATCGCGCGCCTCATTCTGATTTAGTGCCCGCTCGCGTACCGGACAGGAACGAGAACGAGGCGCTGTGGCGCGATGACGCGCTGACGGAGAATGACGACGCATGGCCCATCACACGCCGCTGATCTCGACCGTTGTGGTGGCGCTTGTGCTGGCCTTCATCCTTGGCGCGATCGCAAACCGGCTGCGCATCTCGCCGCTCGTGGGCTATCTGCTGGCCGGGGTCATGATCGGTCCGTTCACCCCCGGTTTCGTGGCGAACCAAAGCATCGCCAACGACCTCGCCGAGATCGGCATCATCCTGCTCATGTTCGGCGTCGGCCTGCACTTCACCCTGGCCGATCTGCTCTCTGTACGGGCGATCGCCATACCCGGCGCGCTCGCCCAGATCGGCTGCGCCACACTGCTGGGCCTGGGGCTTGGCTGGATGCTCGGATGGCCGGTCGGCGGCGGCATCGTCTTCGGCCTCGCGCTGTCGGTGGCCAGCACCGTGGTGCTTCTACGCGCACTCCAGCAGCGCCGCCTTGTCGAGACCCAGCGCGGGCGCATCGCCGTGGGCTGGCTGGTGATGGAGGACTTCGCTACCATCCTGGCGCTCGTGCTGCTGCCGACGCTCGCGGGCGTGCTCAGGGATTCTGCGGCGTCGAGCCCGTTCGCGCTCATCCTGCCGGTGCTGCTGACGCTGGCGAAGGTGGCAGCCTTCGTGGCAGTGATGCTGATCGTCGGCAAGCGCGTCATCCCGCTCATCATGCACTATGTCGCGCATACCGGCTCGCGCGAGCTGTTCCGTCTGGCTGTGCTGGCAATCGCCCTTGGCGTCGCCTTCGGCGCCAGCGAATTGTTCGACGTGTCGTTTGCGCTCGGCGCCTTCTTCGCCGGGGTCATCCTGAGCGAGTCGGAGCTCAGCCAGCGCGCCGCATCCGAGACGCTGCCGCTGCGCGACGCCTTCGCCGTGCTGTTCTTCGTATCCGTCGGCATGCTGGTCAATCCGGCGATCCTGCTGAACGATCCGATCGCACTCGTCGCCACGCTGCTGATCGTGATCCTCGGCAAGTCGGTAGCGGCGTTCGCGATCGTGCGCGCCTTCGGACATGCAAACTCCACCGCCCTCACGATCGCGGCGAGTCTGGCACAGATCGGCGAGTTCTCGTTCATCCTGGCCGGCCTCGGCGTCGAGGTCGGGCTGCTGCCGGAGCGGGGGCGCGATCTCATCCTCGCGAGCGCCATCATCTCGATCCTTCTCAATCCGGCGCTGTTCGCCCTCCTTGACCGGAAGCTCGCTCGGCGCGAGGCGGCGGCGCCAAGCGCCGCGCCGGAATTGGAGCAACCGCCTGCCAGAGAGCCGATTCCGCACACAACCCTCCAGGATCATGTCGTGCTGGTGGGGCATGGGCGCGTGGGCCGCATCGTCAGCGGCGGCCTCAAGACCCAGCAGGTCCCAATCCTCCTCATTGAGAGCGATGACGGCATCGCGGGGAAGATGGAGGCGGCGGGCTTCGAGGTGATCGCCGGCAATGCGGCGGACCCGGAGGTGATCGAGGCCGCCAACATCGCCGCGGCGCGCTGCCTGCTGGTGGCGATTCCGGATGCCTTCGAGGGCGGACAGGTGGTGGCACAGGCGCGCGCCATCAATCCCACACTGCCGATCATCGCACGTTCACATTCGGACGAGGAGACTGCGCATCTCAAGTCTCTCGGCGCGACCAAGGTGATCATGGGTGAGGAGGAGATTGCGCTCGCCATGCTCGGCGAGCTGTCGAAGCCGTGACGGAAGAAGGGAGAACGCGCCTCGCGCGACGGAGGCCAGACAGCCATGGCGGGACTGATCAATAATCTGGATGCGTACAGCGACGCGCTGGTTGTGCTTGGCACCGCCGGCGTGGTCGTGCCGTTGGTCCGCCGGCTGGGGATCAGCCCGATCCTTGGCTATCTTGGCGCGGGCGCCCTGCTCGGCCCCCTCGGTCTCGGCACATTCAAGGACCAGATCCCCGCGCTCTACTGGCTGACCGTCGTTGACGGCAAGAACGTCTCGGCGTTCGCCGAGCTCGGCATTGTCTTCCTGCTGTTCCTGATCGGCCTGGAGCTGTCGCTGGAACGCCTCATTACCATGCGCCGCCTGGTCTTCGGACTGGGGAGCCTGCAGGTTGCGATCTCCACAGCCATCATCGCGGGGATTACAGCGCTTGCAGGCAATTCCAACGCTGCCTCCGTGATCATCGGCTCCTGCCTCGCCCTTTCCTCAACCGCCATCGTGCTCGAGGTGCTCTCCAATCAACGCCGAATATCCACGGCCGTGGGGCGTACCAGCTTCTCGATTCTGCTCGCCCAGGACCTGGCCGTGGTCCCGATCCTGCTGTTCGTGTCGATCCTGGCCAACGGTACCGGCGGCAAGGTGCTGACCGGGCTCGGACTTGCCGTGCTCAACGCCAGCATCGCACTTGGCGTAATCGTCATCGTGGGACGCCTGCTGTTGCGGCCGCTGTTTCGTCTGGTCGCGGCAACCGATACCGCCGAGCTGTTCGTCGCCACCACACTGTTTGTCATTGTCGGCAGCGCCGTCGTCGCCGGCCTGTCCGGCATGTCGATGGCGCTCGGTGCCTTTGTCGCCGGCCTGCTGCTGGCCGAATCAGAGTTCCGCAAGGCGATCGAGGTCACGATCGAGCCGTTCAAGGGGCTGTTGCTCGGCCTCTTCTTCTTTACTGTCGGCATGACGATCGATTTCCGCGAGCTGGCGCACCAGCCGGTGCTGCTGCTGGCATGCGCCTTTGGCCTGATCGCCCTCAAGGCAACCATCGTCATCGCGCTGGGCTGGGTGTTCCGCGTGCCGCAACGCGCCGCGATCGAGACCGGCCTGCTTCTCGGCCCCGGCGGCGAGTTCGCCTTCGTTGTGATCGGCGTGGCCGTAGCGGCCCAGATTGTGGCCCCCTCCATCGGCAGCTTCACGCTGGCGGTAACGTCGATCACCATGGCGCTGATCCCGGTGCTGGGAATTGCGGCGCGGCGATTTGCGCGCCGCTTCGAAGAGCCCAAGAAGGCCCCTGATCCGAGCCTCCTTCTCGTGCCGCAGGCAAATGGCCACGCCAGGGCCATCGTTGTCGGCCATGGGCGGGTTGGGCAGGTGGTCTGCGACCTGCTCGACGTCCACCAGTTTCCGTACCTGGCAACCGATCGTGACCCTGCGGCCGTCATCGAATACCGCCAGCGCGGACGCGAGGTGTACTATGGCGATGCCACCAGCCCGGCGTTCCTGAAGAGTTGCGGCCTGCTGGCGGCGCCGGCATTGATCGTCACCATCCACGACCAGGTGGCAATCGACGCGATCGTCCGGGTGGCGCGCGAGATGCGGCCGGACCTGCTGATCGTCTCCCGCGCGCGCGATGCCGCGCATGCCCGCCACCTCTACTCGATCGGGGTCAGCGATGCCGTGCCCGAGACCATCGAGGCGAGCCTGCAGCTGTCGGAGGCGGCACTGGTCGGGCTCAGCGTACCGACCGGGCCGGTGATTGCGTCGATCCACGAGAAGCGCGACGAGTTCCGGCGCGCCCTGCGGGACGCAGCCGGCGGCAACGACACCCATGCCATCCGGCCCAAGGAGCTGTGACGGTGCATGTCTGCCACAATCGGCCGGGATTCCCGCTCCCCGTGCTTGAGCGCACACATCGGCCGGCGTAGTGCAGGCGATGTACCCACCACCATCTTCAGCCCAACACAGCCCGTGAGGCGCCGCCCATGCAGACCTGGCACGTCATTCTGCTCGGGCTGATCGAAGGATTGACCGAATTCCTTCCGGTCTCCTCGACGGGCCATCTCCTGCTTACCGAGCACTTCCTGGACGTGTCCTCGCCGGGCAGGACATTCGAGGTGCTGATCCAGCTCGGCGCGATTCTGGCGATCCTGAGCGTCTACACCGCCAAGCTGCTGCGCCTCGCGGTCGAGCTGCCGAGCAATCCTAGCGTACGCCGGTTCGTTCTGGCGGTGCTGGTCGCGTTTCTGCCGGCGGCCGTGATCGGCGCCGTCGGGCATGGCTTCATCAAGAGCGTGCTGTTCGAGACGCCGTGGCTGATCTGCACGACGCTGGTGCTGGGCGGCATCGTCCTGCTGGCCGTCGACAGGCTGCCCCTGAAACCGCGCTACTACGACGTGATGGACTACCCGATCCCGCTCGCCTTCACCATCGGCCTGTGCCAGGCGGTTGCCATGGTGCCGGGCGTATCGCGCTCGGGCGCGACGATTGTCGGCGCACTGCTGATGGGCACCGACAAGCGCTCGGCAACCGAGTTTTCCTTCTACCTGGCGATGCCGACCATGGTCGGGGCCTTTGCCTACGATCTCTACAAGAACCACGCGCTGCTGGAGTGGAACGATCTTACCAGCATCGCCTTGGGGTTCGTCGTGGCTTTCGCCGCCGGCGTTGTGGTGGTGCGCTATCTGCTCGACTTCGTCGGCCGGCACGGCTTTGCGCCGTTCGCCTGGTGGCGCATCATCATCGGAGGCATGGGCCTGGGCGCCCTGGCCGTGCTGGGGTGAAGGGGCAAGATCGCCCAATGCCCGTGAGCTATACTGCAGCTTCACGTGGGGAAGCGCCCGAGTGCCGCCTCGACCTCCGCGTCAGTGGCGTACTTGCCACTCTCGATTTGGGCGAGCGCCTCGTCGATGGCGCTGAGTTCGGCTTCGCTCGCCACATAGGTGCCCGAAGGGAGAGGCGGGACGCCTTATTCGGTCCTACGCCGCCTGCACGGCCGTCGGCTCGGTAAGAATGGCGTAGAGCGTGGCCCGGTCGCTGGCAGCCCTGAGCATCTCGATGGTCTGCGGCTGGCGCAGCAGACGGGAGACGCGTGCCAGCGCCTTCAGGTGATCAGCCCCGGCATGCTCTGGAGCCAGCAGCAGGAACACCAGGTCAACGGACTCGTCGTCGGGCGCATCGAAGTCAATCGCCGGTTGCAGGCGGGCGAAAACGCTGACAATGCGCTGGATGCCGGCGATCTGGCCGTGCGGGATGGCGATGCCTCGCCCAACGGCGGTAGACCCAAGCCGCTCGCGTTGCAGCAACGTCTCGAAGATTTCGGAGGCATTGAGCTGTGTCAGCTCGGCAGCCCGATCAGCGAGCTCTTGCAGCACCTGCTTCTTGTACCTGGCTGCAAGATTTGGGATGACCGCTTCCGGCGTGATCAAGTCACCCAGTTCCATGTGACCCTTCTCTATCTCCTCGAACGGGGCTCAAACGCCTGGGCCGCTCTTTTGTGCCCTGCTCTGCGCCAATCGGGCGCGCAAGATGGCGCTCAGCCCATCCCGGCTCCAAGCTCAACCTTTACTGTTGATCACGAGACAACCCCCGGGAAGTACCTGAGACATGCGCCATAATCCGGCACACGCCTGCTGGCAATCCCCCAGCATCCCTGCTCAGCCCGCCCCTGAACTGATCAGCGGCCCTCGCTTAGAAGGTCCGCACCGCATTTCTGCCGGCTACAAGGCGGCATAGCCCCTCCGATGACACGATCTTTCGCGGGCAATTTGGTAAATGCGGTGGCCAACGTAGATCAGCATCCGGGCAGTGTCAAATAACGATATGCGTGCGCCGTGATTTGGATGAGTCCTCCGGAAAATCGCCTTCGGCGAGTGGCGAATGGCAGGTTGGAGCCGCCATTCGGCGTTTGCCAATCACCATTCGCCACTCGCGCCTTCGTCTCACGAACCACGCATTTACTGTTGAAGCCTAAGGTCCGCTCGCCTAGTGTGCGCGCCTCAGCCATGAAGCACGGGCGGAATTCACATTGCGACCCTCCAAGCGCAAGCCAGATGAGCTACGTCCGGTCTCGATTGACCGGGCCGTTTCCATGCATGCCGAGGGCTCGTGCCTGATCAAGTTCGGCAATACCCACGTCCTGTGCACGGCAACGCTGGAGGACCGGCTGCCGCCATGGCTCAAGGGTCAGGGGCGCGGGTGGGTCACGGCCGAGTATGGGATGCTGCCCAGGGCCACACTCACGCGCACGCGGCGCGAGGCCAGTGCCGGCCATCCGAGCGGCCGCACACAGGAAATTCAGCGCCTGATCGGGCGCTCGTTGCGAGCCGTCGTCGATCTGCCCAAGCTGGGTGAACGCCAGATCTCGGTCGACTGCGACGTGCTGCAGGCCGACGGCGGCACCCGCACGGCGGCCATCACCGGCGCCTGGGTGGCCCTGCACGACTGCATCAAGTGGATGTGCGCGCGCGATATGGTGAAGGAAACCGTGTTGCGGGATCATGTAGCCGCCGTGTCCTGCGGTCTCTACAAGGGAGCACCGGTTCTGGACCTCGACTATCCGGAGGATTCCGAGGCGGATGCAGACGCCAATTTCGTGATGACAGGCTCCGGAGGCCTGGTCGAGGTGCAGGGTACGGCCGAGACCGTGCCGTTCTCGCAGGAGGCGTTCGACCAGCTGATGGTTCTGGCGCGCAAGGGCGTAGGCGAGCTGATCTCGCTGCAGAGGCTGACCGTAACGTAGCAATCGGCGGGTGGCAAAGCCCGCTACCGTGAGGCGCCCGAATGAAGCCGGCAGGCATCCTTGAGACCGTGCTCTACGCGCCGGACCTCAAGGCGGCCGAAGACTTCTATCGCGAGGTGCTGGAACTGGAGCCCTTCGCCAGGGCCAGCGGCCGGCATCTCTTCTATCGCTGCGGCGACCAGGTCTTCCTGATCTTCAATCCGAGTGCGACCGATGCGCCGCCCGCGCCGGGATCAGCGCTGCCAGTGCCGCCTCATGGCGCGCGTGGCCCGGGCCACATCTGCTTTCGCGCCACCGCGGGCGAAATCGACCTGTGGGCAGCCAAGCTGGCCGCCAAGTCGGTCGCCATCGAGGCCGACTTCAAGTGGCCCGGCGGCGGCCGCTCCATCTATTTCCGCGACCCGGCCGGCAACTGCCTGGAATTTGCCGAGGCACGCATTTGGGGGCTTGGCTAGTATCGGCAGCACGTGGCGGAGGCCTGCCGGGAGGCGGGTTTGCCTCGCCAGCAGGCTCTGCGCGGCTCTATGCTCTCTGCTTACTGCGCGGCCGGAGCGGCGGGCGTGGCAGCCGGAGCGGCAGGCGTCGCGGGCGGATTGGGAGGCGTTGCGGCTGCAGCCGCGGCCTTCTTCGCCTCGTCAAGCGCCTTCTCAGCCGCCTCTTTTGCGGCAACAGCCTGCGAGAGCTGTGCCTTGAGGTCGCCGGCCGCCTTCTCAGCAGCCGTCTTCGCGGAGGTCGCGGCGGCAAGCTGATCCTTGGCCTCCTTGGCTGACTGCTCGGCGGCCTTGGTGGCGGCCTCTGCCTTGGCGGCGGCATCCTTGGCGCCCTTCAGCTGGTCTTCCAGTGCCTTGGTCGCCTTGCCCGCCTCTTCGCGGCTGGCATCCGCCTTCGCCGCACGCTCCAACGCCGGCTGCAGCTGGCCGTACATGGCGCCCCACGTCAAACCGCCTCCGATCACGAGACCGAGGATCGCCGCTGCGATGACCCTGTTCATGCTCCCCTCCGTAAAATAAGACGTGTCGAAGGCACCCCCTCGACAGCATATGCAAGTGGGAGCACGGTTATCAGCGTTGCGCGGACAAACCCACCGTTTTCGCGGCCGGCGCCGTCATTCGTGCGTCTGCGGTGGCGCATCGGCACCGATCGCCTGAAAAAATAGCGCCCTGCCGCCGATCGCTGCCGCCGCTGTGGCGCCACGGCCGGCATGCGGACACGCAGCAGACCGCATGCGGCAGACAGGGCGCTATCGCCGCCGCCGCAGGGCCGCTATTGTGCGGCCGCACGCAGGCTCAGACGCCAAGGCTCGATAAGGCAAGCATCATGGCAGACGCGCTGGTCCCACATCTCGCCAACGACAAGGGCGCGGACAAGATCTATGTCGGCGTCAAGGAGTTGCAGTGCATGGGCGCCCGTCCACCTTTCGACCACCCGCACGTCTACCTCGATATGGGCACCGATAGCCAGATACTGTGCCCTTACTGCTCAACGCTTTACGTCTTCACCGACCGGCTTGAGCCGACCGAGACAGAACCCGCCGGCTGCCTGGTAGCCAGCGAGGAGGCGGCCTAAGGCAGCCGCTTGAGGACCCGAGGACGATGCACGATGCGCCGCCGGTCCTGATCGCGGGCGGCGGCATCGGGGGCTTGGCCCTTGCACTCGCGCTCGCCCGCCTTGGCCACCCTTCACACGTGCTGGAGCGCCACGGGGCGCCGACGACGGCGGGGGCCGGGATCCAGCTTGGTCCCAACGCCGTGCAGGCATTGCGCTGGCTCGGCGTCGCCGATGCCCTGGAGCCGAGCGTGGGGCTTCCGGCGGCGATCGAGGTGCGGGCCGGGGCCAGCGGGCGCCACCTCGCCAAGCTGCCGCTGGGGCCGTGGGTCGCCGCTCGGCATGGTGCGCCTTATTGGGTCGCCCATCGTGGTGACCTGCACGGCGCGCTGGCCGCGGCAGCATCCCGAGACCCTCGCATTGCCATTGATCATGCCACGGACGTGACGGAGGTCACGGAAACCGCGGGCCGCGTCAGCGTCCGCGACACCGCCGGCCGGACCTTCACAGCCCCGATCCTGATCGGCGCCGACGGGCTTTGGTCAACCGTCCGGCAATCGGTCCAGCCGGGCTCGGTGCCGCGGCCGGCCGGCGCCACGGCGATGCGCACGGTTATCCCGGCCGAGGCCGGGGGCGGGCTCCGCACCGGCGCGGTCGGCGTGTGGCTGAGCCCAGTCGCGCATGTCGTTCACTACCCGGTGCGCGCCGGGCGGGAGCTGGCCGTGGTCGTGATCGCCCGCTCTGACAGCACGCCGCAAGACCGGGCCACACCGCGCTCGATCTGGGATGCGGAGGCCAGCCTGCCCCGGCTGCAGGCGACGCTTGCACCGTTCCATGCATTGCTCCGCAACGTGCTCCTGCCCGACCTGGCGACGGCGAACAGCATGGCCAGGGTGGAGCGCGCGTCGGCCAACGGGGCGCCAGGTGTACCGCGATGGCCATGGCGCGAATGGACGTTGCACACGCTGCCACCTCTCCGCACGTGGCGGCGCGGACGCATGGCGCTGATCGGCGATGCTGCCCACCCCATGCTCCCTTACCTGGCGCAAGGCGGGGCGCTCGCCCTGGAGGATGCCGTAGTGATGGGGCACTGCCTGCACGCCACCGACGACCCGGCCGCGGCGCTCGCCCGCTTCGAATCCCTGCGCACACAGCGCGCCGCACGGGTGCAGTCCGCAAGCCGGCGCCAGGGCGGCATCTACCATCTGCCGCCACCGCTCTCGTGGGCACGCGATGCGGTCCTGGGGGCAGCGCCCGGCACCCGGCTGATGGCTGGCTATGACTGGCTCTATGGCTGGCGCCTGCCGTAGGCGCAGGCCTGCGCCCAAGGTGTTGCGAACCGGGAAAACTGACTGCCCCGGGTTAAACGTCTTGATCTCCATGAGGCCGAGGACTGCTGCGCCAGGCCCGTGTTGCCGTACTGCACCGATCGCTATCGCGGTCCGCGGCAAGTCAACGCGTGATTGTTGACAATCAAAGTATACTATTGTGTAAGCGTCTGTACCGTCGGAAGCCAGGCATCACCACCCAGCCACCGAAACGAGCACCGCGCCGTCCGATCGGACGAGCGCCAGTCAGAGTACGAATTTCAGAGGGGTGTGTGCGTTATGACGAAGCTGGGAGCCGAACCAACCTCGGGCGCGGGGAAAAATGAGAGATGGCCGGTCGGCCAGGTGTCCTTAGGCATTGCCTCGGCGCTGTTCGCGACCACTGCCATGGCGCAGACGACGCTGCCGGCTCTCAGCGTGGAATCCACAAAGAAGGCCCCAGCCAGGAAGGCGAGGGCCGTGAAGGCAAAGGCGCCCCAGCCGGCGCCAACCACCACCGATGCCTCGGCCGCGCCCACCGGCGCGCCGACCAGCCCACCCAACGCGCTGCAGGCCACTACCGGCCTCGGCCGTGTGGGTGCGACTGTGAAGGACATCCCGC
This sequence comes from Hyphomicrobiaceae bacterium, assembly GCA_036280295.1. Lineage (GTDB taxonomy): Bacteria > Pseudomonadota > Alphaproteobacteria > Rhizobiales > Hyphomicrobiaceae > AWTP1-13. The sequence goes on from DASURA010000199.1 coordinate 24,152, forward strand.
AAAGCGTCACCGTGATCTCGCGCGAGCAGATCAAGGAGCAGAACATCACCACGATCGACCAGGCGCTGCGCAGCGTTCCCGGCGTGACTGTTGCGATCGGCGAGGCGGGCGGCGGCATGAACGGCGACTCCTTCCGCATCCGCGGCTTCCAGGCCAAAGGCGACCTCTACGTCGACGGACTGCGCGACTTCGGGGTCTACGTCCGCGACGCGTTTGCCTACGAGCAGCTCCAGGTGCTCAAGGGGCCGTCGTCTGAGAATTTCGGCATGGGCACCACCGGCGGCGCCATCAACCTGCAGCAGAAGACGGCCCACCTGGGCGACGCCAACAGCACCGAGCAGACGATCGGCATGGGGCCGATGTCGCGGACAGTCATCGACATCAACAAGCAGATCAATGCGACAACGGCGGCCCGCGCCGTCGGCATGTACCACGAGCAGGATATTGTCGACCGCGATCATCTTTTCTCGGATCGCTGGGGCTTCCTCGGATCGGTCGGGTTCGGCCTCGGGACCGAGACCTCGCTGACGATCAACTACATGCACCAGGATGGGCATCGGAAGCCCGACTATGGCGTGCCGATCGTCGATCTGGATGCGGTTACCGGGAAGAGCACGCTCGGAAGGCCGGTTACCGAGTACGGCGTATCGCGCAGCAACTTCTACGGCGGCGCGCCGAACATTGACGACTCGACGGTCGACATGCTGACGGCGCGCTTGGCGCACAAGGTGAGCCCCGGGCTGACCATCTATAACGATACCCGGGTCGCCGGCTACAATCGCCTTTTTGACCAGCAGGCGGTGGAGACCGGCCAATGTACCAACGTCGTTGAAGCCGGCGCACCGAAGTCATGCTTGCAGAGCATCGTAGATCGTGACTACACCGGATTCTACGGTTTCGGCGGGCCCGAGAATCTCGGGTACGAGCAGGAGAGCTGGGGCGCTCAGAACATCACCACAGCCGTTGCCAGGTTCACCGCCAATGGCCTCAGGCACGAGGCAGTGGCCGGTGTAGACGTCTTCTACCAGCACGATGCGCGCACGCAGCTCGCCTCTCCGGCCAAGACCGACAGGCTGGACGCCGTGAGGGATGCCGGCGGAACGATCGGTTCACCCACCTACTACCGCGGCCCTCAATTCGCCATCGAAAGGGACCCGAACAATCTGAAGGAAGGCGACTCCACCAATTGGGCCCTGTTTGCCAGCGATCGCGTCTGGCTCACGCCGCAGGTCTCGGTCCTCGGTGGCGTGCGCTGGGACAACTTCTCTGCGAATTTCAGGACCAGCAATACGACGACCCCCGCCATCGGAGATTGGAACCCCGAGCTCAGCTCCGACACCTCGTTTGTCAGTCCGAAGGCAAGCGTCATCTGGGAGCCGGACAAGACACAAACCTACTACGTGTCCTGGGCCAAATCCTACTCCAACCTGGCGGGCCAGTTCATCAACGCCGATGGCATCGGCAACGATACATTGCGCCCCGAGGAGAACATGCTCTGGGAGGTGGGAACCAAGATGAGCCTGCTGGGCGGCAGGCTTGGGCTGACAGCCGCCTTGTTCAGGGTGGACAAGGACAATTCACTCCAGGAGAACCCCAACGATCCAGGCCAGTTCATCCCATCCAACGAAAAGCAGCGCGTGCAGGGTGTGGAACTGGGGCTCACCGGGAAGATCACCAACGAGTGGACGGTGCAGGCGGCCTACGCTTTCCTTGACAGCGAGATTGTCGATCCATCGACCGTGAGTCGAGGCGGCGTCCCCGCCGACAATGCCGCCAACAAGGGCAACCGCGTCGCCTTCGTACCCGAGCACGCCTTCTCCATCTGGACCACCTACGACATCGCCAAGATGATGAATGTGCGTGGCGCCCTCCTGCTTGGCGGCGGCGTGACGTACACCGGCGAGAACTTCGTCAACTCGGCCAACACGGCGATCATCCCGGCCAACTTCTCCCTCGACGGCCTGGTGTCCTACGAGGTTGACGGCTGGCGATATGCCCTCAACGGCTACAACCTCACCGACGAACTGAACTACGACGCGAGCTTCCGCAACCGCGCGGTACCGTCTGCCGGCCGTACCGTGCTGTTCACGATCGGCAAGAAGTTCTAGCCGGGGGAGCGCGGGCGGATTGGCGAAACGCAACTCCGCCGCTCCGTTCGGTCGATCCGTCGGCGGATTGCGGGCTGATGCCCTGATCCGCCCTGCAGCACGCCCTCTCTCCCTACGCGGGGAGGGGCAACCGCCTGGAAGCCCCGCCCAACGCCCATGCTAGTCTGCATACCCAATGTTCTCTCTCCCGACGAGGTCTCGCTCGTCCGCAAGACCCTGGAGTCCACCGCCTGGGTCGATGGCAGGGTCACGGCCGGCGAGCAGGCTGTCCATGCCAAGCGCAACCTGCAGATCCCCGTGGACTCGCCGGCTGCGCGCGAGGTCGGCGAGATCATCCTGCAGGCGCTCGGCCGCAACCCGCTGTTCAATTCGGCCGCCCTGCCGCTGCGCGTGCTGCCGCCGATGTTCAACCGCTACGATGCCGGGATGACCTATGGCGCGCACGTGGATGGTGCACTGGCCGCCGTCCCCGGCGCGGGCGGCATGCGCATTCGTACCGACGTATCGTCGACGCTGTTCCTCACCCCGCCGGAGGACTATGACGGCGGCGAGCTGATCATCGAGGATACATATGGCAGCCATGCCGTGAAGCTGCCGGCCGGAGACATGATCGTCTATCCGGCAACCAGCCTGCATAGCGTGAGCGAGGTGACGCGCGGCAGCCGCTGGTCCTCCTTCTTCTGGACCCAGTCGATGGTACGCGACGACGGCATGCGCACCCAGCTGTTCGATCTCGACATGGCCATCGTCCAGATCCGCCAGGAGCTGGGCGATGCGAACAAGGCCGTGGTGGCGCTCACCAGCCATTATCACAACCTGCTGCGCCGATGGGCCGAGCTATGACAAACGGGGGGCACATCGTCCCCTCCCCCGTCGCGCCGGAGGCGCGTCTTCGGCGCGACGTGGGGGAGGGACAGGGTGGGGGATTGCAGAGCACCGAAGGTCGCGAGTCCCCCACTCCTAACTCCTCCCCACGTGTTAGCGCCGCGCCTGCGGCGCGAGGGGGAGGGGAATCCGCGCGGCATTTGTTTGGCGGGTCTGACCCCGAACGGGCCCCGGTTCCCGCCTCGCAACGTGCGTCCTGGACCTACGATATCAAGCTCGCCCCCGGCCGTTTCGCCGAGCGTCTGGCCGAGGTGCCGCATCTAGCTGCCGACTGGGCACGCGCCGCTGCCGTCGAGGGCGATGCCGCCGCGCAGGTCCGATGGGGGCAGATGCTGCTCGCGGGCCATGGCGTGGCGCGCGATCCGGCGGCGGCGCTCTTGTGGTTCCGGCTTGCAGGCCGGTCGGGCAACGCCGACGCGGCCAATCTGCTCGGTCGCTGCCATGAGCTCGGCTGGGGCGCGGCCATTGATATGCGAGCCGCGGCGCACTGGTACGAGATCGCCGCACGCAGCGGCCACGCCTGGGCCCAATTCAACCTCGCATCTCTCCTGCTCAAGAGCGAGAGCGGAACAGGGAACCTTGACAGGGCTCTGTCGCTGCTCGCTCGCTCCGCCCGCGCGGGCAATGCCAAGGCCATGAACATGCTCGGACGCGCACGCGAGGGAGGCTGGAAGACGCCGCCGAACCTGCCATTGGCGCGGCGCTGGTATCTGCGGGCGGCGCGCGGCGGCTGCTTCCGCGGCCAGTTCCACACCGCCCGTTTCCTGCTGGCTGACGGACGCATCCCCGAGGCCGTCGACTGGCTCGGCAAGTCGGTGGCGGGCGCGCCGGCCGATTTCTGCCGCGATGTCGGCCGTCTGCTCCAGGACCATGCCGACCAGCGCGTCAGGACCGTGGCGGCAACGGCCGTCGAGCGGACTGCCGGTGGCGTCGGTGCGGCGGACGAGACGGCACCGGCCGCGGCGCCCGCACTTCGTCCGGCCATGCGCAGCGCACCGGCCGTCGCCCTCCGCCTACGTCGCGTCATGAGCTACGCGCTTTGGCGCCTGCGGTCAGGCAGCAGGGTAGCGTGCAAGGCATCCGGCGCATGAACGAGAATACCACCGTGCCATCCGGCGTTCTGCTCAAGCAGCCGCCAAATGAGGCCGGAGTGACGGCCGAGCGGCTGCGACGCAAGCCGCATTGGAAGAGCCGCGCATTCTGGCTGCGGCAGATGCGGCAGTGGCACTGGATCAGTGCCGCCATCTCTCTGGTCGGCATGCTGCTGTTCGCTGCCACCGGCATCACCCTCAACCACGCCTCGCAGATCGGATCCAAGCCGCGGATCGTGCAGAAGGAGGCAAACCTGCCGGCCGGCGTGCGGCAGCAGCTGCAGCCGCCCGCGGTCAATGGACGGCTGCCCCTGCCCGCCGCCGTCTCCGACTGGCTCAGCGCCAACGTCGGAGTGGACGTGCGCGGTCGTGAAGCGGAGTGGACGGGTAAGGAGGCCTATATCGGCCTGCCGCGGCCGGGCGGCGACGCCTGGGTCACCATCGACTCCACGAGCGGCGATGTGGCCTACGAGGACACCGACCGCGGCTGGGTCGCCTACCTCAACGACCTGCACAAGGGGCGCAACGCAGGCCTCGCCTGGAGCCTGTTCCTCGACGCCTTCGCCGTGGCCTGCGTGCTCTTTTGCCTGACCGGCCTCGTCCTGCTGCATCTCAACGCCGTCGGGCGGCCCTCCACATGGCCGATCGTGGCTGCCGGGGTTGTCGTCCCGGTCATCCTGCTCCTGATATTCGTCCATTGAGAATGGCACTGAGGAGGGCCGCATGCGCGTCAAGCTAGCCATCGGACTTTCGAGTTTGATCGCCACGCCGGCGATCGCCTCGGACGTCAACTTGAAGATCGAGATCCCGCGCCTCAACGTGGCTGAGTATCACCGGCCCTACGTCGCCGTGTGGCTGGAGAAGCCGGACAACACTGTCGCCGCCAATCTGGCCGTCTGGTACGACGTGAAGAACAAGAATAACGAAGGCACCAAGTGGTTGAAGGATCTCCGCCAGTGGTGGCGCCGGTCGGGGCGGAGCCTGGAGACGCCCATTGACGGGCTTACCGGTGCCACCCGCGCGCCCGGCACGCATGCCCTGGGCTTCGCGGGGGACAAGGCCCCGCTCGCGGCGCTGCCGCCGGGCGAGTACCAGCTCGTCGTGGAAGCTGCGCGCGAGGTCGGCGGCCGCGAGCTTCTGCGCATTCCCCTGCAATGGCCGCCCAAGGCCGCCGAAACCGTCACGGCCCGGGGCTCGCACGAGCTCGGGGCGATATCCGTGGAGATCAAGCCATGACACCCATGAAGCCGCCACAGCGCACACGCACGATATGCGCCGCCGGCCTTGCCGCTCTGGCCGGCATCGTCTGCCTGCCGTTCGCCGCCGAGGCGCACCGGCAATGGATGCTGCCGTCGGCGACGGTGCTGTCGGGCAGCGATCCGTGGGTGACGGTCGACGCCGCCATCTCCAACGACCTGTTCTACTTCGAGCACTTCCCGATGCGGCTGAAGGGCATCGGCACCCCGCCGCCATCGGCCATGCGTGGTGGCGGCAAGGGACCGAGCCGCCGCGCCGGCCTCGCCCCGCCGGAGCTCGTCATCACGGCGCCGGATGGCACCCGCGCCGAGGCCGAGAACGGCGCCGTCGGCCGCTATCGCACTACCTTCGACGTGCACCTGACGAAGCCGGGCACCTACAAGATGGCGGTCGTGAACGAGAGCCTGTTTGCCTCCTGGAAGGAAGGCAGCGAGACCAGGCGCTGGCGCGGCACGCCCGAGAAGCTCGCGACCGAGGTACCGGCGAACGCGGAGGGCCTCAAGATCACGCAGTCTCAGCGTCGCCTGGAGCTGTTCGTGACGGCCGGCAAGCCCACCACCGATGTCCTGAAGCCCACCGGCAAGGGACTGGAGCTGGTGCCGGTCACGCATCCCAACGACCTGGTGGCTGGCGAGGCGGCCAAATTCCGCTTCACCCTCGACGGCCAGCCCGCCGCCAACATGGCTGTTGAGATCATTCCCGGTGGCATCCGCTATCGCGACAAGCTCAACGAGGTGAAGGCCAAGACCGACGCCGACGGCATCCTGGCCTTCACACTGCCGACGCCCGGCATGTATTGGCTTGAGGCCGAGGTCAGGGACGAGAAAAGCACGGTAAAGGGCGCCACGCGCCGCGCGAGCTACATCACCACGCTGGAGGCGCAGGCGCCTTAGCGTGCAGCGCGTTGGAACAGGAGCATGGTGTCGGATCCCGTCCGGAGAGATTCTGATCCGATCGACAAAGAAGCGGTAGAATAAGCTGGAACGTTTGCCACAGCCTCCAACAGGTCCCCCTTCCCCCTGTGGGGAGGGGATAGGGGTTGGGGGGACACACCAACCTCGGATGTTCTGCAATCCCCCGCACCCTGTCCCTCCCCCACAAAGGGGGGGCGCTGAAGCGCGCGTCTCGTATGATACTAGAGGGGCGCGATGGGCCAATTCGCCCGTGTGATCATCCCACCCGTCCGCAGCTGCGACGCTGTGCAGCCACTGCCCCGGTCCACCCACCTGGTGCGGCTGCACGGCCAGACCATGGGCACGACGTGGTCGGCGAGCCTTTACGACGCCTCGCCCGGCCGGGCGCTCGTTATCGATGCGGGCATCAAGGCAGCCCTGGCCGAGGTCGTCGTGCAGATGAGCCCGTGGGAGCCGGCGTCCGACCTGTCGCGCTTTAACAGAGCGCCGGCGGGTACGTGGCATCAGCTGCCGCCCCTGTTCTTCACCGTTCTTAAGACCGCGCTGACGCTGGCTCGTGCCACAGGTGGCGCCTTCGATCCGACGCTGGGGGCGGCGGTCGGCGCGTGGGGCTTTGGCCCGGAGGGGCCGCGCGCTCAAGTGCCTTCGCCGGAGGAGGTGGCGACGTCGGCCGCCAGCTCGGGTTGGGCCAGGATCGAGATCGACAGGCAACGGCAGGCCGCGCGCCAGCCGGGTGGCATAAGGCTCGATCTATGCGGGATTGCGAAGGGATTCGCTGTCGATCATGTTGCCGAGGCGCTCAAGCGCCTGAACCTGCGCGACTACCTGGTAGAAGTCGGAGGCGAGTTGCGGGGCGAAGGCGTTAAGCCGGACGGCAGCCCGTGGTGGGTGGCCATCGACCGGCCGCCCATGGATCAGCTGGGAGACGGCGAGGCGGGGAGCGTTCTCGACACAGTCATTGCCCTGCACGGCGCATCCATCGCCACCTCCGGGGACTATCGCCGCTTCCTGGAGAGCGGCGGGCGGCGCTATCCGCACACCATCGATCCCAACACGGCGCGCCCGGTGGAAAATGCGCTCGCCTCCGTCACCGTCCTGCATCCGAGCTGCATGCACGCCGATGCTCTCGCCACGGCATTGACAGTGATGGGGCCGGTGCGGGGGATGCGCCACGCGTGCGGCCATGGCTTGGCGGCGCTATTCATCACGCGCTCCAAGCGAGGCCTCGCCACCAGTCTCAGCCCGGCCCTGGCGCGCATGCTGGAGTAGGGTGCGGGACGCCGCGGAGCCAAGCAGGAGCCTGCGCGCCGTCAGTTGCCGAAGCGCATCTGGAACCAGTCGCGGAGCATCTCCTTGTCGTAGGGGAGACGGTCGCCCGATCGGCGGACCGACGGGCTCATGAGGTAGCTCATGTCGGAGACCGTCTCGGTGCCGCGCAGCAGGACGCGGCCCTTGCGCTTCAGGCGGTAGCGCAGCTTCATCGTCGGCTGGTTGTGTCGCGCATGATCCCCGCATGGGCGAGGCCGGGGCGTCGCGGCTCGTGCTCGCCCGCAAGGTCGATATCGAGCACATCGATGGTCAGGCTCTGACCCGGCTTCAGATACTCTTGCGAGTGACCGGAAATGTTGCCGGAACTCGCTCAGCACCGCCGGCTCGCTGTCGCGATACCTGTCAGACGCGACGAAGCTCACCCTGACGGCGGCGTTGGCAGTGCCCGGAAAAAGGAGTGCAGCGAGGATAGCGAGCACGATGGTGCGAGACGTGTCATCAGCCTGTTCCGACTGGCTCGGGGGGCCCCGCTCTCCAGCACGATGGCTGCGGAATTGTGGCCTTTTGCACCGGCAGGGCAGCAATGATCCGAGTGCGCCGCTCTGAGAGCGGCGCACTCGCGCGGGCAGAGATCAGAAGATCTTGAGCGCGTTCTTCACGGTCGTCCAGATGCCCCAGGCAAGCGGAATAGCGACGAAGGCCCAGAACAGCAGGGCCTTGGCGTCAAAGCCGCCCTTGCCGATGCCGAACGAGCCGCTGGGCGCAGCGATAGCATCCTTCGCGCTTGCGGCCTGCAGCTTGGCCACCTCCTCCGCGCTCATATGCCATTTCGGATTGACCGGCCGCACCAGCAGGTTGCAGATCAGGCCGGCGACCAGCATGGCGCACAGGATGTACATGGTGGTGTTGTAGAGCTGGTCACGGGGAATGCCCGCGGCCAGCTGCGCCTCGCGGATGTAGTTCACCACCACCGGGCCGATGATGCCCGCGGTCCCCCACGCCGTCAGCAGGCGGCCGTGGATGGCGCCCACGAACTGGGTGCCGAAGATGTCGGCGAGGTAGGCCGGTACCGTCGAGAACCCGCCGCCGTACATCGACAGGATGATGCACATCGCGCCCACGAACAGCAGCTTGGAGCCCATGGCCGCGAAGGTCGGCGCCGAGGCGTAGAGCACGATGCCGAGCAGGAAGAACGTGTAGTAGGTGCCCTTGCGGCCGATATAGTCGGAGAGCGAGGCCCAGAAGAACCGCCCGCCGATGTTGAACAGTGACAGGAGCCCGGTGAAGCCGGCGGCGATGGCGGCGATGGCCACGCGCTGGTCGCCCGTCAAATCGCCGAACTTGACGCCCGGCAGGCCGATCAGGTTGCCCGCGAAGATCTCCTGCAGCATCGGCGAGGCCATGCCGATCACGCCGATGCCGGCCGACACATTGAGGCACAGCACCCACCACACCAGCCAGAACTGCGCCGTCTTGTGCGCGTCGTTCAGGTGCACGTGGTTCTTGGAGATCATGGCGTTGGTCTTGGTGGGAGGCGTCCACCCGTCCGGGATCCAGCCGGCGGGCGGGATGCGGTATCCGAAGGCGCCAATCAACAT
>DASURA010000200.1:0-3743 GCA_036280295.1 Hyphomicrobiaceae bacterium
GCCGCGTAGGGTGCAGTAAGCGCAGCGCACTGCACCGTGGCCGCTCTCTACGCGCGCAATCAGCGTCATGGTGCGATGCGGCTATCGCCTTATCGCACCCTACGCTATGCTCGGAGCCAGGGTGCAAGACATGCTCCGACAGGGGAGGGATGAGCTTGCAGAAGGCGCAGCACAGGCTTGGCGTCACTCGTCTGGCAGCATTGGCCATGGCGGTGCTCGGCGGGATCTGCCTGATGCTGATGCTCGGGCCGGGCGCCGCGCCGCTGCGGGCGCAGCCGGCGCAGCAGCCGACGCCCGCCGCCGAGCGGCCGGTGCTGCTCGTCGATATAAAGGGCGTCATCGGGGTGGTCAGCGCCGACCAGCTCCGCAAGGCGCTGCAGCGTGCGGCAAGCGCCGGGGCGCCGGCGCTCGTCGTCCGGCTGGACACGCCGGGCGGGCTGCTCTCCTCCACGCGCGAGATGATCCACGCCATCCTGGCCTCGCCCGTGCCGGTGGTGATGTACGTGGCGCCCAACGGCAGCCGCGCGGCCAGCGCCGGCACCTATCTCATGTACGCCTCGCACGTGGCCGCCATGGCGCCGAGCACGCACCTGGGGGCCGCCACGCCGATCGCCCTTGCGCCCCTGGGCTTCCCCGGCTCACCGCCGCAGCAGCCGGCGCCGGAGAAGGACAATAAGGACGCCGGCAAGGACAAGGGCGCGCCCGCAGCACCGGCGGACGGCAAGACGGCGTCCGAGCGCAAGGCCATCAACGATGCCGTGGCCTACATCCGCTCGCTCGCCGAGCTTCGGGGGCGGAACGCCGACTGGGCCGAGAAGGCGGTGCGCGACGCCGCCACCCTCACCGCCTCGGCGGCGCTGAAGGCGGGCGTGATCGACCTCACCGCCGGCGACGTGCCCAGCCTGCTGGCGCAGATCGACGGTCGCAGCGTGCAGACGGCAGCCGGGCCGGTGCGGCTGGAGACCAAGGGCCGCCCGGTGGTGGAGCTGCAGCCGGATTGGAAGATGGAGATCATGCAAGTGATCTCCGATCCCAATGTCGCGCTGATCCTGATGACCATCGGCATCTACGGCCTGCTGTTCGAGTTCTGGAGCCCCGGCGCGGTGGCACCCGGCGTGATCGGCGGCATCAGCCTGATCGTGGGGCTGACGGCGCTCTCGGTGCTGCCGGTCAGCTACGCCGGCCTCGCACTGGTTCTGCTCGGCCTGGCGCTGATGGTGGCCGAGGCGTTCCTGCCGAGCTTCGGCATCGTCGGGCTCGGCGGCATCGCCGCCTTCGCCATCGGCGCGCTGTTCCTGTTCGATCCGGCGCAGTCCGACATTCCGATCGCCGTGTCCTGGCAGGTCATCGCGCTCCTCACCGCACTCAGCGCTGGGTTCTCGATGGGTGTGCTCGGGCTGGCGGTGCGGGCGCGGCGGCGACCGGTGCTGACGGGGAGCGAGCAGATGCTCGGCGCCGTCGGCGAGGTGGTCGATTGGGCCGGCGGCACCGGTCGTGTTCACGTGCGCGGCGAGATCTGGGCGGCGGACTCCGGCACCGTGCTATGGAAGGGGCAGAAGGTGCGGGTCTCGGCGCGCCACGGCCTCACGCTCACCGTCGAGCCCAAGGTCTGAGCTCCGAGAGGATCGCAAGGCATCCATCGCCTGGGAGGAGGAAGCAATGCCAGCCCTGTTGACCGGATTGTTGCCCTTCATCGTCATCGCCGTGTTGCTGGTCTCCTCGATCCGCATCCTGCGCGAGTACGAGCGCGGCGTGGTGTTCATGCTTGGCCGTTTCTGGAAGGTGAAGGGGCCGGGTCTCGTCATTCTCATCCCGTTGGTCCAGCAGATGGTGCGCATGGACCTGCGCACGCGCGTCCTCGACGTGCCGCCGCAGGATGTGATCTCCAAGGATAACGTCTCGGTGCGGGTGAATGCCGTCATCTACTTCCGCGTCATCGATCCGGAGCGGGCGGTGATCCAGGTGGAGGCGTTCGAGTCGGCTACGAGCCAGCTCGCGCAGACGACGCTGCGCTCGGTGGTAGGCCAGCACGACCTCGATCAGATGCTAGCCGAGCGCGAGCGCCTGAACGCGGACATCCAGCGCATCCTCGACGCGCAGACCGATGCCTGGGGCATCAAGGTCTCCAACGTCGAGCTGAAGCACATCGACTTGAACGAGACCATGATCCGCGCCATCGCCAAGCAGGCCGAGGCCGAGCGCCTGCGCCGCGCCAAGGTGATCGACGCCGAAGGCGAATTGCAGGCTGCAGAGCGCCTGTCGCAGGCTGGCGAGATCCTGGCCCGGCAGCCGGAGGCGATGCAGCTGCGCTACCTCGGCACGCTGGCCAACATCGCCGGCGAGCGCAGCAACACCATCGTCTTCCCGCTGCCGCTGAGCGGCCTCGCCAAGGCACTGGGCGTGGGGCCTGGGGAGAAGAAAGACTCGTAGGGTGCGATAAGGCGAAAGCCGCTTGCACCGCTCCTCGCCGCACATCGGCGCAATGCGCTGCGCTTATTTCGCCCTACGCAGGCCAGAGCAGGGGGATGAGTCATGGGAATGCCGCAGCGTTTCGAGATCCCGCGCGAGAAGGGCGGGGACGGAAAGATTCGCCCACGCTATGCGGTGAATCCGGCAACGGTGACCCGCTTCGGCGGCGAGGAGATGTGGTTCGTCCTGCACGATCCGATCGGCTGGCGGCCGAACCCGGCGCCGGAACCGCAATATGCGCCCGTTGACGTGCCTGCGGGGTTCGTCACCGATCTCGCCAGCATTCCCTGGTACCTGTGGAGCTGGCTGCCGCACGACGGGCCTTACATGCACGCCGCCATCATTCATGACTGGCTTTACTGGGAACAGGCGCGCTCCCGCGAGGAGGCTGACAACATCCTGTGGGGCGATATGACCGACCTCAAGGTCAGCTACCTGAAGCGGCAGGCGATCTACCAGGCCGTGCGCCTCAAGGGCGGCAGCGCCTGGGACGAGAACGCAAGGCTCAAGGCGGGCGGCGAAAGGCGGATCCTGGCAAGAATCCCCGACAATCCTGTCACCACCTGGGCCGAATGGAAGCAGCAGCCCGGCGTGTTTGCGTGACAGAAACACTACGGGGCCGCTCTCAGAGCAGCCCCGAGGCAAAGCGTGAGCCCCTACGAGGCACGCCGTGGCCGGCGCGCCCAAACCGGTATCAGTGCGCCGCCGGAAAGCTCGGAACAGCACCGTCCGGCCGCAGCTCGGCGGCCATGCAGCCCTTGACGCCCATGCCCCACTTGACCTGGACAACCTGCTGCGGCCTGAGCTCGGTGAAGCCGAAGCGGCGCAGCGTCTCCATGTGCACGAAAATGTCGGGGGTCCCTTCCCCGCGCGTCAGAAAGCCAAAGCCGCGCACTCGGTTGAACCATTTGACCATGGCCCGCTCCCAGTCGCTCTCCGCCTGCACCACGACATGGGTGCGCTGCGGCAGCTGGGACGGGTGGATGGCCGTGCTCTCGTCCATGCTGAGCACGCGAAAGGCCTGCAGGCCCCTCGGGCGATTCAGCACCTGGCAATGGACGCGAGCCCCCTCATAGGCGGTCTGATGCCCGCCCGCACGCAGGCAGGTGACGTGCAGCAGCACGTCGGCCAGCCCATTATCGGGAACGATGAAACCGTAGCCCTTCGAGATGTCGAACCACTTGATGGTGCCAGCGATCTCGAAGACCTCAAGCCCCCCCGTGGGATCCACACCGACTGGCTCCACGCCAATCGACTCTGCCCCCCGCTGAGGG
>DASURA010000201.1:0-10498 GCA_036280295.1 Hyphomicrobiaceae bacterium
CGGGTCCGCGTCTATGCCGCTGGCAAGAGTGCGGTGAAACGGCGAGCCGGCGACGAACGGCGCGGTGCCGATGGCCTGGCGGAAGGCATTGATGGGGCGTCGGGCGTCTGACAGCGGCGAGGGCAGGAGCGTGGTGTCAGACGCGGAGGGCCTCGCACCATTGTGTCTGACACCGTCGCGCAGCAACCGCACAGCATAACGGCCGGCCAGGTAGTCGGCGAGGATGTGGTGGGTGAAGTCCACCGTCCCGGCGTGTCGGCCGGCGCCGAAGAAGGCGAACTGCACGAGCACGGTGAGCAGGCGCTCGACGTCGGGATCGGCGAGGTTGGCAGAGGCGTAGAGGCGGCCGTAGAGGTTGCGCAGCTCGTCTACGCCGAGGCCGTCGGCGGCAGTGGCGGGATTGCGCCGCTGCTGGTGCGCCACCGCCTCGATCAGCTCGAACAGCTGCAGGCGGCCGTCGCCGTCGAGCACCTCGGCGAGAATGGCACGCGTGTGGGTGGTGTCGGCGCCCTCGGCAAGCAGCCCCGTCGCCGCGTCGGCGACCTCCTCGGACAGCGCATCGACGTCGATGAAATCCCGCCATCGGAAGATATCCTTGCCGTGCTCGCGGTCCACCATGCGGTTGACGATCCACTGCAGCAGCTCCAGCTCGTCCTTGGGCATGCTGCCCTCGGCCTTGTAGGCGTCGAGCATCACCGTGCAGTAGAAGGGTAGCCGGGCGAGCTCGGCAAGCATGGGGGCGGCTTGCAGGGCAGCGACGAACCCGGCGACGGCTGGTGAGTTGCGGGCGCCCTCGCGGCCTCCCTCCAGCTCCAGCCAGGCAATCTCGGCCCAGGCCTTGGTGTCCCAGTGGGCCAGCTCGAAGATCTCCACGCTACCGCCGCACCGCTGCTGGCGCTCGATGAAGGCGCGCATCGCGGCACTTGAGGTGAGGAGGGAATCGCGCGTGCAGACCAGGATCTGCGCCTGCGAGCCGGGATCGGTCAGCTCAGCCTCGAGAAACGCGAAGAAGTCATTGTCGCCGGCGTAGAACTCGTCGAGGCCGTCGAACATCCAGAGCGAAAAGCCGTTCTTGAGCAGCCAGCGCAGCTGCTCGGGCTCCACGGCGCGGGCCATGTCGGCATCGGCGGCGGCATCGAGCACGTCGTCGACGTAGCCGATGGCCTCGCCGCGGATATGCTCGGGAAGGAAGGCGATCGGTCGCCGCCCGGCGCCGTGCTGGGCCTTGGCGGCGCGGAACTCGTTGAAGCAGGATGCGAGGAGGGCGTTGAAGGCGATGCTCTTGCCGCTGCCGGCGCTGCCGTCGATGATCCGCAGCCGGGCGCCTTGGCCGGGGTCGCGCAGCGCCGTCTCCAGATGCTCCACGAGATCGGCGGCGCCGGCAATGCAATCGTCGGGGCCGAGGCCGCGGCGGATGCGGAACGGCTGGGTGACGCGTCGCACCCGCTCGGCCCGGTCGAGCACCCTGGCCAGCACCGAGCGCACCCTGGAGCCGCCGGAGGTATCCACTTTGTAGTCGGTGTCGAACATCTGGATGGGCACGCGAATCCCGCCGCCCTGCAGGAGGGCCGGCGCGCTCCGGGCGAAGGATGCTGACAAGCCGGCGAGGCTCGCAACGAGGTAGTAGCCGATGGCGCCGGGCGCCGCGGCCATCTCCCGTGCGAACGCGGCCAGCAGCGCGCTCTCGCGCGCCTCGCGGGCGGCACGGTCGGCAGCGCTCAGCTCGCGCGATGGCGCCAGCGCGGTGCCGTCCGACCACAGCAGCACCCGCGTCGGCCGGTCGTTGCGCGCCTCCGGATGGGTGAGATCAAGGAAGCCGGGCGCCTCGCGGCCAACCTGAAAGCCGCCGGCCTCGAAATAGCCGCGCGCAAGGGATTGCAGATCCATGGTGCCCCCAAACCAAATCGACTGAATTAACCCCCCGGTCCGAAGCTACCACAGCGTGGGCGCCAGACCAGAGGATAGCGCAGCAACAGTCCTGGCCGGGCGCAAGCGGCTGGCGTAGGCTGGGTCGAGCTGCATCAGCCGGAGGCCTTTGCCTGTGCCAGACCTGAAGAGCCTGATCCGGACCATCCCCGACTATCCCAAGCCCGGCATCATGTTCCGCGACGTGACAACGCTCTTTGGCGATGCGGCCGGGTTCAGGGAGACGATCGAGCGAATGGCGGCCCCCTATGCCCAGGCGGGGGTAGAGGCGGTGGCGGGGATCGAGGCGCGCGGGTTCATCCTGGGCGGGGCGATTGCCGACAAGCTCGGCTGCGGCTTCGTGCCGTTCCGCAAGAAGGGCAAGCTGCCGTGGAAGACCATCGGCCAGGAGTACACGCTGGAGTACGGCGTCGACATTATCGAGATGCACCAGGATGCGATTCAGCCGGGCGAGCGCATCCTGATCGTGGACGACCTGATCGCCACCGGCGGTACGGCGGAGGCGGCGGTGAAGCTGGTGCAGCGCTCGGCCGGCACGGTGGTGGGGGCCACCTTCGTTGTGGACCTGCCGGAGCTGGGCGGCATGAGCAGGCTGGCGGCCCTGGGCGTGACGGGGCACGTACTGGTGGCGTTCGAAGGGCATTAACCCATAGGGTGCAATAAGGCGCAGCATTGCACCGTTTGGACCGTTCACGGTGCAATGCGCTTCGCTTATTGCACCCTACGGAAAGCGGGCACGCCATGCCGCTGACGGCCGAGCAGCAGATCGAGGCGATGCGCCGGGTGGCGGCGTGGCGGGCGGAGCCTGGCCAGCCGGTGGCGTGCCCGGCCTGCGGCGCGGTGGGCCTCAATATCATCGACCGCTCGGCCCGTCCTCACGCGGAATGGTACGCTCTGGCCTGCGCCGCCTGCGGCTTGGATGAGACGCTGCACATCCCGCTGGGGGCGGCTGTGCTGAGGTTGGACTGAGGCGCCGGCAGGATCCCCTCTCCCCGCTTGCGGGGAGAGGGTTAGGATGAGGGGCAGGGTCAAGTGGCTAGCTCTCAATTTGCAGCTGCCCCTCACCCCGCCCTCTCCCCGCGCTGTTGGAATATGAGGCGATGTCGGCGTTGCGCGGGGAGAGGGAGATCACGCGCGGAAAGGATGTACCATGAACATCGCCGGCAAGGCATATCGCACCATCTGGCTCGCCGAGGACGGCTGGGCGGTGGAGATCATCGATCAGACGCGGCTGCCGCATGCCCTGGAGATCGTCTCGCTGGCGACGGTCGAGGACGCGGCGCGGGCGATTGCGACCATGCAGGTGCGCGGGGCGCCGCTGATCGGCGCCACGGCTGCCTACGGCGTTTGCCTTGCCCTGCGTGCGGATGCCTCGGACGACGGCCTGGACCGCGCCATCGCCTTGCTGGCCGGGCAGCGGCCGACGGCCATCAACCTGCGCTGGGCGCTGGACGAGATGCGGCGCACCGTGCGCAACCTGCCGCGCGAGCAGCGGGTGGCGGCGGCCTATGCGCGGGCGGCGGAGATATGCGACGAGGATGTGGCGAGCTGCCGGCAGATCGGCGAGCACGGCCTGCAGGCGATCCTGGCCGCGGCGGAGCGGAAGCCGCCGGGAGAGCCCGTCAACGTGCTCACCCATTGCAACGCCGGCTGGCTCGCCTGCGTGGATATCGGCACGGCGACAGCGCCGATCTATGCCGCGCACGACCGCGGCATCCCCGTGCATGTGTGGGTGGACGAGACGCGGCCGCGCAACCAGGGGGCCGCGCTCACCGCCTTCGAGCTGGGCGCCCACGGCGTGCCGCATACCGTCGTCGTCGACAACGCCGGCGGGCATCTGATGCAGCGCGGGCTGGTGGACCTGTGCATCGTCGGGACCGACCGGGTGACGGCGGGCGGTGACGTAGCCAACAAGATTGGTACCTACCTGAAGGCGCTGGCCGCCAAGGACAACGGCGTGCCGTTCTACGTGGCGCTGCCGCATTCCACCATCGACTGGGCGCTTCAGAGCGGCGCCGACATCCCGATCGAGGCGCGCGACGCCGACGAGGTGCTGGCGATGACCGGACGCGCCGAGGACGGCCGCATCGTGCGCATCGAGATTGCCGCCCCCGGCAGCCCCGCCCGCAATGACGCCTTCGACGTGACGCCGGGACGGCTGATCAGCGGACTGATTACCGAGCGGGGGATCTGCGAGGCGTCGCGCGAGGGGTTGGCGGGAATGTATCCGGAATATCGTAGGGTGCAATAAGCGCAGCGCATTGCACCGTGTCGTGCCAATCGGTGCAACGCGGCTGCGCCTTGTTGAATCCTACCCCTACGCCGCCCCCTTCACTATCCGCTCCACGAACTCCGGCACGATCCGGGTCGCTGGCCCACGATGTACCTCGTGGAACATCGAGGCACCCGCCGACGGCTCCAGGTTCAGCTCGACGGTATGGGCGTGAGAACGGCGCGCTTCGGCGACGAAGCCGCTGGCGGGGTAGACATTGCCGCTGGTGCCGATGGAGAGGAACAGGTCGGCGCGTGCCAGCTCCTCGTAGATGTGGTCCATCCGGTAGGGCATCTCGCCGAACCACACCACGTCGGGCCTGAGGCCGCCGGCCTTGCCGCACGACGGGCACGCACGATCGAGGGCCAGGTCTTCCGCGCCCCAGGGATGGCGCGTCTGGCAGGGGTTGCACAGCATCTGGTCGATCTGCCCGTGCATGTGGACGGGGTGCCGCGAGCCGGCGGCCTCGTGCAGCAGGTCGATGTTCTGCGTCACCAGCGTGACGACGCCGCCGTCGGCACCGAGCGCCGCCTCCAGCCGCGCCAGCGCCAGATGGGCGGCGTTGGGCCTGGCGCCGGCGTTGTCGCGCCGCCGCTTGTTGTAGAAGTCGAGCACCAGTTGCGGGTTGCGGGCGAAGCCCTCAGGCGTCGCCACGTCCATCAGGTCCACCTTGGCCCAGATGCCGTCCTTGTCGCGGAAGGTGGCGATGCCGGATTCGGCCGAGATGCCGGCGCCGGTGAGGACGACGATGCGCTTGAAGCGGGACATGACGCGAGACATGCACGAAGGTTCCGGGTTTCGAATCCAGGCTTCAGGTCAGGCGCTCCTGAAACCTGACACCTCTAACCTAGACCCTGGCCTTCAGCGCCGCCACCTGCGCCTCCAGGTCCTCGATGCGGCTCTGAAGCTCGATTATGGTGCGGCCGACGTCCTCGGCGTGGAACATCTGCGGGATGTGCTGCGGGCAGTTGGTGTCCCAGGCCTCGACCTCGAACAGGATGATCTGCTCGGGGCGGGCCTGATAGCCCTCCGGCCAGAGACGGGCAAGCAGCGCCGGATCGTCGCCGACGATGCGCGCCCGGCCCCACAGCTTCACGCGCCGGCGCCGGGCGTAGTCCATGACGAAGATGTAGGCACGCGCGTTCTCGGCGAGGTTGCCGGTGGTGATGTATTGCCGATTGCCCCTGTAATCGGCGAAGCCCAGCGTGCGATCGTCGAGGACGCGCAGGAATCCCGGCGGGCCGCCGCGGTGCTGCACATACGGCTGGCCGTCGGCGCTGGCGGTGGCGAGATAGAACGAGCGCGCCTCGGCCAGGAAGCCGGCCAGGTCGGGGGTGATGGCGGTGCGGAAGCCGCCCTTCTCCTCCAGTCTGGCATAGTGCGTGCGCGATCCCCGCTCGGCCTGGGCGGCTTTGACAGCGGGCGTGAACGCCACGTCGCTGGTGGGGTTGGGCGTGCTGTCTGCCATCTGCTGGGCTCCGGGCTGTGCCACCTTATTTACGGCTGCACGTAACAGCTGACAGCATGAAAAGTGCTCGCGCGGCCGTTGAGGAAATCTGGCTCCGGCCGTAGGGTGCAAGAAGCGCAGCGCATTGCACCGATCTCCCGGACGCAAGCGCAACAGCGGGTCTCGGCGCAATGCGGCGATCGCCTTATTGCGCCCCAAGGTTTGGCGAGGCACACGATGACCGACAACATCGGCATGGCGGCGCAGCTGGCCGGGCAGTCGCTCCGGTTCGGCTGGTACTTCGCCTTGAACCGGGTGCTGGACTGGCGCACCTCGCAGCTCAAAGAGACGGTGGAGGTGCCCCTCTACAAACCGCAACGTCCGGTGCCTTCGCTGCAGGAGCTGCTGGCAGAGCTGGGCCAGCTCATCATGAGCGATGCACTCAACGTGCGCGAGGGCCTCTATCCGGCCATGGACGACGATGGCGGCTCGCTGCCACGCCACCTGGCACGCGTGCAAGCCATGCTCGCCGATATCCCTCGGGCGCATGTGCGCCGTGCCGGCAAGCAGACGGGCACCGTCAAGGCGACGCCGGCAGCGGCCGGCGTGCCGGCATACTACGCGCAGGATTTCCATTTCCAGGCCGGCGGCTATCTCACCGAGGGTTCGGCCAGGCTCTATGACGTGCAGGTGGAGACGCTGTTCATGGGCGCTGCCGGGCCGATGCGGCGTACCATCCTCGCCCCTATCGCCCACGACATGGCGGGCCGCGACCAGCGCCAGGTGACGCTGCTCGATGTGGCGTGCGGCACCGGCCGCTTCCTGCGCCAGGTGCGGCTGACCTATCCGGCGATGCAGCTCAAGGGCCTCGACCTGTCACGCCCGTACCTTGACGAGGCGGGCCGCCAGCTCAAGGGGTTGCGGCCGGTGGAGCTGATCGAGGCGGCAGCGGAGAAGATGCCGCTTGCCGATGCCAGCATCGACATCGTCACCTCGATCTTCCTGTTCCACGAGCTGCCGCCCGAGGTGCGCCGGGCCGTTGTCGCCGAGATGGCGCGCGTGCTGAAGCCCGGCGGCATGCTGGTGCTGCTCGACAGTCTGCAGATGGGCGACAAGCCGGGCTGGGATGGCTTGGTCGAGGCGTTTCCCGAGCGCTTCCACGAGCCCTACTACCGCCACTACGCCATCGACGACCTCGACGGCCTGTTCAGCGCGGCCGGGCTGGAGCCCGAGCTGACGACAACGCCGTTCCTCTCCAAGTTGATGGTGCGGCGGAAGCGTTGAGGCGGGGTCAGCCCCCTCGTCTGAGCCTGAGCAATTTGTGCGAGGCGCGTCGGCAAGGGGCTGATCCCATCGCTGACACCATCGGCTCGCGCTTTTGTGTTCCTTGCCCCAAATCCACCTGTGCAACGGCTCCCGTACCCGCTTCAGCTTTCATGCGAACTGCCCAAGCGGAGGATCCCGTCATGATGCGCATGTTCACCCGGCTCGCCCTGGTTGGCGGCCTCGCAGCTTCGCTCGCTCCCGCGGGGGGCGGTGTCGCCTGGGGCCAGACGAAACGCGGGCCGGACTACACGACCTACGTCAATGCCAAGCACGGCTTCTCCCTGACGTACCCGGTGACCGAGTTCACGCCCGTGCCGGTGGCAGGCCCTGACGGGTTCCAGGCCGTATCCAAGGACGGCAAGGCGCGGCTGCTCGCCGGCACCATCGCCAACCTCGACGGCAAGAGCCTCGACGAGTACCGCACCTTCCTGATAAATGCGAGCTACCCTGGCGCCCGGATCGACTATGCGCCGGTGCGCGACACCTGGTTCGTGGTCAGCGGCACCAAGGCCGACGGCACCACCTCGTTCTACCAGCGCGTCAATTTCGTCTGCGGCGGACGCAGCATCAACAGCTGGGCCGTGGTCTTCCCGTATGACGAGGAGTACGTGTACTCCAACGTCATCGAGCAGCTGCACAAGGACTACCGCGTGATTGACGGCAACTGCCGGCAGATGAGCATGATGCACTCGAACTGAGGCCGGCTCTCGCTTACCCTCCTCCCTCGGACTTCAAAGGGGCGCTGTGCGATTGATCGCATGGCGTCCTTCCTGATTCGCACAGAGCGTTTCAGGAGGCTGACTTGGCAAGCTGGAACAGCGACTGTGGCGAAATATCCACAGACAAAGTTGTGAAAGACACATGCTATCCTGTATCAGCCATATGGATGTATGACCTATCAAGGGGGCTGGTTTACCCATCCGGATGAAGCGGGGCGTCCGGATGGGGAGGCCGTCTGATCATCGAGAGAGCGTTGCATGTGTCCTGACGCCCTCCTGGTGCAATCCGTGCATTCCTGGTTCAATTTGCAAAGGTGGGCGCGATGACCGACCAAGCATCCAAGCTGTTCGCTGGACCGGGCGGGCTCGCTGCGACGCTCGCCTGCCTTAAGGCGGATAATGACACCGGCCGTGTGTTGCAGGCGGACCGCTCTACCCTGCTCGGCGAGACGGTCCTGGTGGTCGAGAGCGAATCCACCATCGCCGAGAAACTGCAGACGGCGCTGGAGCGCGCCGGCGCCGAGGTGCTGGTGGCCCGCACCGCGGTCGAGGCGCTTGCGCGCGTCGCCCAATTCGAGTTCTCGGCGGCCGTGGTCGAATGGCGCCCCGACACCAGGGAGCACCGCACGCTGGTGCATTGGCTGCGCGAGGGGGGCGTCCGCTATCTTTATTGTGCCGGCGAGCGGCCTGAGACGGTGGCGCCGGATGCCGGCATTCCCGTGGTTCTCAAATCGGCGGCGGTTGCAGCCTTCGTGTCCGAGCTGGCGCGGCTGACCGCTGTCGGCCCCGCAGAGGGTGGCGCCGTTACGTCGGTCGACTGCTAGCGAGCTCGGCGGCCGCGGCCGAGCCAGACCCCGCCTGCGTCGCGGAGACCATCGCTAGCCCATCGTAGCGGTTGGGCTGGATGGTGTTGAGTGGCACCCGGATGTGGCAGCAAAACCCCGAGGGTGCGAAGTCGATCACCGGCTCCTCGGTCGGCGTCGAGCCCATCGCGTTGATGAGGGAGAGCCCGAAGCCCTGGTGCGAGGCCGGCTCGACCGGTGGGCCGCCGCGCTCCTGCCACGAGAAATCCATGTAGGTCTCGGCGCCGGTACCGCCGATCGACCACTCCGCCAGCACCTCGCCGGTCTCGTTGGAGAGCGCGCCGTACTTGGCGGCGTTGGTGCACAGCTCGTGCACGATCAGCGCGAACGTCTGCACGCCCGATGGCCCCAGCGCGACCGGCGGACCGGAGATCCTGACACGCTCGGAGAAGCCGGCGATCTCGGCCTTGACGACATCGCGCAGGTCCGCCCCCCTCCAGCTCGCCTCGGTGAGCAGCTCGTGCGCATGTCCGAGCGACTGCAGGCGCCCGATCAGCACCTCGTGCGCCTCCTCCAGCGTGCGGCCACCGGTGAGCGTGCGCGAGGTGATGGACTGGAACACCGACAAGAGGTTCTTCACCCGGTGCGTCAGCTCCTGCACGAGGGTCAGCAGCCGCTCCTCGGCCTGCTTGCGCTCGTGCACCTCGGCGCGCAGGCGCTCGGCCGTCTGCTCCAGCTCGGCGGTGCGATCGGCGACGCGCCGCTCCAGGAGAGCATGCGAGCGCGCCAGCTCCGACCGCATGCGGTAAAGATCGACGAAGACCTTGACCTTGGCGCGCAGGATCTCCGGCACCACCGGCGCCAGGATGTAATCCACCGCGCCCAGCGCATAGCCCTCTACCGTCTGCACGTCGTCGGAGAAGGCAGTGACGAAGATGATCGGTGTGTGGCGCGACTTGCGGCGGCCACGGATCAGCGCGGCGGTCTCCAGCCCCGACATGCCGGGCATGTTGACGTCGAGCAGGATGACGGCGAAGTCGCGCTCCAGCAGCAGCTTCAGCGCCTCCTCGCCTGACGAGACGCCGACGATGTTCTGCCCGAGCTCCTCCAGCACCACCTGGTAGGCCAAGTGCTTCTCGGGCAGGTCGTCGACGACCAGGATGTCGGCACGCTCGGCATTGGTCATGGGGTGGCAACCCCCGACTCGGCAATCGGCAGTCGGCAGTCGACAGTCGGAAGAGGCGTTGCGGCAGTTGGCAGCCGGATGTCGTAGGCGGGGGATAATCGGGGGAACAGCCCGTCAGCCGCTTCAACGCCCGATTGCCGACTGCCGATTGCCGATTGCCGGTTCACAATGCCCTCCAATTACGCTTCCCTCCCTCACCGATGCAGCCACGACCGCAGCACGGCCAGCAGATTCTGCGGATCGACGGGCTTCGAGAGATAGTCCCACGCACCCGCCTCCATGCAGCGCTCGCGGTCGCCCTTCATGGCCTTGGCGGTGACGGCAATAATCGGCAGATCACGGCGTATCTTGCGCGCCTCCCGCATGGTGGCGATGCCGTCCATCTCCGGCATCATGATGTCCATCAGCACGATGTCGATCGCGGAGCCTGGTGCTGTACCCGACTGCGGAGTGGCGATCTTGCGCAGCGCATCGCGTCCGTTGACCGCCGCCTCCACAACCATGCCGTGCTCCTCCAGCACGCTCGTCAGTGCGTATATGTTGCGGCTGTCGTCGTCGACAATCAGCACTTTCCTCCCTTCGAGGGGGGAATCCGACTGATGCAATGCCTCCAGCATGGCGCGTTGCCCCTCGGGGAGATCCGTGACGCGCCGGTGTGTGTAGAATGCGACCATGTCCACCAGCCGATCGCGCGAGCGCACGTGGCGCACGGTCAGGGCGTCGAAGCCGCGCGCGCCGCGTGTGTCGGCCGCGTGCGCGCCCTCGTCCCAGACCAGCACCGGCAGGCGGCCGAACGTCGGACCTGCCGAGTCCAGCGCG
>DASURA010000202.1:0-2161 GCA_036280295.1 Hyphomicrobiaceae bacterium
GGATGGGACGTCGTGCGGCTCTGCGGCCATCCAAAGCGGGCGTTTCGACCTCTGGCGCAGCTCGCCGGCAACAACAGCCTGGTTCAGTTCTCGCGGATTCCGATCGGCCGAGCGGGATATCTTGTGAGCCGCCGTGGTGCCCAGAAGCTGCTCAAGCCCCGAAAAGTCTGCCGACCCGGCGACGTCGAGATGACCCACCCCTGGAACTTGGACGATCTCGACACCTACGGCGTGGTTCCACCGCCAGTGCGACAAGAGAGAAAGAAATTGCCGTCAACAATCGGTGCCCGGCGCGGCGACATCAGCCGCTGGCAACGCGCAATTCCCGATCCACGCAGAACCATCTTCAGCATTCGCAAGCTGGGCCTGCTGTGGTGGCTGCGATGCTGCTGCCACAATGTCCTTGGACGCCACGTCGTAAGCACGGCGCAATGATCTCGGACTGGATTGATTGCCGGTCAAATATCCCTGCGGGTATTGACGGTGCGCGCATTCAGCGCGGCATTGAAGCAGCTCGCGCCCGTCGGGCCGCAGCCCGCGGCAGGCCCACCACGAGCTGTTCACGCATCTTGGCGCCCTTGGCCGCGTGCCGGGAGGCACCGCGCCTTGGCTGGTACTCCGTCCGGACGGGTCTCCCGAAGTTCGTGAGCACGAGCGTCTGAACGTTGCTCACGCGTGCAGCGATCAACATGGCGACGTGGCAACCGATCGGCCTCTCACTGAGCCCAGCACCCTACCTCACCTTGCGAAACCGCATGATCGTGAACAGGCCGAAAGGGCGCAGGCGGCGGCGCTCGATCAGCTCCAGGTCACCGCACCCCATGACACGGCGCACGTCGAACACCGGGCGCCAGCCGATCTTGTCAGCGAACGGCGCCATGCGCCGCTCGACCCAGCCGCGCATGCCGTCCTCGGCGCTGAAGTGGTTCACCAGCATGACCTCGCCGCCGGGCCGACACACGCGCGCCAGCTCGCGCATCACCGTTTCCGGCTCCGACACCACCGTCATGACATACATCGCGACCACGGTGTCGAACGCGCCGTCGGCGAACTCCAGCTCGCTGGCGTCCATCTCGTGCAGTCCGGTGACGTTGCCGAGCCCCTCGGCGACGACGCGCTCGCGCGCCCGCTCCAGCATCTCCGGCGACAAGTCGATGCCGACGATCTCCAGCTCGCGCCGGTAGGCCGGCAACGAGAGGCCGGTACCGACGCCGACCTCGAGCACGCGCCCGCTGCGCTCATTGAGGAGCTCGACGGCGCGCCGGCGGCCCTCGGTCGTGATGGCGCCGAACAGGTTGTCGTAGAACGGAGCCCAGCGCCGGTAGGCGGTCTTGATGGCCGCCTGGTCCATGCTTGCGTCGTCGACCAAAGCCAGGGCCGCCCCCCGTCGCCCATTCGGCGCCCGCAGCCTAGATGTCATAGCCTCCCGCTCCCAATGGTCCAGCGTCGTTCCCGCGGCTGTCGCGCCCGTCGTGCGGCGCTGCGGTGAGCCCCGCCCGCTCGCAGCCCGGTGCTGCATCGTAATCGCTCGCGGCGCGGGCGATCCAGCCTCCACCCAGGACACGGGCTCGCGCGCCCGTATCGGCATAGAAGACGCAGGCCTGCCCGGACGCGGCGCCGTTCTCGCCAACGCGCAGCTCAACCCTCACCTCGCCGGCGACGACATGAACAGTCGCCGGTTGCAGGGGAGCGGTAGAGCGGATGCGCACGGCAACCTCGCGGCCGTCTGCCCGCAGCGGCTCATCGCCGAGCCAGTTCACGTCCCGCAAGGAGAGCCGGTGCGTCCGCAGGCACGACCGCGGCCCGACCACCACGAGGCGCCTCGCCGCGTCGATCCGTACGACGTAAAGCGGTTCGGGGCTGGCGAGGCCAAGGCCGCGGCGCTGGCCGATGGTGTAGTGGATGATGCCGGCGTGGCGCCCCAGCGCCCGGCCATCGACGTGCACGATCTCGCCCGGCTCGGCGGCGTCGGGCCGCAGGCGCTCGACAACGCCGGAATAATGCCCCTGCGGCACGAAGCAGATGTCCTGGCTGTCCGGCTTGTCGGCAACCGGCAGCCCGAGATCGCGGGCGAACTCGCGGATGTCGCCCTTCGGATAGGCACCCAATGGGAACAGCAGGGAGGCGAGCTGGGCCGGCGTGGTCGCAAACAGGAAATAGC
>DASURA010000203.1:0-12187 GCA_036280295.1 Hyphomicrobiaceae bacterium
GATCGGCGCGCACGCGGCACACACGAGGCGCGGAGGACGAGTGATGGACGACGTGACCAAGACCGACAAGATGCTCGCACGCAAGGATGGACGCGTGGGATACGTGATCTTCAACAATCCCGAACGTCACAACGCGGTATCGCTGGAGATGTGGGCGGCGACGAGCCGGATGCTCGATGACTTCGCCAGAGACGACGAGGTTCGCGTCGTCGTGCTCACCGGCGCCGGCGGCAAGGCCTTCGTGTCCGGCGCCGACATCTCGAAATTCGAGAGCGAGCGCGCAACCCTCGACGCGACCAGGCACTACGGCGCGACGGTCGAGAAGGCCTATGCGGGGGTGCAGGAGTTTCCCAAGCCCACCATCGCCATGATCCGCGGCTATTGCATCGGCGGCGGGCTCAACCTCGCGATCTGCTGTGACATGCGCTTCGCCACCGAGGGGTCGCGCTTTGCGCTGCCGGCCGCCAAGCTCGGGCTCGGATACGGCTACAATGGGCTGCGGCGTTACATCGAGACGATCGGGCCGGTGGCCACCAAGGAGATCTTCTTCACGTGCCGACAGCTGAATACCCAGGAGGCGCGGCGGTGGGGAATGATCAACGAGATCGTGGCTGACGACCGGCTCGAGGCCACGGTGATGGAGACCGCCAATACGATCGCCGACAATGCGCCGCTGACCATCGCCACGCTCAAGCGGAGCACCGTCGAGATTCTCAAGGATCCCGATCAGCAGGACATCGCCGCCTGCGACGCCATGGTCGCGGCATGCTTTGCGAGCAACGACTACCGCGAAGGTCGCAAGGCATTCCTGGAGAAACGCAAGCCGCAGTTTACCGGGAGCTAATCATGGACGGCCGGGCCGCCATTGCTCTCGTCCGCAGTGCATCGCTGTCGAGCTTGGTCGAGGCCGAGGTCATGCGGCTCATCCTCTCCGGTGACTTGGAGGCGGGCCAGCAGATCAAGGAGATCGCCATCGCGAGCCGCTTGGGCGTCGGGCGGTCATCCGTGCGCGAGGCGCTGCGCGCGCTCGAGGCAGTTGGCCTCGTGAGAATCGAGAAGAATCGCGGGGCGTTCGTTCGCAAGCTGACGGAGACGGAGATCCAGGAGCTCTATGTGGTCCGCGAGCAGCTTGAGGTCCTTGCCGGCAGACTGCTCGCCAAAAGGATCACGGACGAGGAGATCGCAGAGCTGCGCGGCTATATCGAGGCGCTCGAGAGCTATGTCGAGCCCGAGAACTTCCAGAAGTATTTCCCTCTCAACCTGAAGTTCCATCGCCGCATTTTCGAGATGGCGGGAAACGCCCGCCTCCTGGACATGTACCAGCGCCTAATCAACGAGCTGCACACGGTTCGCCGCAACGGCTTGCTGAGCGGGGGTGGGCTCGCGGTGTCGAATGAAGAGCACCGGCGCATCGTCGAGGCGCTCGCGGCGCGTGATGCCGATGCAGCCGCCGAAGCTATGCGGGCTCAGGTCGTCGCTGGCGAGCGGCGCCGGCGTGCACCTGGCTGCCATAGCGGCAAGGGAAAGGTTGCGTAGCCTCAATGTTTCATCGAGGTTGGGATCGCATCCAGCCTCGCAGCATCGCCTGCCAAATGACTGCCAAGAAACTGAATGGCGTGAATCAACAAACGCCAACCGATGAAGACGGCACATCGTCCAGGAGGAGACGCCATGATCGAGCTCAACCGACGCCACGTGCTCAAAGGTGCGGTCGCTGCCGCAGCGGGCACAGTGCTGGAGAAGCACGGTTCCCGCTACCGGCTCGTTCCAGTGCGTTGGAACCCGGTCATCTGAATACGGCGCTGAGAGTGGGTCCGCCCCGGCGGAGCCCGTGCGCTGATCAGGTGCGCCGCTTTCGCTTGCACGATGATCGAAAGATCATTGCACTGCGTTCGGGAGGTAATGTGTCGTCGGTCACTTTGCACGGACTCACCAAGCGATACGGTGATCTGACCGTGCTGGACAACGTCTCGCTCAACATCGAGCATGGCCAGCTCGTTTGCCTGCTCGGGCCCTCGGGCTGCGGCAAGACCACGGCCCTGCGCCTGCTCGCAGGATTCGCCGAGCCCACGGCCGGTGAGATTGCAATCGGCGGTCGCGTCGTATCCTCGCCGAGGCACACGCTGGCGCCCGAGAAGCGCAACGTCTCCATGGTGTTCCAGAGCTATGCGCTGTGGCCGCACATGACGGTTGCGGAGAACGTGGCCTACGGCCTCGTTCTCCGCAAGCTTGCCCGAGCGGCGATCGCCGAGAAGGTCAAGATCATCCTGGCCTCGACGCAGCTCGCGGCGCTGGCCGACCGCTATCCGGCCGAACTCTCGGGCGGTCAGCAGCAACGCGTATCGCTGGCCCGCGCGCTGATCGTGGAGCCGGAGACGCTGCTCCTCGACGAGCCGCTCTCGAACCTCGATGCCAACCTGCGCGAGGAGATGCGCTTCGAGGTCCGCCGGCTCCATGATGCCTATCGCTACACCACGGTCTACGTCACGCACGACCAGAGCGAGGCGATGACCACGGCAGATCTCGTCGCCATCATGAACAGCGGTCGAGTCGAGCAGCTGGGCTCCCCGCGCGAGGTCTACGACCGGCCGGTATCCGAGTTCGTCGCCCGCTTCCTCGGGGGCAGCAACATCCTGAGGGGCACCGCACGCGACGCCAACCACGTCGAGATCGCAGGAGCCGTGATCAAGGGCGACGGCACCTCGCTGGCAGCGGGCGCGACGGCCGCCATCTCCATCCGCCAGCACGAGATCTCGCTGGAGCCTGCGGCCGCCGCGCCGAGGCCTGAGACCAACACCCTGGAGGGCAGCGTCGTCCGCAACACCTTCCTGGGCCCGGCGCGCGACTACGTGGTGGCGCTGCCGGACGAGACGCAACTGCGCGTAACCGCGGCGCCGGAGGTGGACCTCCCCCCCGGCTCCCAGGTCATCCTGCGGCTGCCGGAGGCGCGATGCCGCCTGCTCTCGCGGTAGGCCCTGCTCGCGGCGCGATCGCGCCAGGGCCTGCATCTCTGCAACGACAACTAGAAAGTATGGAGGAAACGATGCGACAACGGAGCCTGACACGACGCAGCGTGATGCAGGGGGCTGCAGCCCTCGGTGCGACAGCCGCACTCTCGCGGTCTGCATGGCCGGCCGCGCCGCCGCCATCCAAGGTCACGCCCGAGCTGGTCGCTGCGGCGACCAAGGAGGGCAAGGTGGTCTGGTACACGGCGGTGGACCTGGCGGTCGCCGAGCACATGGCCAGGGCGTTCGAGGCCAAGTATCCGGGCATCGCCGTTCGCGTCGAGCGCTCCGGCGGGGAGCGCATCTTCCAGCGCATCGGCCAGGAATATTCAAGCAACATCCATGCGGTCGACGTGGTGAACAGCTCGGATGCGGCGCACTTCATCGTCTGGAAGCGGCAGGGCGTCCTCTTGCCCTACGTGCCGGAGGACGTAGCCCTCCACTATCCGCAGGAGCACCGCGATCCGGACGGTCAGTTCGCCAGCTGGCGCATCTGGCTTTCCGTCATCGGCTACAACACCAAGCTGGTGAAGGCTGAGGAGGCGCCGAAGAGCTTCGCCGACCTGCTGGATCCGAAGTGGGCCGGCAAGATCGTCAAGGCGCACCCCGGCTACTCCGGCACGATCATGACGGCGACCTACCAGATCTCCCGCGACCTCGGCTGGGAATACTTCGAGAAGCTCGCCAAGCAGAGGATCATGCAGGTGCAGTCGTCCACCGACCCGCCGAAGAAGCTGGCACTTGGGGAGCGTGCGATCATGGCCGACGGCAACGATTACAACCTGCTCCTGTTGAAGGAGAAGGGCGCGCCGGTCGAGATCGTCTACCCGACCGAGGGGACGCCGCTGATCGTCGGCCCCTCCGGGGTCATGAAAGACGCTCCGAACCCCAACGCCGCCAAGCTGCTGCAAAGCTGGATGTTCAGCCTGGAAGGCCAGCAATTGCTGGTCGACGACGGCAGCCTGCGGTCGGCCCACGCCCTGGTCAAGGAGAAGCCGAACCGCAAGCCGCTGAAGGAGATCAAGACCATGAAGGACGATCCTGCGGCAGTGGAAGCCCAGGCGGACGCCATCAAGGCGCGCTACGCGAAAATCTTCAAGGTCTGAAGCGCACGTTCGCCATCCCGGAGCGTGCTCCGGGATGGCGCGCTTTTGTCGCCGTCTCAGCGGGTCGGCCCAACGCACTCAATTGCAACGAAAGCGAAATATCATGGGACCGAGGTTCTTCTCGCGCCGCCAGGCTCTCAAGGCCGGGGCCGCCGCCGCCGTCGTCGGCGCCATGCCGGCACGCGTGCTCTCAGCCATGCCGGAGGCCGTCTCCGTCACGCCGGAGTTGATCGCTGCGGCGACCAAGGAGGGCCGGCTCAACTTCTATACGGCAATGGACCTGCCGGTCGCCGAGAAGCTCGCCAAAGCCTTCGAGGCGAAATATCCGGGCATCGGCGTGCGGGTCGAGCGCTCGGGCAGCGAGCGCGTCTTCCAGCGCATCGCACAGGAGATGGCAAGCAACATCCGCAATGTCGACATCGTCAATACGTCGGATGCCGCGCACGTCATCGTCTGGAAGCGCAAGGGCTGGCTCGCGCCATTCGTTCCGTCCGATGTCGCGGCGCATTGGAAGCCTCAATACAAGGACGCCGACGGCACCTGGGCGACCGTGCGGATTTATCTGAGCGTCATCGCCTACAACACCAGGCTGGTGCCTCCGGACGAGGCCCCCAAGAGCTTCGCCGACCTGCTCCAGCCGAAATGGATCGGCAAGCTCGTGAAGGGCCATCCCGGCTACTCCGGCACGATCATGACGGCGACGCACCAGATGGCGCGCGACCTGGGCTGGGGCTATTTCGAAAAGCTTGCCAAGCAGAAGGTCATGCAGGTCCAGTCCTCAGTCGATCCGCCGAAGAAGATTGCCGCCGGCGAGCGCCCGGTGATGGTCGACGGCGGCGACTATAATGTCTTCACGCACAAGCAGCGCGGCGCTCCCGTCGAGGTGGTCTACGCCAGCGAAGGCTCTCCAACCATATCCGGACCGAACGCCATCTTCGCCGGTGCCGTCAATCCAAATGCGGCGCGGTTGTTCCAGTGCTGGATGTGCTCGCAGGAAGGCCAGCAGTTCCTGGTCGATACGACCGGGCAATACCCGGCCCACGCCCAGGTCAAGGCACATCCCGACCGCAAGCAGCTGTCCGACATCAAGCTCATGCGCGAGGACCCGGCGGAGGTCGAGGCCAAGGCCGACGAGATCAAGACCAGATACACGTCGATCTTCAAAGTCTGAGAGAACTGGATGACCGTGGCGCTCGACACCGCTGCAAGGCTGGCTACTCCCTCGCTTGCAAAACGCGGCGGATTTGACCTGTCGACGCCTGTGATGCTGCTGTTCGCAGCAGGCCTGTGCGTCCTGATTGTTCTGCCACTGGGCTGGCTGCTTGTGTTTGCGCTCCGCGACCAGACCGGGCGCGCCACGCTCGCCAATTTTCAGCACCTGCTGACGGACCCAACGTTCCTCGACCCGCTGATGACGACATTCGTCATTGCGGGTTCCGTCAGCCTCGCCTGCGGCCTGGTCGCGGCACCCATGGCCTGGCTCGTCGCCCGCAGCGACATGCCCGGGCGCAACGCGGTACGACTCATCATCACGGCTTCGTTCGTCACCCCGCCATTCCTCGGCGCCATCGCCTGGGAGCTTCTGGCCGCGCCCAACAGCGGACTCCTGAATCAGCTTTGGCGCGCGGTGACGGGCGATCCGTGGGGTGAGCCGCTGTTCGACATCTACACCCTGACCGGGCTGATATTCGTCATAGCCTGCTACACATTCCCGTATGTCTTCGTGCTGGTCACCAATGCGCTGGCGCGCGTGCCGGGCGATTTCGAGGACGCCGCCGCGATGCTCGGCTCCTCCCGCTGGCGCACGGCACGCCGCATCACCATTCCCCTCGCACTGCCTGCACTCGTGGGTGGATTGCTCGTCGCCTTCCTCCAGGCGATGACGCTCTTCGGCTCGCCCGCCATCCTGGCCTTGCCCGCCGGCTTCCATACCATGACCACGAAGATCTGGAGCCTGTTCCAGTATCCACCAAAGCCCGAGTTGGCCGCAGCGGCCGCACTGCCGCTCCTGATCCTGACAGTCATCCTGCTCCGCGCCCAACGCGCCGTCCTGGGCCGGCGGAGCTACGCCGTGGTCGGCGCGAAGAACAGCGCGCCGCGCCTCGTCTCCCTCGGAGCTCTGCGCTGGCCAGCCCTCGCGCTGTGCATCGGCGTGCTGTGCCTGCCGGTGTTCCTTCCGTATGGCGCGCTTATAAACGCTGCGTTCTCCAATGTAGCCTCGCAACCTTTGACCTTCGAGACCTTCACGCTACACAACTTCAGCTTCGTGTTCCTCGAGCTGTCATCGACAAAGCTGGCGATCAAGAACACCTTCCTGCTTGGTGCAATGGCCGCCACCATTTGCGCCCTGGTCGCCCTGGTCATTGCTTATTTGACGAGCCGGGCGAACGTTCGCGGCCATCGCCTCCTCGGCATGCTCGCGATGGCGCCTATCGCCGTGCCGGGAATCGTCCTGGGCGTCGGCCTCTTCCTCGCATACACGCGGCCGCCGTTCGTCCTCTACGGCACCCTCTGGATTCTGCTGCTCGCCTACGTCACCATCGAGATGCCCGCCGCCTACCAGCAGATGCAGTCGGCATTTCATTCCATCCATCCCGAGCTGGAGGAAGCCGGCCGCATTTGCGGCGCGACCCGCCTGCGTGTGCTGAGAGATGTCACGGCGCCGCTGCTGCGCTCGAGCCTGGTCGCAACCTGGTGCTTCGTCTTCGTCGCTGTCGTGCGCGAGCTTTCCGCCGCCGTCATCCTGTTCACGTCCGAGACCAAGGTGCTGTCGGTCCTCATCTTCGATCTCAAGGAAAGCGGAGACCTGGCGGCCATCGCCGTGATCGGCCTATCCATGCTCGTCCTGACCGCACTGGTGATCGTTGCCGCCAACAGCCTGCCGGGTGGTGGCGCAACCGCCAGACTGAGGAACAACTGAATCCGGCTACTGCCCAACGGCCAAGCTTGTAAGCTATGGTCCCGCGGCCCAAGTCGCTTGCAGAAGAAGTCGCTACAGATAAACGTCGTGTACAGAAACAATGAAGGGAACACAATAAATCAAGCGCTCGATCAAGCTCCCCGGCGCGCCATACAGGACGAAGCTGCGAACACCTGTGTTGTTGTTATCCCGATGGGGAATTGACCGATAGGGCATCGGTACGGCTCGGGTCGGGTCGGAAGCCATCAGGCGGTCATTGCGGCTTTCTGCGCTTTCGCCGACCGCCTACGCCGGGAGCCCTCGGCAGCTCGCCTGGTGAACGGCGCGCGTCGTTCTTCTTGCTTGCGGCGGCTTGGGCTCCGGCGCGCCCGTTCGGTTGCCTCAACCTCTTCCTGGCAGGCTGTCGCTCACCGCTGGCAGAGCCGTCGGACCCGCTCTGTCCGGCCATCTCCCGCCCGAACGGGGCCGCCGCATCATCGCCGTCGAGCACCTTGGCTCGCGAAGGGGGGCACCTTAAGAGACGCCTGCCCAGGATACATCCTGTCCCGGATTGTATTCCTTTCCCGGGACTATTCCGGGATCGCCTGTCCGCGGCGCCCGCTTGTTCCCCTTCTGTCTGATTGCTCCAGCCTGGGAAGCCCGCTAGAGTGCATCAAGATCGGCCGGCGCGGGCGTAGTTCAGTGGTAGAACATCAGCTTCCCAAGCTGAGTGTCGAGGGTTCGATTCCCTTCGCCCGCTCCAATACTTACATGGTTTGTTCCAACTGGGCCTTACTGGCGGCGTTGCAAATTGTGTTCTGCTTGTCGCCTGATCAAGCTGGGCGATGACTGCCTTGGTCGCCGCTGTGCGTCCAACGTAACGTCTGATGATGCCTCCTCCCACAGCAGGCTGGAACTCCGACCTCGGTCACGTCGCTGTCACTGGATCGGCGCCGACGCCGGCGCGCGACCCTCGCAACACTGGCGGAGCATTCCAATGGAGAAGTTCAAGCACCTCCTTACTTTCTTTGGCACGATGGGTGCCCATCCGGCAGCCTTCCTGACCGTTGTCGCCTACGCCGCGCTCTGGCTGGTGTTTCAGCGGGACACCTTCGACTGGCATGGCGTCGCGACCCTCGCAACATGGATGATGACGCTCTTCATCCAGCGCTCAGAGCATCGCGACACACAAGCCATCCACGGCAAGCTCGACGAGCTATTGCGCGCCGCACCCGGTGCCGAGAGCCGGCTCGCTCGCCTCGACGACGCCGAGCCCGAGGACATCGAGAAGCTGCGCCAAAGCGGCAGGCCCACGCCATAGGGCGGGGTGCGCGG
Source organism: Hyphomicrobiaceae bacterium (assembly GCA_036280295.1). Classification (GTDB taxonomy): domain Bacteria; phylum Pseudomonadota; class Alphaproteobacteria; order Rhizobiales; family Hyphomicrobiaceae; genus AWTP1-13. The sequence goes on from DASURA010000203.1 coordinate 8,346, forward strand.
CTCCGTCCCAATTGTCAGCGCCGGCCGCCCTCGGCGACGCTCGCCGACGCTGAGCATGACGAACGGTCATGATGCGCGGTCCTGGCGTCTTTCCGGTCGGCCCTTACAGCCGTGGCCTGATCAGGGCCAGGCCGGTTTCGGCGTCCTTCACCTTGCGCAGATGCGCCGGCTGCTCGGTGATGATGGCCTCCAGGGTCGGCCGAACGTGGCCTTCCTGCAGGTGGCCCGCCATTGCCGATCCATCACGCCGGCCGAGCACGGCGTGGACGTGTACGCTTGGCTTGCCGTCAGCCACGGCGACGTCACCGATGAGAGAGGCCACCTCGACCTGCTGCGTGATTGGGATCGGAACGTAGCGCTTGGCCTCCCAGTCGAAGTAGGCGATCCGCGCGCGCTCGAATGCACCGATGGCGGTAAGCTGGGCCGCCTTCAGGCGCTCGCTTTCGGCGAAGCTTTGCAAGCACCCCATGGCCTCGTCACCGGTCTGAAGGATGAGCGCGAAGGTGCGCTGGCCCCCCTCCTCGTGAAGCAGCTTGCTCTGCATTTCATGCTCCTTACAATTCGTGTCTCGTCCCGGGCCGCATAGGCATCGACCAGCTACCGCTGTCAGGCGCCGCCTCGCGACGCCAGTCCGCATCAAGTCCCGCTCGGGTTCGACTCTGCGAAGAGGAGCTCGAGCGACACCGTGGCCACCATCAGGACCGGAACCGCAAGGAACGCGCCCGCAAAACGCCATCGCCAGAAACACGGCGAACGGGTTCAGCTCCAGGCGCCACCCCATGAGATAGGGCGTGACGAGTTGACCCTCCAAGGTCCCAGGAATCGGCAGGCACGGAGCCAGTAGAACCGGAGCTTCCCACCGGTCGCTGCGCAGATGGATGACAATCGGGATTGCTGCCGGACTGCACTCTGCCCGGTGCTGAACGTTCCATGATGCGCCCAGTCTCTCGTGCTCGTCCGCCCAGCGTGCATGCCGAACGCACGTCAACCATCACTGGTTCCGGATGCCACTGGGGGGCCGCTAGGCGACAGATGCAATGGCGTCGAGACCCCCGCTCAGCTCGTAGCCGATTCCACCCTGAGCGAACTCGATCTGCGGCGGGTCGTCGAAGTACTCCGCCATGACCTGCTCGAGCATGGCGCTTCCGAAACCCCGTTGCTTCGGCTCGACCACGGGCGGACCGCCGGACTCCGACCAGCGGAACCGGAAACGATGCCTCCCGCGGTCGTCCGGCGATACACTCCAGGTGATCCGAACCTGGCCACCGCGTCTCGACAGGGCACCGTATTTCGCCGCATTGGTGGCGAGCTCGTGCAGAGCCAGGGCGAAATTCTGGGCGGCCTGCGGGTTCAGCTCAATTGGCGGCCCTTCCACCGATACGCGTCCCATGTAGGGGCTCATCTCCGAGCGAACCAGCTCGCCGAGGTCCGCGCCGTGCCAGGACTTGTCGAGCAGCATGACGTGCGTCTGGGCGAGCGAATGCAGCCGGTCCAGGACGGCATCGCGAGCTTCCTCGACGGTCCTCTTGCCCGCGAAGCTGCGCGAGACCACAGCATGAACCACGGTAAACAGGTTCTTCGTACGATGGTTGATCTCGCGTGCCAGCAGCTCCTGCCTGGCTTGCGCCTGCTTGCGCTCAGTGATGTCGCGGGCGATCTTCGATGCACCAATCACTTTGCCTCTTGCGTCCTCGATGGGAGACACGCTGAGCGAGATGTCGACAAGCGTTCCATCCTTCCGGACCCGCACCGTCTCGTAGTGCTCAACCCGCTCGCCGCGGCGCACGTGCTCCAGGATTTCCTGCTCCTCCTCCTGGCGGTCAAGCGGGATCAGCGTCCGGATCGATGTGCCGATCATCTCCTCGGCCGTGTAGCCGAAGATGCGCTCCGCCGCCTTGTTCCACGACGTGACGATGCCGTCGAGGTCCTTGCTGGCAATGGCGTCGCACGATGTCTCGACAATTGCGGCAAACTGCGCCTGGGCATGCAGAGCCTGCTCGAAAGCCTTCTGCTCGGTGAGATCAACCAGCATGTTGATGGCGCCGACGAGTCTGCCGGCGGGGTCCCAGACAGGCGTCGGATACGCCATGAAGGGAACGCATGTGCCATCCGGCCGCACGATCACGGCTTCCACGCCGCGCACAGGTTTGCCTGTCTTCAGGGCAATCGCCATCGGAGACTCATCGTGGGGCATCGGCGTTCCATCCGGCCAGCGCAGCCGATACGACCCGCTAAACGCCTGCAATCCCAGCTCGGGCTCATAGCCCCAGAGCCGGGACGCTGCTGCATTGTAGAACGTGACGCGGCCAGCGGCGTCGGTCAGATAGATGGCCGACGGCAGGGCAGACAGCAACTGTGCTGGATCTACGCCGCATTCTGAGCGGTCTGCCGTCCCGCCCGCAACCGGCTCGGCAGCCGTCTGGTTTCGCCAGAGATCATCGTCAAACACGGTAGGCACTGGACGGCTCCTCAGGGGAGTCCCTTCGACCGATCGCCCGATTATTGATCCCCTGCCTATCGGAACGCCGGCTGAGCACCGGGGTTCCCTGGCCATCACCACGGGGAATCCGGAAGGTCCCCGGCCGGTTTTGGGCCTGGTGCCTGGAAAATCCATGCGCGAGGCAGGAAATACCGCCGCATGGCGGCTCGGTAGCGCGCGGTCCGGGCTGAGCGCCGAAAACGCGCCCCGAAGCGGAGACCCCACCCGCAAGGCCCGTGAGGCACGCAACCCGACCACGCGCGCTTATCGATCGGATGCGCCATCAACATCAGGACATCGTGAAGCTATTGGCACGACACGGCGACCTCTCGGACCGTCGCTTGTTGGCAAGTCATGAGTGCACACGAGCCGCAAACAGCCTATCTCTTCCAATGCCGGAGCGACGTAAGCCTGTTCGCCGTCTCGGTCCGCGAAAACGCGGGCAATATTCCGCCGAGCACGGTCTGGCATGGTGGCTAGCGTTTGCAGGGAGAGTTTGCCCTCGATCCTGACGAGCCGCCGCCTGACGAAGTCGATCTGAAGCGCATCGTCGGAAGCGTGTGCAGCGTCGGCTACTACGTCTGGCGAGACGGGCTTTAACTGAGCTTGACCGGCGCGCGCGCCGCCCCGTTTGGATGTTCCGGATGGCCCCTCACGCCGATCGATTGAACTCATGATCGAGGTCATGAATCGTCCGATCACCTTCGTCTGGATCGAGCTTGCGCAGAATCGCATCGAGCTTCGCTTCCTTGCGCTCGTCGCTCTCGCGCGACTGTGGCGACCCGACGTAGAGCAGCATCGCGAGCCCGCCGACCTGCCAAAGCAGCTGGAGGAACTCCGACTGCCAGTTCTCGAACACGTCCCGGCTCATCTGCACGGCGTAGTCGCCGACCTGGATCGGCATGTTGTGCGCGTGCTGCTCGTTGACGTAGGCGAACCAGCCGAACACCCAGTGTCCGACCAGGCTGATGAGAAAGAAGCCGAGCGTGACCCAGCCATAGGCATACCGCTTCCAGGCCGAGTCTTTGGGACGTTCTGCCATTCGCGCTCTACCTCGCGTCAAGTCGTCAGCCGTATCCTCCGATCACGGGCAGGAGGGGCGGTGCTGTCGGCTTGGTCACAATCGCGTTTCGCTGCGCCTATGGCCATGTGGACCTCCACGGCCCACCACCCCGCCGTCCTGTCGAGTGAACCCGCACGAGCCAGCAACGGTTCCTGATCCCTGAGCTCAGACCACGTAAACGATCTTTTGCTGCCCCCGAAGTCGCTAGTTGGGCCCGATGACCCTCGCGCCCGCCACTCTCGCGACCGCAGCGCATAGCCACGACACAGGCGGCAACGGCGTCCTTTTGTTCATCTGCGT
>DASURA010000204.1:0-3970 GCA_036280295.1 Hyphomicrobiaceae bacterium
TACGACAAGCAGACCGGCCAGCTGGTGACGGCGAGCTTCATGGACTACGCCATGCCGCACGCCTTCGACCTGCCGCCGATCAAGCTCGATATGGCGCCGACACCGTGCCCGTCGAATCCGCTCGGCATCAAGGGCTGCGGCGAGGCCGGTGCCATCGCGGCACCGGCCGCCGTCATCAATGCCATCACCGACGCGCTGGGCCACGAGGAGATCGCCATGCCGGCGACGCCGCTGGCGGTATGGCGGGCGGCGAAGAAATCGCCGTCCCGGATGGCTGCGGAATAACGGCTGCGGAACAGGAGACAAGAACAATGCACAGCTTCGAATATCTGCGCCCGCAGTCGGTCGCCGACGCGGCCAAGCTTCTCGCCTCCAAGCCCGAGGCGAAGCTGCTGGCCGGCGGCCATACGCTGATCCCGACCATGAAGCAGCGGCTGGCGGCACCCAAGGCACTGATCGATCTCGGCAAGCTGCCGGACCTCAAGGGCATCGAAAAGAAGGGCAGCGCCCTTGTCATCGGCGCCATGACCACCCACGCCGAGGTGGCCGAGTCGGCGGTTGTGAAGTCAGCCATCGCCGGCCTTGCAGCCCTCGCCGGCATGATCGGCGACCCGCAGGTGCGCCACCGCGGCACCATCGGCGGCTCGGTCGCCAACAACGACCCGTCGGCGGATTATCCCGCTGCCCTGCTGGCGCTCAATGCCACCGTCATCACCAACAAGCGCGAGATCAAGGCTGACGCCTTCTTCAAGGGCCTGTTCGAGACGGCGCTGGCCGACGGCGAGATCATCACCAAGATCTCGTTCCCGCTGGCGGCCAAGTTCGCCTATGCCAAGTTCGCCAACCCGGCCTCGCGCTACGCCATGGTCGGCGTGGCCGTGGCGCAGACGGGCGGGGCGGTGCGCGTCGCCGTCACCGGTGCCGGCAGCGACGGCGTCTATCGCCTGACGGCGGCGGAGACTGCGCTGGCCAAGGATTGGTCGGCCGCCGCGCTCAACGGCATCGCCGGCGATCCGGCCCAGATGATCAGCGACATCCACGGCGACGCAGCCTACCGGGCGCACCTGGTCGGCGTCATGGCCCGCCGCGCCGTGGCGGCGGCGGGGTAAGATCTCCCCTCCTCGCGCCACGCCAACCTCGCCTCGCGCTCCGAGAGGCGGGGAGAGGGGCAGGAGCAAACGCCGATGTCGGCAATTCCGGCTGCCCCTCACCCTATTCCTCTCCCCGCAAGCGGGGAGGGAATCTTCACTTCACCGCCGGTACTGCTCCGCGCTCACCTGCTCCAGCCAGTCGGCGGCCTTGCCGTCGAGGGCCTCTTGGATGGCGAGGTGGGTCATGCCGTTGGCCGGCGTGGCGCCGTGCCAGTGCTTCTCGCCGGGCGGGAACCAGACCACGTCGCCGGGCAAGACCTCCTCGACCGGGCCGCCCCACCGCTGCACCCAGCCCTTGCCGGAGGTGACAATCAGCGTCTGCCCCAGCGGATGCGTGTGCCACGCGGTGCGCGCGCCGGGCTCGAACGTCACATGCACGGCCTCGACGCGGGCCGGATCCGGCGCCCGGAACAGCCGGTCGAGCCGCACCGCGCCGGCGAAATAATCCGCCGTCCCCTGCTCGGACGGCCTGGAGCCGCTGCGCATGATGTCCATGGCGATCTCCTCGGGTTGGTGGGTTGCAAGATCCCGGCCTCCGTCTCCCTGCTCTTCGCCCACACCGTGGCACGCTGCACCAGCGGGAGGAGAGGGACGACTGCTTCAGCTCAACGCCGCCAACTTGCGCTTGTCGATCAGCTTGAAGTCGATCTCGGCCCCGATGCCTGGCAGCTGTGGGCAGTAGGCGAGGCCGTCGCGGCCGATCGAGATGTCGTTGACCACGCCGTACCGGTGCGCCTCGCCGGGCAGCAGCACCTCGAAGTAGCTGGTGTTGGGGATGGCGCAGGCGAAGTGCAATTGCGCGATGTTGTTGAGCGAGTTGCCGCCCTGCTGCACCTCGTAGTTCATATGGAACGCCTGCGCCAGATGCGCACCCTTCAGCATCGTGGTGAGGCCGCCCTTGAGGGGAATATCCCCACGCAGATAGTCGGTGGCGCGCTGCGTGATCCAGATGGCGTAGCTGCCGATATCGCCCGCCGGCCGCTCGGTGGCCATGACGGGCACGTCGAGCTTCTCTCGAAGCCGGGCGGCGGCGTAAATGTCCTCCTCGTTCAGGGGATCCTCGAACCACAGGAAGCCCAGCCGCTCCAGCGCCCGTCCGACCTGCAGGGCTTCGGGATAGTTGTAGCTCCACGTGGCATCGAGCATCAGCGGGAAGCCATCGCCGACGGCGCGGCGCACCGCCTCGCACACCTTGATGTCGGTTGCGGGGTCACCGGGCGGGTGGATTTTGAAGGCGTGCCAGCCCTCGGACTTGAGCCGCGCCGCCAGGCCGGCATAGGCCTCGCGGCTCGGCAGAATCGGGCTTGAGGCGTAGGCCGGCAGGGCCGAGCGGTCGCTGCCGAGCAGGCGGTAGAGCGGGACGCCGGCAGCCTTCGCGGCGATATCCCACAGAGCCGTGTCGCATGCGCCGATGGCGCGCAGCCCGGCAATGCGCTGGCGCGTGCACATGGCGGCGTGCAGATCCTCGCGCGCCCGCGGATCGCGGCCCATCAGCAGCGGCTTCAGGTAGCTGACGAGCAGCTGCGCATCGGTATCAGCGGGGTTATAGGCCGACCCCAGGAAGGCATGGCCCTCGAGCCCCGCATCGGTGCTGATGCGGACAAGCCCCAGGTTGCTCTTCGCAGTGATGATCTGGGTGGACTGGGAGTATCGCGTCTCGGCGATGGTATCCCAGTCGAACAGCGTGATCTCGACGGCGTCAATTCTCATGAGCGGCCTCGCACCTTGCACTCATGTTTGCATCGGTCAGCCGGGAAGTCGAGGGCCGCGCGCATGCACCGTCAGCTACATAACACTAGCGGACCGGCTCGTGCAGGTCTCGTGTCTCTGGGGCAGAAAGGGATTGGCGCAGGGAGCGTCCGGGGGCTGCCCTCTTGCGCACACTGACGGCAACGTCCACCTCCAACTCGAGGCGATCAAGGATGCGCATCAAGCGGTCGACAGTGAAGCGACTGAGCTTGGCATTCCGCACCCGCGAGAAATCTGCTGCCGCGATACCGGTCAACTGCTCGGCGGTGCGAACCGACAGCTTCCGCTTGTTGAGCGCCCTGATAATCTCTACCGCCAGGAGTGCCTTAAGCTGCTCCAGATCCGCGTCCTTGACGCCGAGATCACGGAAGGCGTTGCCTGTGCCGCGGATGAACTCCATGTCGTCGCTCACGACAGTGTCTCCTTCAGTGCCTTGAGCCGTTGCCGCACGACGTCGATCTCCTGCTGTGGCGTCTTGAAAGGCATGAACCACCCAGATCATCGCCAATCTGCACCGCATTGACCGCCCGGTATGTTCCGCTCCGATCGTTGAGGGACAATCTCGAAGATGCCCGAGCCAAGACCGTGGAGCGGCTTGGCATTTCTCGGGTTTTTCGCCAGCAGCGGCGCGGGTAAGGCGTGTATGCCATTCGCCTGAACCGTCGCGGGAAAGCCTTCGAACCCTTTCCGCGCGGCCTTGACCCACGAGATTTGCCTTATGGTCGTCGGTCTCGGCATATATCGCCTATGTTGTCGTTTTTGACAACGATCGGCTCTCGCGACCCGCTCTGGGGAGCTTCCCGGCTCCGCCCTGTCCCTGCTATGACCGAGCGGTGGCTGAGGCCCGAGAGCATGCCCGAGCGTGCGACGGTCGCCGAATGCTGGATTGTGGGGTAGAGTTGCCCCGTGGCGCAGGCCACGCCAGGCAGAAGCTGGGGAAAACGTCATGTCATTGGCGCTGCCAGAGCCGGATCGCACGGTGGTGCGTCAGCGCGAGGCGATCGTGGCCGACCTGAAGCGGCTGGTGCCGCCGGGGACCATCATCTCCGACGAGGAGGGTCGCCGCGCCT
>DASURA010000205.1:0-30169 GCA_036280295.1 Hyphomicrobiaceae bacterium
CAACCTGTTCGGTGACGTGCTGTCCGACGAGGCGTCGATGCTGACCGGCTCGATCGGCATGCTGCCCTCGGCCTCGCTGGGCGCGCCTGATCCCAAGACTGGTCGGCGCAAGTCGCTCTACGAGCCCGTGCACGGCTCCGCCCCGGACATCGCCGGCCAAGGACTGGCCAATCCGATCGCCGCCATCGCCAGCTATGGCATGGCGCTGCGCTACTCCCTGGGTCTCGCCAAGGAAGCCGACCTGATCGACCAGGCCATCACCGGAGCGCTGAGCCGCGGCCTGCGCACGGCCGACATCATGCAGCCCAACATGCGCAAGGTCGGCACCGCCGAGATGGGCTCGGCCATCCTGGAGGAGCTGGAGCGGCTGGCGGTGTGAGGCGTGGGCAAACCCACACCGCCATTGCGCAATCTAACAAATTTGCTTAGTTCGCCATCGGTTTCTCACTAAGGAGTTGCCGATGGCTGATGCTGCCAATGTCATCGTTATCCGGGAGCTCTCCGCCAAGGATGCGGTCCGCGCGCTCCTCGACCGCCTGCCAGACAGCGTCACGCTGGAGGACATCGCCTACCACCTCGATGTTGTCATCAAGGTGCTGGAGGCGGAGGCCGATACGAGCGGCGATATCACCCGTGAAGAGATGAAGCGGCAGATCTGCGGAATGGTTCGCAGAGCAAGTTGGCGCCCTGGAGCGCGAGCCGATCGCGCAGCCAGCAAGGACTACATCGCGCGCGAGTCCCCTCTTGCCGGAGCCGAGAAAGTCGTGACCGCCATTGAGGCAGGCTGCCGATGGGCTTGCGGACTTCCCTTATCGCTTCTGCAAGATCCCCGAATTCGCCGATCCCGACCGCCGCGAAACGTTCGTCTACAAGCATCGTCTGATGTGTCGCGTCGAGCCGGACTGCATCCGCATCCTGCGCGTGGTGCACGGTCGGCGCCTGGTCAAGACGTGACGGGCAGCTTCCAGGGAGGGCCGCACACGGAATACAGCGTTGCGTAGGGCGGATCAGGCGCAAACTTCAATCCGCCGGTTGTCCCCCGCAACTGGCGGGAGGCGGGCTTTTTTCATCCGTCTACGCCATTCGCCACCAAGTGCCACCTCACTCGCCGGCCACGTGCAGGCCGCCGTTGGCCACTGCCGCGATGGGCCGGTGGGCGGTGGCCATGCGGCCGCCGTTGAACACCGGCGCGGCGCCAGATGACAGCAAGCGGTCAAAATGGTCTATGGTCGCGAGCAGGCCCTCGCGCAGTGCCACGCCGGGCTGCCACTGCAGGTGCTGCCTGGCGAGAGAGATATCCGGCTTGCGCTGCCTGGGATCGTCCTGGGGCAGGGGCAGATAGGTAAGCTTCGAGCTCGATCCGGTCAGCTCCAGCACCATCTCCGCCAGCTCCTTGATGGTGAACTCGCCGGGATTGCCGAGATTCACCGGCCCGGTCACGTCCTCGGGGCTCGCCATCAGCCGCACGAAGCCCTGGATCAAGTCGTCGACGTAGCAGAACGAGCGCGTCTGGCTGCCGTCGCCGTAGATCGTGATCGGCTCGCCCTTGAGGGCGAGCACGATGAAGTTCGATACTACCCGCCCGTCCTTGGGGTCCATGCGCGGGCCGTAGGTGTTGAAGATGCGCGCCACCTTGATCGCGACGCCGTGCTGGCGGTGATAGTCGAAGAACAGCGTCTCGGCGCAGCGCTTGCCCTCGTCGTAGCAGGAGCGGAGACCATGCGGATTGACGTTGCCCCAGTAGCCCTCGACCTGCGGATGCACTGAAGGGTCGCCGTACACCTCCGAGGTTGAGGCCTGGAAGATGCGGCACTTGAGGCGCTTGGCGAGGCCCAGCATGTTGAGGGCGCCGAGCACGCTGGTCTTGGTGGTCTGGATCGGGTCGTGCTGGTAGTGCACCGGCGAGGCCGGGCAGGCCAGATTGTAAACCTCGTCGACCTCGACATAGAGCGGCAGCGTCACATCGTGGCGCATCAGCTCGAAGCGCGGATGGTCGATCAGGTGCTCGATGTTGCGCTTGCGGCCTGTGAAGAGGTTATCGACGCAGAGTACGTCGTGACCGTCCTCGAGCAATCGGTCGCACAGATGCGAGCCCAGGAACCCGGCACCGCCGGTCACCAGGATGCGCTTGCGGTCAATCATGATGCCCCCAACGGCGTAAAGATCGAGAATAGAGGGGTCAGCCCCCTCGCGCACACGTTTGTCAGGAGCAACCACGCCGATGACGAGGGGCCTGACCTCTCTCGAAACAGTCCAACGCCTCGGCAGCTCGCAAGTCGGCGCGGGCGCAACAGCGCTGCGACATTCCTGGCATCAGAAGACGGTCCGGTTCTGCGCAACCCAGTCGATGAGCTGTGCCACCCCGGATCCCGCATCGATCTCGGGCGTCCAGCCAAGGGTTGCATCGAGCTTGCGGATGTCGCTGACATAGATGCGCTGATCGCCCGGCCGCCACTCTCCCCAATTGAGGGGGATGCTGCGCTTCAGGCGCTTCTCCAGCATGCCGATGAGATCGAGCAGCGACAGGATCGAGCCAGGCCCGCCGCCGATGTTGAAGGCCTGGGCCGCGACCTTGTCGGGCGAGCGGATGGCGGCCTCGTAGGCGCGTACCAAGTCGTGCACGTGCAGAACGTCGCGCACCTGCCGGCCGTCGCCGTAGATGGTGATGTCGCGACCAAGCAGCGAGGCGATTGCAAACCACGCCACCCAGCCCTGGTCCTCGACGCCGAACTGGCGCGGACCGTAGATGCACGACTGGCGGAACGAGGTCGCCGGGATCTGGTAGATGCGGGCGAAGTCGAGAGCGTACTGGTCGGCTGCGCCCTTCGAGCAACCGTAAGGCGAGAGGAAGTCCAGCGGCTCGCTCTCATTGATGCCGAATGGCCGATTGACGTAGGCATAACGGCCGTCGCGCAGCTCGTATTCGGCGGTGGCGATCTTGCCGTAGACCTTATTGGTCGAAGCGTTGATGAAGACAGCCTCGGGGCAGAAGCGCCGGATGGCGTCGAGCACATGGAACGTGCCCATGGCATTGACGGCGAAATCGAGGCTCGGGTCGGTGACCGAGGTGGTGACGGCCACCTGCGCCGCCAGATGCAGCACCGCGTCGTATCTCTGGCCGGAAAGCACGCGGTCGACATTGGCCTTGTCGCGGATGTCGACCCGCTCGAACTCGAAGCTGGCACCATCGCGCAGCCATTCGAGGTTCTTATCGGTCCCCTGCCTCGACAAGTTGTCCAGGACTGTTACGCCCCAGTTGCGGGCCTGGAAGTAGCGGGCTGCATTGCAACCCACGAAGCCGGCACCACCAGTGATCAGTATTCGTTTAGTAGGCATTGCCCGGTTTACTCGCTCCGGCTCCTCAAACACGGCTGTTGCCATGGCGCGGGAGCATGTTGGAGGCGCCATGAACCGCCGATGAACGTATGGTTAAGACGATTTCCGTTTTTGGAAAGTCGAATGTCGGCTGACTTTGCGCAGCCTTTCCGGGGCGACCGCAGATCAGCATCTCGCTCCGGCTCCGTCCATCGGGTCTCGCACCCGCCGCGGTTCCACTTTTGCTGGTCAGTGTGCTGGGCCACAACCGTTGACGGGGGCGTCGGCATCGGCATGGGCACGGCGCCGCGGCGGCTCCGACAACAGGTTGAGCCGCGTGGCAGGGGCGACACGCGACGCCGCGGGGATACGCTCGTTCATGCGGCATTCAACGGAAATCGCCCATGCCTCCCGTACGTGGACAGGTTGTGCCTGCTGTGGCGGGTCGTCCCGTCGGGCGCTGCGCCGTCATGCAGGCCGCCGGCGTCTCTCGGTCACGCCGGAACGAAATGGAGCGCGCAATGAGGGTATTGGTCACCGGCGGGGCGGGATTCATCGGCACCCACCTCTGCCGCCGCCTGCTGGCGGACGGGCACGCCGTCTCGGTGGTGGACAACGAGTTCAACGGCAAGCGCGAGAACCTGCCTCCTGAGGTGGAATTCACCTTGGGCGATGTGGCCAGGCTCGACGAGATCGAGCCGGTCTTTGCCCGCGGCGTGGACGCCGTGTGCCACATCGCCGGGCAGGTCTCCATCATCCGCTCGTTCGACAACCCCGTGCTCGACCTGCGCACCAATGTCGAGGGAACGCTCAACGTCTCGCAGCTGTGCATCAAGTACAAGGTGCCGCGGCTGCTCTATGCCAGCTCGATGACAATCTACGGCAACGGCGGAGCGGTGCCGACGCCCGAAACCGAGCGCTGTTGGCCGGATTCCTACTACGGAATCACTAAGCTGGCGGGTGAGCGCTACGTCCACGCCACTGCCCAGCGACCGGACCTCGGCTTCGACTTCAAGGTGACCTCGCTGCGCATGTACAGCGTCTACGGGCCGGGACAGGCGGTCGATAATCCCTACCAGGGCGTGCTCGGCATCTTCCTCGGCAATCTGATGCGCGGCGAGCCCATTACCATCTTCGGCGACGGCGAGCAGACGCGGGATTTCGTCTACATCGGCGACATTGTCGAGGGCTGGGTGCGGGCGCTGAATACTCCGGCGACCGCAGGCCACACCATCAACCTCGGCAGCGGCCGATCGCTGTCGATCAACCAGCTGGCCGAGGCGGCCATGCACGTGGTCGGTGGCGACGGCAGGCTGAAGCGGGCGCCCGGGCGGCCGGGCGAGCAGCGCTCGGTGCAGGCCGATGTGGGTAAGGCCAAGGCGCTGATGGGCTGGGAGCCCAGGACGCCGTTCGAGGCGGGCCTTGCCGAGACCGTGCGCTGGGCGCGCGAGCAGGTGCCTGCCGACGCAGCGGTGAAGGTCGCGGGAGAGGCCGGACGATGAGACTTCTGCTGGTCACCTATGTGGACCCGTGGGTGCGGAGCATCTCCACGGTCCACAAATGGGTCGCCGCCGGCCGCGCGCTCGGCCACGATGTGGCGGTCTATGGCGATCCCCACCCGGACCTGCCGGCGCTGAAGTTCACCACCGACCTCGCCGGTGTCGATCTGGCGCTGTTCGTAATCCAGGTGGTGTCGGACTTCCCGGAGATGCCGCATCTGGTGCGCGTGCTGGACGGCATCCCGCGCGAGAAGCGCGCGGTCGTCGACCTGTGGGGCCACTTCAACGACACCATCCGGCTGGAGCACGACTTCAACCACCTGGAGAAGCTCGACAACCATCTGGGGTGGGAGTGGGAGGAGGCACTCGCGGCTGTATCCGATACCATCCTGCAACCGACCCTGGCGCCGCTGCGGCCGAACGTTGGATCATTCCTGTTCCACGGCTTCGAGCCTGGCGCGGTCGCCGAGCCCTATGCGACCGCCAAGGACGCCGCCGCCGCTTGGCGCGAGGCCACGCCGGCGCAGAGGCCCTACGGCGCCATGTACGTCGGCAACAACTGGCAGCGCTGGGAGCAGATGCGGCGCTTCCTGGAACAATACGCTGCCGCGCAAGCCGAAGTGGGCAAGGCGTGCCTCACCGGCTGGGATTGGGCCGAGAGGCCGGAGTGGGCCGCCAAGCAAGGCATCGCCGGCATCGACACCGATCCGGCGTTTCTGGCCAGGCTCGGCGTGGAGCTGCGCCCGGCCGTCCGCTTCGATGAATCCACAGCGCTGCTGGGTAAGGCGCGCTTTGCGCCCGTCTTCCACCGCCCGTTGTTCCGGCATCTGGGCTATGCGACGATCCGCACCTTCGAGACCTTCGAGGCCGATACCCTGCCCATACTGATGCTGCCGCGCGACTACGTCGAGGCCACCTACGGGCCGGCGGCGCTGGCGCTGGTGCCGGACGGCGATGTCGGACCTTTCATGAAGGATGCCCTGCGCCGGCCGGAGCCGTACTGGCAGGCGGTGCTCGACACGCGCGCGCATCTGGCGCGGCACCACTCGTTCGCGCAGCGCTTCCGGGAGCTTGCGGCGCTTCTCGACGACGGGCGAGGGCGCGCATGAACATCCTGATCGTCAATGAGTATCTGGCCAACGCCGGCAATACCCATGCCATCACCAACTACATGCGGGTCGGTGCCGAGCTTGGGCATCGCATCGCGATCTATGGCGCGCCGCAGCCCGAGGTGGTGGACGGATGGTATCTGCCGCCGGAGATGCAGCACGCGCGCTTCTCAACAGACCTCAAGGCCTTCGACCGCATACTCTTTTTCTATGAGTCCAAGCTGCGGCATCTGAAGCGGCTGCCGGAGGTGGCCATGCTTGGCACCTTTCCGCGCGAGCTCCGCGCCATCCTCGATGCCGACGGCCGCTTCAATCCCTACATCGTGGTCGACGGCTACGACCGCAGCCACAAGAACGAGGCCGAGCGCACCGAGTGGCTCGATTGCTACGAGGCGCTGGCCGACAGGATCATCAAGCCGACCATCGCGCCCGACAGCGACCCCAGGGTCACCGCACTGCCATTCTTCGGGTTTGATCCCAGCGAGGTCATCAAGCCGGAGCAGGCGCCTTCCAAGAAGTACGACATCCTCCACGTTGGCCACAACTGGTACCGGTGGAAGGAGATGTCGGAGCAGATCCTGCCGGCGCTCGAAAGCATTCGCGGTGAGATCACCGGCGACATCGGCTTCCTCGGGCTGTGGTGGGACCGCGTGCCGGAATGGGCGCATGCGATGGGGCTGGAGCCGGCGTACCGGGTCGATACCGAGCGGTTCCGCAGGCTCGGCATCAAGATCGAGCCGCCGGTCAAGTACACTGAGGTGGTGCACGCCATGAGCACCGGCCGCATCAACATTTTCACGCAAAGGCCGTTCCTGGCACACGTGAAGCATCTGACACTGCGCTACTTCGAGGAGTTCTGCGCCGATACCATCCCGCTGCTCATGCTCGAGACCGACCTGGCCGAGGCGGTGTATGGCCCGGCCGGCGGCGAGCTGACGCTGCCGGGCCGGGTCGCCGAGAAGATCCTCGATGCGCTGCGGCGGCCGGACCACTACCGGCAGGTCGTGGAGGATGCACGCCGCTACATGGCGTCGCACCATTCCTTCCGCCACCGGGTGGAAGAGCTGGTCGCCGCGTTGGAGTGAGATGACCGCTATTAGACTGTTGCCGCGCGGATTCCCCTCCCCTTGTGGGGAGGGGCTAGGGGTAGGGGGACTTCCGCCCTTCGATGTTCTGGAATTCCCCCACCCTGTCCCTTCCCCACAAGGGGGAGGGGACGCTGGGGTTGGCTCCATGTCCTCATCGAGGATCCGCGAACTTCCGACAGGAACTGCAGGAATGAAGCTCGTCTTCGTCTATTACGCCTACGAGAATCAGGGCAGCTCGCTTGACCTGCAGGGATATGCGCGCGCCGCCCGCGAGATGGGTCACGAGGCCACCGTCTACGGCGTTCCCAACCCCAAGATTCCGCTCGACTATTCGATCGACCTTGGCGGCGCCGACGCGGTGGTGTTCGTGTTCGAGTGGACGACCGATCTGCTCTACGGCGACCGTCTGGACTGGTTGCGCCTTGTCTCATCGGTGCCGAGGAGCCGGCGCGTCATCATCGACTGCGACGGGCGCTACAACGATCCGATCAACGTGCACGGCGACTTCAATCACCGCACCGCCGCCGAGAGCACTGCCTACGTCGACTTCTGCGACGCATTGGCCGACAAGATCTATCAGCCCACGCCGACGCCGCTGCGGCGCAACGTCGGCACCTTTCTGTTCCACGTCTACGACGCCACCTGGGAGGTCCCGCTCGACTTTTCCGCCAAGGATTTCAGCATCGCCTACGTCGGCCATTCCAAGTTCCGCTGGCACGGCATGTCGCAGGTGTTGAAGGCCGTGGCGCCGGTGCGCAATTCCGTGGGGAGAATTGCGCTGTTCGGCTACGGCTGGGACAGGCAGCCGGACTGGGCGGAGTCGATGAAGATGGAGGATGTCTACCACGTCGACTATGACATGATGCGTGAGCTCAAGGTTGAGGCGATGGCGCCAATCCCGACGGCTGAGGTGATCTCGACCATGAGCCGCGGCGCCATCAACCCGGTCGTCTACCGCCCGCTGTTCGAGCACCTGGGCTTCGTCACCTGCCGCACGTTCGAGAACATCGCCGCCGGCACTATCCCGCTGTTCCTGCTCAATGCCGCCTATGTGCGCGCCCTGTTCGGCGACGAAGCCGCCGAGCACCTGGTGCTTGCGGGCGACAATCAGCCAGGCAAGATTGCCGACGTGCTGCGGCGGCCGGAGCATTATGCCAGGATCGCCGAGGGCATCCGCCGCGAGTTCCGGGAGCGCCACACCCCTGAGGCGCGCCTGCGCCAGCTGATCGAGATCGTCTACGCATGACCCGTCCGGGCGACATCCGGGAGCTGATATCGAACGTGACTGCGCCTTTGCCGCCTGGTCGCCAGCGCATGCATCTGCGCTACGGCTTCAACGAGGTGGACGGCTGGTGGAGCATCGGGCTCGGGCCGCACCGCAAGGAGCTGCAGCGGCACCACCGCCTGATGGGTACGGAGATCGTGCGCATCTTCGTGTTCGACAAGCCGGTGCCCGACCCGGTGAAGGAGTGGGACCTGTTCGCCGCCTACGTGCAGGCGGTGCTCGACATGGGTGCCGTGCCCATGATCACCTTCGCCAAGTACCACCCGCCGCACGACGACGAACGCAACCTGCGCACCTATCTGGCCCGCTGCGCCGACGTGGTGTGGGGCTGCCTGGAGCAGTGGGGCGGCGAAAGGGTGCGCGACTGGTACTGGTGCGTGTGGAACGAGCCGAACAACTATCACGTCGGCGGCCTCCTCACCTTCCCGCAATATCGCTGCATCTACGAGGAGGTGGCTTATACCGTGCGCCGCCTGATGGAGCCCCATCTCGCCGGACGGAAGCTGCGGATCGGCGGCCCGGCGCTGTGCGGCTTCCAGACCTACTGGCTCGACTGGATCTCGGCGCTCGTCAACGAGGTTGACGAGCAGCTCATCAGCTTCGTCTCCTGGCACCACTATGGCGACTGGCGGCCGGTGGTGCCGGCGGCGAGCGTCGGCTTCAATCTGAAGGGCGACCCGGAGGCGCCGCTCGGGGCCCCCTATCGCGCGCAGCTGATGGCCCAGACAGCCCAATACGAGGCGCGGGCGCGCGCCGTCGCCCGCATCATCGGCGATCGCGACATCCTGAACGTGTGCGGCGAGTTGAACACCGTCGTGCATCACAACCATGACTTTGTGGGCGGCCTCAACCAGAACGCGTTCGGCGCGGCCTACTACACGTCGGCCATCATCCACCTGATCCGCGGCGGCGCTGACCTGGAGATGCGCTGGACCGCCACCGCCCACGACGACGCCTATGGCGTCCTGACCATGGAGGGCAAGCCGACGGCGGCGTGCCTCGCCAAGCAGATGCTCGCCCAGCACGTGCGCTTCGGCGACCGGGTGAGCTTCCCTTCCGGCCCCGCCGACAGCACCGACGTCGACGCCATTGTCGCGGCGGGGGACGACGGCCGCGTCAGTGGCATTTTCGTCAATACCGGCCCCAAGCCGAGGGTCCTCGCCGCAACAGAGTGGGCCGCCGAGTTGCACGCCTGCCGCGATGTGCTGCGGCTGGACAAGGGCACCGGAGAGCAGATCGTATGCGGGCCGTTCGACGGGACGGTTCGCCTTGACGGCTATGGGGTCGCTGTCGTTTCGAGCGCAGTGAGCGATGCTGTGCCTGTCTCCGGCAGGACGCTGAAGGACAGACGTCGGTAGAATAAGTCGATTGTATAGCGACGGAGAACGGCGCTCCCATGCGTCTGGTGCATGGGGCACTGCCTTGCATGGCGGGGGCTTGCTGGATTGCGCACGCCGTTCGAGACCGGTATGGCCGCGACGACGCGTCGGACGCCGGGGAGGGCGCGCCGATCGGGCGAATAGGCGAGAGCACAGCGCGATGAAGATCCTACTCGTAACCTCGGTGCACCCCTGGTCGCGCAGCGTATCCACTATTCATAAGTGGGTGCATTGCGGCGCGGCCATGGGACACGAGGTGCTCATCTACGGGCCACCCATCCCTGAATTGCCATCGCTGCCATGCACGCGCGACGTCAGCGGCGTCGACGTGGCGCTGTTTGTGCTCCAGGTCGCCTGGGATCTCCCGGAGATGCCGCACCTCGCCCGCCTGCTCGACGGCATTCCGCGCGAGCGCCGCGTCGTCGTCGACCTGTGGGGACGCTTCAATGACACCATCAGGATCGAGCATGACTTCAACCACCTGGAGAAGCTCGATGAGCACCAGGGGTGGGAATGGGTGGACGCCATGCAGGCGTTCTCCGATACCGTTTTACAACCAACGCTGACTCCGCTCCGCCCGGACGTGCGGCCGTTCCTGTTTCACGGCTACGATCCGGCATCGGTCGCCCAGCCCTACGAGAGTGCCGCCGAGGCTGCGGCTGCATGGTGCGCGGCAGGCGCCTCCGAGAAGCCTTACGGCGCCATGTACATCGGCAGCAACTGGCAGCGCTGGGATCAGGTCAAGGCGTTCCTGCAGGACTATGCGCCGCTGCGTGCCGGCCTTGGGCGTGCCTGCCTGATGGGCTGGGACTGGGACAAGCGGCCGGACTTCGCCGTCGAGAAGGGACTGAATGGCATCGACACCGACCCGGCACTGCTGGCCGAGCTTGGCGTCGAGCTGCATCACGGGGTGCGCTTCGACGAGGTGACCCGGCTTCTCGGCAAGGCCCGGTTTGCCCCGGTGTTCCACCGGCCGCTGTTCCGGCACCTCGGGCTCGTCACTGTGCGGACGTTCGAGACATTCCACGCGGACAGCCTGCCGGTACTGATGCTGCCGCGCGACCAGGTGGCCGCGATCTACGGCGAGGCGGCATTGCGGCTGGTGCCGGGCGACAACCTTGCCGCGCATCTGGCCGACGCCATGGAGCGGCCGGAAGTGTACTGGGATGCGCTGCTCAAGACCCGCGCGCATCTTGCCCGGCATCAGTCTTTCGCCCAGCGTTTCCGTGAGCTTGAGGCGCTGATGACGCGCACCGGGCGGCCCGGAGCGCAGTCGTGAACATCCTGTTCGTCATGAAGACGCGCGGCGATGCCGGCAGCACGCACGCCGTCGTCAACTACGCACGCGCGGCGTGGCGGCACGGCCATTGGGTGGCGATCTACGGCTCGCCCATCTGGTACGTGCCGGACCTGCCGATGACGCTGGATATCGAGAGCTTCGACCGGGTTGTCTACCTGTTCGAATCGGAGCTGCACCGCATCAAGCCGATGCACGAGGCGGTGATGCTGACGCAGTTCCCGCGCGCAAAGCGCCTGATCATCGATACCGACGGAATGTACAATCCGCTGATCCAGTTCGACGGCTACGACTTCAACCACCGCAGCGAGGCCGAGCGTCAGCGCTGGGTCGACTACGTCGACGCTCTGGGCGATCGCGTCGCCCACACCGTGATGCCGCCGGCGCGCAACACGAACGCCATGGCGCTGCCGTTCTTCGGATACAATCCCGAAATTCAAATCGCCCGCTCCGAGGCACCGGAGAAGCAGTACGACATCCTTCACCTGGGCCACAACTGGTGGCGCTGGCGCCAGGTCTCCACCGAGCTGCTGCCGGCCGTCGAGCAGATTCGCGACCAGGTGGGCGCCATCGCCTTCACAGGCCTCTGGTGGGACGCCCCGCCGCCCGAAGGACCGGCCGCGGGGCCTGAGGAGGCGTTCCAGTCGGACCCGGAGTGGCTCCGGCGCCTCCGGATCGAGACGCCGAAGGCGGTCATGTATCACGACGTGATCAAGACCATGAGCAGCGCCCGCATCAACATCATGACACAACGGCCGCTGCTCCGGCACCTGCGCCATCTGACGCTCAAATACTTCGAGATCTTCTGTGCCGACACCATTCCGCTGATCATGCTGGACGCAGACCATGTCGAGTCCGTCTATGGCCCGGCCGGGCGCGAGCTGGTCCTCGCCGGCGACATTGCCGGCAAATTGCTGGACGCCCTGCATCGCCGGGACCATTACAGACAGGTCGTCGAGGATGTGCGGCGGCACCTGTCGACGCACCACTCCTACGACCGGCTGGTCGAGGACCTGGCTGCCGCGTTGAACGGCTGAGCTGGTCCGTCCTGGAGAACCATGAATGGCTGGAATTCCGGATCAGGGTCACAAGTGGCGCCAGACTATCGTTGCGCCCGAACATTCCCCGTCCCTTGGCGCGAATCGCGCTCACTGCTCAGCCGACACCGTGCGCCTTCGGCTCCGGAGCTTCGCCCCATGAAGATCGTATTTGTCTACTGGGGCTACGAGAACGCCGGCAGCATGCTGGATCTTGTCGGCTACGCGCGGGTGGCGCGGGCGATGGGGCATGATGTGGCCATCTACGGCCCGGCGGGGCCGAAGTTCGGGCTCGAATATGGGCGCCAGCTTGCCGACGCGGATGCCCTGGTATTCGTGTTCGAATGGACAACGGAGCTGCAATACGGCGACCGGCTCGACTGGCTGCGCCTGTTGGAGCGTGTGCCACGCCGCCGCCGCCTGGTGATCGACTGCGATGGCGCCTACAACGACCACATCCTGTTCGGGGGCGACTACAATCATCGAGTCGCGGAGGCAAGCCGGTACTGGACCGCCGTGGTCGACAGCCTGTCGGACAAGGTCTTCCAGCCCACCTTGCGGCCGCGGCGGACGAATGTGCGGCCGTTCCTGTTCCACATCTACGATCCGACCTGGGAGCAGCCGCTCGACTTCAGGGCCAAGGACTGCGCCATGACCTACCTCGGTCATACCAAGTTCCGTTGGCGCGGCATGTCGCGAATGCTGCAAGCGCTGGAACCCATCCGTGATCAGCTCGGCCGCGTGACGCTGGTGGGCGAGGGCTGGGGCAAGCCGACCAAGTGGGACCAGTGGCTGGAGGTGCGCGACGACCACTATGTCGACCGCGACTATCTGAAGAAGCTGCGTGTCGAGACAGTCCCGCCCGTGCCCTATGCCCAGGTGCTCGCCACCATGAGCCAGGCGGTGTTCAACCCGGTGGTCTACCGACCGCTCTTCGAGCATCTGGGCTTCGTCACCTGCCGCACCTTCGAGACGCCGGCTGCCGGCACCATCCCGCTGTTCGTGCTCGATCCGGGCTATGTGCGCGAGATCTATGGCGCAGGCGCCGTCGAGCTGGTGCTGGGCCACGACAGGCCGCATGAGAAGGTCCTCGACGTGCTGGCCCGGCCCGAGCACTACGCCGAGATCGTCATCGGCATCCGCGAGCAGTTCCGCCGGCTGCACAGCCCCGAGGCGCGCCTGCGCGAGCTGATCGGCTTCATCGAGGAATAGCCGGTGTCGAACAGGCAGAGGCCAGGGGAAAGGCCCGTGCCGGGCGCGCAGCGCATGCAGCTGCGCTACGGCTTCAACGAGATCGATGGCTGGGCGGCCTTCTCGATGGGCGAGCACCGCCACCTGATCCAACGACGCCTCAAGCTGATGGGCACCGAGGTGATCCGGCTGTTCGTGTTCGACAAGCCGGTGCCAGACCCGTTTGGGCAGTGGCGCTGGTTCGCCGCGGTGGTGCAGGCGGTGCTGGATGCAGGCGCCAAGCCGATGATCACCTTCGCCAAGTTCGCCCCACCGTTCGACAGGCCGGCGAATATCAGCAAGTTCGTGACGCGCTGCACCGAGGTGGTCTGGAGCTGCCTGGAGCAGTGGGGCGGCGAGGAGGTGAAGGACTGGTACTGGTGCGTCTGGAACGAGCCGAACAACGCCCCGATCGGCGGCGGCCTCATGTTTGAGGAATACCGTCGCATCTATGAGGAGGTGGCAGACCCGATCATCGACATGCTGGCGCCGCACCTTGGCGGCGCCAAGCCGAAGATTGGCGGCCCATCGATCGACGGCACGCAACAGGCGTTCTGGATGGACTGGATCGCCCGGCTGGTGGCTGACGTGGACAACCGCAAGATCGGCTTTGTCAACTGGCACATGTATGCCGACTGGCGGCCGGCAGCGCCGAGCAAGAGCCTCGACTTCCACCTGAACGGCTGCCCGGATTCGCCCAACGGCGAGGCCTTCAAGGCGCTGGCGATGGCCCAGGCGCCGCAATACGAGGCGCGTGCCCGCGGCGTTGCCCAACTCGTGCACGGCCGCGACATCATGAATGTGTGCGGGGAGGTCAATACCGTCGCCAGCCACGAGTTCTCCCACACGCTGGGGCTCAACCAGAACGCCTTCGGCGCTGCTTATTACGCCTCTGCCCTCATCCATCTGATCCGCGGCGGCGCCGAGTTGGAGATGCGCTGGACCGCCACCTCCAAGCATTGGCAGGGCATTGACGACACTTACGGCCTGATGACGATCAAGGGCGAGCCCACCACGGCCTGCCTTGCCAAGCAGCTGTTCGCCCAGCATGTCCGCCGCGGCGACTGGGTCGCCTTCCCCCGCCGCTGCCCGGAGGACCCGCACCTCGACGCCGTAGTCGCTTGGAGCGATGCCGGACGGCGAAGCGCGGTTTTTGTCAATACGTCAGCCGCACCGCGGACCGTGCGAGCCCTCGACTGGGATGCAGGGCTCGCGGATTGCACCCGGCTCTTGCGGCTTGACGCCGGCACCGGCAACCGGGTGGTTCAGGAGCCGTTCAGCGAGACTGTCGCAATCAATGGCTATGGTATTGCCGTCGTCTCGTCCGTTCCATCTGAGATAGAGTGACAGTGCGATCTGCCGGAATTCCAAGCGGCCAACGCCGATGCATTCCGGCTGATTGCCCTCAGCGTGGGAGTCTCGGCCGGGCGCACGACCGGATATTGGGGGTGATGCGTGGAGCACGTCTTCGGCTGGATCGGGCAGATCTTCCAGACTTTGCTCAGGTTCTTTCCGTGGCTGGTGATCATTCCGGCCACCAGCGAGGGCGTAGCCTTCGTGCACGGTCACCGCATCAAGGTGTGGAAGCCCGGGCTGCACTGGTACTGGCCGCTGGTCACCACCTACAAGGTCATCATGACAGTGCGGCAGACGCAGCGCATCCAGTCCAAGGTGATCATGACCAAGGACCTGAAGACCGTCACCGTCGGCGCGCTCGTCACCTACTACATCGACGATGTGGTCGCGGCGCTGGTCAAGATCGCCGACCTGCCATCCGACATCATGGAGCGCTCGCAAGGGGCGATCCTCTCCCTCGTCAGCGAGCGGACGCTGGAGGAGATCCAGCGCGACCGCCTCGCTTTCAATCGGGACCTCACCGCGCGCGTGGGCGACGCGCTCAACGGCTACGGCGTCCAGGTGCTGCAGACGCAGCTGTCTGAGTTCGCTCCCTGCCGGGCCATCGCCATCAACGGCCACGCCGCGGTCGGCAACTACTCGCTCTGGACCGGATTCTGACGATCCGCCCCGGCCTGACCCGCAAGTGCGCTGCGGGCACCGCGGCGTCGGCGGGACGTCGGTGCACCGTCCAGCGCTGAGGCATGCAGACCTGACGGGCTGCTTTGCGCAACTGCTAACCAAGCCCGCTGCAAACCCTGAAATCTTAAGTTACAATATATACAAGACGGCAACCTACGGAAGCAAAAGCCGAGGGACAGGTCGGGCTGCGAGGAGGGCAGACGGCCCAGTGGCGGTGTGGCATGTGGGGTCGCGTTGTGATAGATAAGTCTTTTATAATCATGGTGTTGGCATGTGCGGCTGCGCCGCTCCTGGGAGCCGGCGTGTACATGGTGATGCTCCTTTTCTAGGGCATCCAGGCCGCTTGCGTCTGCACTCGACCACAAGGGCAGAGAGACCTTGGGGAAGATGGCATCGCCAGCAGCGATGCCATGCGTGGCAGGTGTTCGGGCGACGTTTTCCACAAGCTTCGCGTGGTGCGAGGAATGGCTCCCCGCGCCGCGGGACCCTGCCTCTCCGGCAATGCGGTATCGCCCGGCCTTGACTTTCCAGGTTATGGCCGGGCAACGCTAGCGTGTAGCGCACTGCCGCTTTCCGAACAGAGTTCCCAAGGGAGGAGCCCTCATGAAGCTTGTCCGATTTGGCGCGCCCGGCGCCGAGCGCCCCGGTGTGGTTGATGCCCAGGGGGCCATTCGTGACCTCTCCGCACATATCCCTGATATCACCGGCGATACGCTCAGCGACATCACGCTCGACAAGCTGCGCAAGATTGATCTGAAGGCGCTGCCGATGGCGCCTCAGGGCGTGCGGCTCGGCGCGCCAGTCGCCGGTGTGCGCAACTTCATCGCCGTCGGCCTCAACTATACCGACCATGCCAAGGAGGCCGGCATGGAGGTACCGAAAGAGCCGATCCTCTTCAACAAGCTCGCCAATTGCATCGTCGGCCCCAACGATGCTGTCATTCAGCCCAAGGGCTCGACCAAGCTCGACTATGAGGTCGAGATTGCCTTCGTGATCGGCAAGCGCGCGCGCTACGTGGATGAGAAGGACGCGCTCGCCTACATCGCCGGCTACACGATCTGCAACGATGTCTCCGAGCGGAGCTTTCAGATCGAGCGCGGCGGCCAGTGGATGAAGGGCAAGTGCGCCGAGACGTTCGGGCCGTTGGGGCCGTGGCTCGTCACCCGCGACGAGATCACCGACGCGCACAGCCTCGCCATGTCGCTCGACGTTAACGGCCAGCGCCGCCAGACCGGCAACACCAGGACCATGATCTTCTCGATCCCGTTCCAGCTCGCCTACATCTCGCAGTTCATGGTGTTGGAGCCCGGCGACGTGATCACCACTGGCACGCCTCCCGGCGTGGCGCTCGGCATGAAGCCGCCGGGGTGGCTGCAGCCCGGCGATGTGATGACGCTGAGCATCGAGGGCCTGGGCGTGCAGGAGCAGAAGGTGGTGCCGTTCTCGGAGTGATGTCGCAGCGCGGATTGGGGCGCAGCCCGCAATCCGCCGTTTTGGCCGGGGAATGGCGGATCATGCTTCGCTAATCCGCGCTACCGGTCCGCCAGCATCGCGAGGCCGTTCCTGAGCCGGCCGAGCCGGCTCAGGAGGCTGTCGTCGCCGCTTCTCTCGGCTTCGCCGATCAGATCCTCCAGCAGCTCGTTGAGGAGGACCGGGATGCGGACGCCGACCTCGCCAGAGGTCTCCTCAAGCGCCGCCAGTGCCCGTGCATCGCTCCCCAGCGAGCGCGCAAGCGAGCGGGTGGCCCGTTGCAGGGCGCGCGCCGCCTCGCGGGCGATGCGCTCCAGATCGGTACGTGCGTCGCGCTGGCCGTCCGGCCGGCGGCAGAGGCTGGCGATGGCCGTTCTCGACTCCGACATGACATCCCGCAGCAGCACCTCACGGAAGCCGCGGCGTCGCCCCTCATCGTCCGGCTCAGAAGGGGTCTGTGCCGCGCTGAGGCGGGCGTCAGCGAGAAGGCGTACGCTTGGCACGGCCGGCTCGTCGAAGGCGACATCGCTGGCGCGCTTGGACGGAACATCGATTGCAGTCAGCTGCACGGGTCTGGGTTGCCGCTGGAGCGCGGGGACGGATGACGGCCCGCTCGCGCGAAAGTGCAGCAGCGTCTCGAACAGTGCCGAGCCGATCAGGTACGTCTGCTCCGAGCGCCCCGTCGGCGTCGCGGCGGCCGGCACGAGCCGGCCTTGCCTCAGCCAGTCGAAGGCACCGCCGCGCCCGACGGCGCCGACGCTCATACCGGCGCTGAGCACGCCCTGGATCAGCCGCCGCTCCTTCTCCTTGCCGACGGCGGCGAGATCGAGTCTGGCGACAAACCCCCGCCTCGGCGCGATCGGCTCAGCGTGGCGCAGGACGATGGCGGCATCGCCCGGCTGGTCCGGCCCCAGCGCCGCACCGACAATCCGGACGAGCCGCGCACGATCGCTCTGCGCACGCTGGTCGTCTCGTGCCGCGCTGGCCACCGTCGACAGGAACTCGATAAGCTCAGGGCGCACCAGATAGCGCTCGCCATCGGTCGGAGCAGAGACGCGCTCGACCGCGCCGATGCTGCGGCCGGCCACCAGCACCTTCCGTATGCGCTCCGCGTCGCCGGCATCGCAGCCCGTCAAGTCGAGCTCCGAGCGCTGGTCGTCATCGCCCGGCGCCGGCCGCAGAGCGGCAAGCACCAGCTCGGCATTCTCCGGCGGGTCCTGCCCCAGCGCACTCCTGACCAATGCCTCCAGCTGCTCGGCGCTGCGTGCCTTGCGGCTCGGCACGTCGGACAGCGGCGAGCGCGAGGCAGCCGCGCCGAACAGACCCGCCATGAAGACCAGGGAATCGATGCCGATTGCGATCGCCAGGGCGAGATAGGCGAGACGATTGCCATCGAGGAAGGCGTTCCAGGTCACGACAAAGCGGTGCGCCTTGTCGTCCCGGTTCATCTCGATGGCCTGGAATCGAGCGCCGAAATCGGCCGTATCCGCGCTGGCGAGTCCAGAGTCCTGCAGACACTTGCGGCCGAACGCCAGCAGCGCGTCAGTCCCAGCGGTCTGTGGCAACCGGCTGCCGCCGGCGCAGCCGGTCGAGAACGACTGCAGACCGGCGTTGAGCGCCAGCAGCCGTGTCGCGGCCTCTGCCGCCGCCTTGAGATCGCAGTCGATGCTGAGCACCCGGTTCCGCCCCGCGGCAACGCCGGACACGGCCTCCTGCAAAGCGGCGCATTGCTCCTGCAGGGTGGCGAGTGTTCCCGCCTCGGGATGCTGCCGGAACGATGAGCGCGCGCGTTCGAATGCGTCCACAAGGTGCGCAGCGCTGGTCCGACGAATCTGCTGGCCCTCGCCCGTCTCCGTCTCGGTCGCCGCAATCCTGTGTGCAGCGGCGCGAATGACACCTTTGTACTTGGCCGCTTCGGCAATGATGGTGGCAATCTCCCGCTTGAGCCCGACGATCCGGGCCGAGGCGGCATCGCGCTGGCGCTGCGCCGCCGTGAGGCGCGGCTCATCGGCGATCTGCAGCTTGCGCTGCAGATCGCTCACCTCGGCCATGCGCTGGCGCCAGATGGGCCCCTTGCCGGGCTTCCCGCTGCCTTCGACACCGCCGCCCTCGGCCGCCGCCTCGATCTCCTTCGCGGCGATGGACCGACGCGCTGCGTCATATGCGGCTTGGGCATTCGCCAGCTCAGACTCCAAGGTGCCCATCGAGGTCTCAAGGCGGCGCAGCTCAGATTCCAGACCGTCACGCCTGGCCAGCAGCGCGCTCTCGCTTCGCTCGGCTCCGGCGATCCGCTCCCGCTGCTCGCCGATGCTGCGTTGTTGCGCCTCCAGCCTGGCGCTCAATGCCGCCTCAAGCTCCCCCTGCACGCTGCGGGCAGCCGCGGCGAGCGCGCCGAGATCGCTGTCAGAGGAGTTCCACGCCTCGGTCTCGAACAGGCGTTTGGCCTCGGCGGCCTGCACCTTGCGGGCGCGCGCGCCGATGTCGGCAACGATGGCCGCCGTCTGGTTGAGGGTGCGGATCTCGGCCGCGCGCCTCCTCTGCCCGGCGGGGAAGATGGCGTTGAAGTGCGAGTCGAACGAGAACAGCACCGTCGCCGTCATGCAGGCCGCCAGCATCACCCACAGCACTGCGTTGCGGGCGATCAGGCGGAGGCCCTGCACGTAGGATCTGACCGTCTCGCCGCCGCGCCGCAGGACGAGAGCGAGGAGCCCGAGCCCCGCCAGGCCCGCCAGAAATTGCACTGCTACCTCGGCCACGCGCCGCCAATCGGCGCGGACCTCGGGGATGCCGCCAGGTCTTGCTACGATGGCGACAGCTTCGGTGCGATCGAGCGCCCAGCAGAAGGCCAGACCGGCCAGCACGGCACCCAGTGCCATAGCCAGCGCTGTCTCGCGCGCGCTGATGGGGCGATCGGCGGCACTGCGGGTGGCTCCGGCCGGATTGGCACGCTGGCTCATGCCGGTGGCGAAGCTCTCGCCGATCAGCCAGGAGACGATCAGCATCACGCCCTGGACACCGAAGGCGACCAGGGCGGAAAGCAGCGGCGCGGAGGTGAAATGGTAGAGGCCGTCGAACGTCGTGTACCAGGAGGCCAGCGACAGGGCGATGGCCGCGGCACCCAGCACCGCCAGCTGCCAGTTGCCGAGCATCGTCGCTTCGATGAGGCGCATCACGCGGGCCATGAAGCCCGACCGCCATAGCGCCACCAGAACAGCAAGCAGGACCAGCGCCAATGTGCCGTACGAGAACCAACCGGCGCCACCATGCTGCATGGCAGGCACTCCTCGCTGAGGCGCTTCCGCCATGCCGCTCGTACTGCTCCGGTCGGAGCGATACGAGCTGGGTGTAGGGTGCGGCAGCAGCAGAGCTTGGCCGAAGATCGTTGTGCACGTGGTCTTAGATCAAGAGAGAAACGTATGCAAATCGTCCGCGGTGATAATCAACGTTGGGCACACATCGCGGCATCGAATGACTGTCATCCAATAGAGTTGTTGCTGAGGACACTAGCTAGCGTCCCCGCCGCTGCGAATGACGCTTTGCCTTCCTCCTATCGGACGCACATCCGCCTGACGGGCCGTTGCCGTGCGGACGATTGCGAAGCATCACGCCGGCAAGATCGTCATACCTGGCGCGCTGGCTTGCCGGGTAGTGCAGCTGCCAGCCGTGCATCGACTTGCCGTCGCAGGAGAAGGTGATCCGCTCCTGGAACACCTCTTGGCCGCGCGTGCCCGAGAGCGCGAACCAGTGGCGCTGGCGCTGTGTACGCCGGAACGAGGCGCCGGCGTAGCGCTCCTTGATGAGCGCGCTGCGAAAGCTGGCGAGCGAGATGCCGGCGGTATTGCGCGTGGCGATGACGCGCAACGTCGCCAGACGATCGTGCGAGGTGAAGGTCTGCACGTGGGCGTCGCTCCGTGTCGGATCAAAAGCGAACACCCTCGCCGGGTAGCGCAGAGCGAAATCAAACAGGGTGTCGCGGTAGGTGGTCCAGCCGGGCCCTTCCCCGGCCGACGGAGGTATACCGAGATCGACACCGTCGCGTGGTCCAGGCATAACGACGACGGGCAGCGGGGCCGGCGGCGGGACACTGTCTTTTGGTGCCGCCGCCAGCGCCGCCCGCTGTGGCGCGGGTGGATGCCAGTGCAGGGCATAGGCCACAGCGGCGACGGTGACGAGGAAGGTGAACGCGGTGCTGGCCACGAGCAGGGCATAGTGGCGACTGGCCGTGCGGCGGTGCCGGGCGAGATCGCCGTCGTAGGCCGCACGGGCCTTGGGATCTCCCAGGGTCTCGTAGGCAAGGTTGATCTCGGCAAGGCGTGCGGCTGCGTCGGCGTCGCCGGGGTTCACGTCGGGATGGAAGCGCCGTGCGAGCGTGCGGTAGGCAGACTTGATCTGCGGCTCGTCGGCGTCGACACCCAGTCCGAGGATACTGTAGTGGGTGCGTGTCGCCGTGCGAGGATGCTGCAAGCGGGCAAAGGCGCTGTGCACCAGCCCGGCAGCGGCGCTGCGCGTGGCACAAGCGGCCCAAGACGCGGTAGTGGCTGCGTCCATCCCAGGATTCCCTGTCCTCACCCGGCTGACCCACACCCACCGCCGACGGAACTTTTTCTCAGTGCCTGATGGCCGAAGCGTGATGCGTATGCGACAGGTCGCACCAGGGTGTGGATAACTCTGAGCGGCGAAGAGCCGGAGTGGAGCCGCGCCGATACCTGGCACGCTGTTTCGCTCGATCGGTGCTGATGTTGCCGTAGCTGCATGGGCGATTGGCGCAGGCTGATATACAGCCCTCGGGTGTACGTCATCCCTTGCAAAATGCCGGAATTGCATTTTCTTTGTTGGCGATTTCGCCGATTTGTCTATGGTGATGTCTGATTATTGCGGAGCGAGGGGAGAGCCAAGACACTTCGGGGCGCGCTTCGTGCGGCCGTGACGGAGCCTGCACGCCGCGGCTTGTAGACTTGCGCTTCGGACGAAGGATGCCTGCGGCAAGTTCGAACAGAGGAAGGGGACGCTCGAAGAACGACAGAAAGAAGAACGACAGAAAGAAGAACGACAGAAAGAAGAACGACAGAAGAATAGGGTAGCAGCCGCAGGTTGCCGCGCTCACAACAGCGAAGGGGCTGGAGCAGTAGCTGTGGCGGCCTCTCTGTGTAGAGATCAGGCGGCTTGCTGGCGGTGAGCCTGCGGTGAGCTTGTTGGTCTTTACGGGCACGGCCTTTTCTGCGGTACCCCTCGCTGCCTGCCGGCGTGGCGGCTCTTCGGCGCGTGGGCGCAGGAGAGATCGAAGGTCGCGCTGCGGTACGCTGGCCAGGCGCTCCGACTCGGCAGGCTATTCCTTGACGCCAGCGACAGCCGGTCCAGGGCTCGTGTCGTCGTTGCCGACCACGCGCGCCGCGCCTCACGGGGGCGGAACCGACACCTCAACCGCTATCGGGCAGGCTGCACCACAACGCTCATCGCTTCACCGAGCGAAACGTCACGGCAGGCCGGGCGCGTTGCCCTGGGCTACGGCCTCTGATTTATTGCTCGCAAGAACCTACCAAAGAGCCGGTCGAATGCGAGAGGCGCCTATGGGGAGTATAGGGGGAAGCACCGGGGCAACGGTGGGCCGTGGAGGCGGGCTGTTTGCGGTGCCGGAGATCGCCCACGAGCGGCAGGTCGACGGCAGCATGGTGCTGCGCTCCAGGCGCACCCTTGCGGCTGTGCCACGCTCGCTCGGCGCCCTGCTGGAACGTCGGGCGGCGATCGCACCGGGGCGTACATTTCTTGCCGAGCGCAATTCCACCGGTCACTGGCGCCGGATCAGCTACGCCGAGGCGGCCTCCGTCGCCAATGCCATCGCCCAGGCGCTGATCGACCGCCGGCTGGGGCCGGATCCGGGACGGGAGCGGCCGCTCGTGATCCTTGCCGAGAACGGCATCGACCACGCCCTCGTCATGCTCGGCGCGATGCACGTGGGTGTGCCGGTGGTGCCGATCTCCACGGCCTACGCGCGGCTGAGCCAGGATTTCGCCAAGCTGCGCTATATCCTGGAGCTGGTCGAGCCGGGCCTGATCTACCTGGACGAGGCAGATCGCTACGCGAAGGCGCTGGAGACCATAGGCCTCAAGGGCGTTGAGGTGGTGGCAAGCCGCGGCCGCCTCGGCGGCACGCGCGTCACGCCGCTGTCGGCGCTGATCGAGGTGCGGCCGACGCCGGCGGTCGATGCGGCCTTCGCCAAGGTCGGGCCGCAGACGCTGGCCAAGATCCTGTTCACCTCCGGCTCCACCGGCCAGCCCAAGGGCGTCCTCAACACCCAGGGCATGCTGTGCGCTAACCAGGAGAGCGCCGCCGCAGCGTGGACCTTCCTCAACGAGCGCCCGCCGGTGATCGTCGACTGGCTGCCGTGGAACCACACCTTCGGCGGCAATCACAACTTCAATATGGTCTTGCGCAATGGCGGCACGCTCTACATCGACGAGGGCAAGCCGACGCCGGCGCTGATCGCCCACACCGTCGCCAACCTCAAGGACGTATCGCCCACCATCTACTTCAACGTGCCCCGGGGCTATCAGGTGCTGCTCGACCATTTGGAGGCCGATGCGGCGCTGCGCGAGAGCTTCTTCGCCAGGCTGGAGCTGCTGTTCTACGCCGCCGCCGCCCTGCCGCGCAGCCTGTGGGACCGGCTGGAGGCATTGAGCATGCAGACGCTGGGGCGCAAGGTGCCGTTCGTCTCCTCCTGGGGCCTGACCGAGACGGCCCCATCGGTGACCATGGTGCACTTCCCCATCGACGCGCCGGGCAATATCGGCGTGCCTGGGCCGGGCATGGCGGTGAAGCTGACCCCGGACGCCGACAAGCTGGAGATCCGTGTCAAGGGGCCGAACGTGACACCAGGCTACTTCAAGGCGCCGGAGCTCAGCGCCGAGCTGTTCGACGCCGAGGGCTGGCTCAAGACCGGCGACGCCGTGCGACTGGCCGATCCTGCCAACCCGGCTGCCGGGCTCCTGTTCGACGGCCGCGTGGCCGAGAACTTCAAGCTGATGACGGGCACCTGGGTCAACGTCGGCATGCTGCGCCCCGCCGTCATTGCCGCCGGTGCGCCGGTGATCGACGATTGCGTCGTCACCGGGCACGACCGCGACGAGATCGGCCTCTTGATCTTTCCCAGCCTCGCCGGCCTGCGCAGCCTGTGCCCGCAGCTCGGCGCCGACGCCAGCCTCAAGGACCTGGTCGGCCAGCCGGCGGTGAGGGCAGCGCTGGTGGAAGGGTTGAGGCGCCACAACGCCAAGTCCGGCGGCACGGCTACCCTGCGCGTCGGCCGCTGCCTGCTGCTCACCGAGCCGCCGTCGATCGATGCCAACGAGATCACGGACAAGGGCTACCTCAACCAGCGCGCCATCCTGACCAAGCGCGCGGCCCTGGTGGAGCGGCTTTATGCCGATCCGGCTCCGGCCGATGTCGTCGTTATCGGCTGAGGGATGCGCGATTCATTGCCGGTCCACACGGCCGCGCGCTCCAACTGTGCGAGGCAAGCCCACCGCTCGACGGTGGGGAGATATGTTCCACGTTGCGCACTGAAAAAAAGATCGCCGACCCAGAGGCGGCGATGACATGGCGCGCCATCCGAAGGGCATGACAATGATGAGCAACGAGCGGCTGGTGCGCGTGCAGTGGGGCGACTGCGACCCGGCGGGGATCGTCTACTACCCGCGCTATTTCGCCTGGGCCGACGACTCCACGCTGCTGCTGTTCGAGAAGGCGACCGGCATCAAGAAGATCGAGATGCTGAGGCGCCATGGCGGCGCGGGGATTGCCCTCTTGGAAGCGCACGCGGTCTTCAAGGTCGCCTCCGAGTACGGCGACGACCTGACGGTGGCGAGCCGTGTCACGGAGTTCCGCCGCAGTGTCTTCAAGGTCGAGCACCGCTTCACCAAGGGAGAGGGTGTCCTCGCGCTGGAGGTGCATGAGACCAGGCTTTGGACCGTGCGCGATCCGCTGACCGGCCGCATCAAATCAGGTGACATGCCGGCCGAGGTCATCGCCGCGTTCGGTGCGCCATGAGTGGGACGCCGGTGGGACGTTCTTGGGATGCGGCCCACAATCGCGTAGTCACGGCGAGGCGTCCGGACTAGAGTGCAGCCCATCAAGAAGATGCCCAGCCTGCGGAGCGGTCCCACGAAGGCCGCTAGGCAAGAGGCCTCGGAGGAGCACATGCCAGACACCGTTGCCCCGTACCGCGCCGACCAGGTCGGCAGCATCCTGCGCACCGCGCCCTTGAAGGAGGCGCGCGCCAGGCGCGAGAAGGGCGAGATCACCGCGGCGGAGCTGAAGGCGGTCGAGGACACCGAGATTCCCAAGATCGTCCGCAAGCAGGAGGAGGTGGGTCTCAAGTGCGCCACTGACGGCGAGTTCCGCCGCGCCTGGTGGCATTTCGACTTCTTCGGCGGCCTCAACGGCGTCGAGATCCGCGACGCCGATCAGGGTATCCAGTTCAAGGGCATCCAGACCGGGCACAAGGCGGCGCACGTGACCGGCAAGGTCGACTTTCCGTCCGACCACCCGCACCTGGAGCACTTCAAGTTCC
The DNA here is from genome assembly GCA_036280295.1 of Hyphomicrobiaceae bacterium. Taxonomy (GTDB): domain Bacteria; phylum Pseudomonadota; class Alphaproteobacteria; order Rhizobiales; family Hyphomicrobiaceae; genus AWTP1-13. Next base: position 25,310 of record DASURA010000205.1, read on the forward strand.
TGAAGGCGACCGCCAAGGTCACGCCCAAAATGACGATTCCGGCACCGACGGTGCTGCATCTGCGCACCGGGCGCGCCGCCATCAGTGCCAGCGCGTACCCCGAGATCGGCGCCTTCTTCGACGATCTGGGCGCCACCTACGGCAAGGCGATCAAGGCGTTCTATGACGCCGGCTGCCGCTACCTGCAGCTCGATGACACCGCCTGGGGCTCGCTGTGCTCGGCCGCCGAGCGCGAGAAGATCAAGGCTCGCGGCGAGAATGCGGACGCCCTGCCCGGCCTTTATGCCAAGTGCCTCAACGTGGCGCTGGCCGCCAAGCCGGCCGACATGGTCATCACCACCCACGTCTGCCGCGGCAATTTCCGCTCGCACTGGTTCTCGGAGGGCGGCTACGAGCCGGTGGCCGAGGTGCTGCTCGGCGGCGTCAATTACGACGGCTACTTCCTGGAGTACGATAGCGACCGCGCCGGCGGCCTGGAACCACTGCGGTTCCTGCCCAAGGGCAAGAAACGCGTCGTCGTCGGCCTTATCACGTCAAAGATGGGCGAGCTTGAGAGCAAGGACGACATCAAGCGCCGCCTCGACGAGGCCGCCAGGTACGCGCCGCTCGAGCAGCTCTGCCTCTCGCCGCAGTGCGGCTTCGCCTCGACCGAGGAAGGCAACGTCCTCACCGAGGAGCAGCAGTGGGCCAAGCTGCGCTTCGTGGTGGAGATCGCCAAGGAGGTGTGGGGCGATTGATCCTCACGGTGCCATGCTGCGCTGCCGGCATGGTACCGGCGGACCTCATCCACAACGCTCGCATAACAAGATCGGTGCAATCGCGGTCCGCGAATTGCACCTTAGGGGCCCATCGGCGCCGACGGGCTATGCTGCGGTGGTCGTGGTCAAACCCGCGTGCCGCCTCTACGCTGGCGCCATCCACTGTAAAGCAAGACGGCCCTCCTCGAGCCAAGGCCGCGCACGTCCAGGAGGAAGCACCATGTCCGACACCCTTGCCCCCTACCGCGCCGACGAGGTCGGCAGTCTCCTGCGCAGCGCGCCGCTGAAGGAGGCGCGCGCCAAACGGGCGAAGGGCGAGATCACCGCCGAGCAGCTCGCGGTGGTCGAGGACCTCGAGATTGTCAAGGTTGTCCGCAAGCAGGAGGAGGTGGGCCTGAAGCTTGCCACCGACGGCGAGTTCCGCCGCACCTGGTGGCAGCTGGACTTCTTCGAGAGGCTCATCGGCGCCGAAGGCTACCAGGCCGAGAAGGGCTTCCAGTTCAAAGGCATCGAGACTCCGGCGCGGGCCTTGCGGGTGGTGGGCAAGCTCGATTTTCCCTCCGACCATCCGTTTCTGGAGCACTTCAGGTTCCTGGCCGCCAACGCCAAGGTCACGCCTAAGATGACCATCCCCGCACCGGCGGTCATGCATTTCCGCAACGGGCGCAAATCGATCAGCAGGGAGGCGTACCCTGATCTAGAGGCGTATTTCGACGATGTGGCCGCCCTCTATGGCAAGGCCATCAAGGCATTCTACGACGCCGGCTGCCGCTATCTGCAACTCGACGACACCACCTGGGGCTACCTGTGCTCGCCGGACGAGCGGGCGCTGGCGGCGGCGCGAGGCGATGACAACGTCGATGAGCTGCCTGCCATCTATGCGGCGATGACCAACAAGGCACTCGCCGCCAAGCCGGCCGACATGGTCGTCACAACCCACATCTGCCGCGGCAACTTCCGCTCGCACTGGATCTCGGAGGGCGGCTACGAGCCGGTGGCGGAGCTGCTGCTGGGCGGCACAAGCTACGATGGGTATTTCATGGAGTGGGACACCGACCGCGCCGGCGGCCTGGAGCCGCTGCGGTTCCTGCCCAAGGGCGGCAAGCGCGTGGTGGTGGGGCTTGTCACCTCCAAGACCGGTGCGCTGGAGAGCAAGGACGACTTGAAGCGCCGCCTCGAGGAGGCCGCCAGGTACGCGCCCTTGGATCAGCTCGGCCTCTCCCCTCAGTGCGGCTTCGCCTCCACCGAGGAGGGCAACGACATCACCGAGGACGAGCAGTGGGCCAAGCTCCGCCTTGTGGTGGATGTGGCGCGTGAGGTGTGGGGGGAGTAGCGCGCAGACCGTAGGGTGCAATAAGCGAAGCGCATTGCACCGAGACGTAGCGTGGAATGCGCAGTGTCGGTGCAACCCGGCTGTCGAGGCCGGGCAAGAATTCGACGTCGCTCGCGAGCCGAGCACGGCATTTCTCACTTGGTGAACTGTGTCATGCCGGGGCTTGTCCCCGGCATCCAGCCAACCGATGGCTCCAGAGCGGCATATTCCTGACCAGCCTCAGAGCCGCGTTGCACCCTGCGGTTGCTCTACCGCAGATACGGGCAGAGCTTCTTCTCGCCGCCATAGGTCGTGTACAGCCCGGTGTTCCACTCGAACGAGCGGAAATTCCGGGCGCACAGCTCACGCGGATCGCCGGGCGGGGGTGCGTCGTAGACCTCGTCATCGGCGTAGGCGGGTGCCGAACGATACGCTTCCGAGGCGATGATCCCGCCGATGATTCCAAGGCCGATGCCGACGCCGACACCGCGTCCAAAGCGACCCCCGTGATGATGGTGGTGATGGAAGCGGCGATAATGGCGGTAGCGGCGGACTTGCGTCACCATGCTTCCCGCGTCGGCTTTGATGATCCACGATGGCGGCACCGCCGGTGCCGCGGCGGCGGGTGCGGGTGCAGCCGCTGCCAGCCCGATCGTCAAGCCGAGGGCCACTCCGGTCAGCGGCAGCTTCCAATCTGGCATGCTCATGCTCCTTTGCGTCTTGGTCGGATGGGTTCCCGTGGCGTGCACGCGCATGTCTCGAGCTGTAACACTACGGCGTGTTGCCCCGCGGCCTGCCTAAGCGCTAGAACGGGGCGATGGACACCAAGCCGTCGAAACCTTTTCAAGGCGTTCTGGGGTATCCGACTTGAGCCGTACCGTGATAACCGGTCCCTGACTGCGGCATCGCATCCATTGTGGGCTGGTTGCTGCACTGTGCTGCCCGTGCTATGGGCGGGCTGGCGCCCGGAAGGCGCCGGCGGCAGCGCTGCGGGCACTTTCCTTGAACGTGCGGCTGTTGGGTGAAGCCGTCACTGTTCCATCAATGTTCCGGGCGGAAGCTTCCACGTGGCTACTGAAGATCCGATGATGGCGAGCATGGCGGGCCGTTATGCGGTGGCGCTGTTCGATCTCGCCAAGGAGCAGCGGCAGCTGCCTCAGATTGAGGCGGACCTCAAGGGTTTCCAGGCCCTGCTGGATGAGAGCCAGGATCTGCGGCGGCTGGTCCGCAGCCCGGTGATCTCGGCTGAGGATCAGTCCAAGGCGCTGGATGCGGTGCTGGCCAGGGCCGGCGTCTCAGGCATCACCGCCAACTTCTTCAGGCTGATCGCGCGCAACCGCCGGCTGTTCGCCGTCGGCGACATGATGCGCGACTTCCGGGCGCTGCTGGCGCGCGAGCGCGGCGAGGTCGGCGCCGACGTGGCGAGTGCGCATCCGTTAACCCCCGAGCAGCTCAACGCGCTGAAAGATGCGTTGCGCATCCAGATCGGCAAGGACGTGCAGGTGAACGCCCGCGTCGATGCCAACCTGCTCGGCGGGCTCGTCGTCAAGGTCGGCAGCAAGATGATAGACTCTTCGCTGCGCACCAAGCTCAACAATCTCAAAGTCGCGATGAAAGGTATCGCCTGATGGACATCCGCGCCTCCGAGATCTCCTCGATCCTGAAGGAGCAGATCAAGAACTTCGGCAAGGAGGCCGAGGTTTCGGAAATTGGCCAGGTGCTGTCGGTCGGCGACGGCATTGCCCGCGTCTACGGCCTCGACAACGTCCAGGCCGGCGAGATGGTGGAATTCCCCGGCGGCGTCCGCGGCATGGCATTGAACCTGGAGGCCGACAACGTCGGCGTCGTGATCTTCGGCGAGGATCGTGGCATCAAGGAGGGCGACACGGTCAAGCGCACCGGCGCCATCGTCGAGGTGCCGGTTGGCAAGGGCCTGCTCGGTCGCGTCGTCGATGCTCTCGGCAATCCGATCGATGGCAAGGGGCCGATCCAGTCCGACACGCGCATGCGCGTGGACGTGAAGGCGCCGGGCATCCTGCCGAGGAAGTCGGTGCACGAGCCGATGGCCACCGGCCTCAAGGCGGTCGACGCGCTGATCCCGATCGGCCGCGGCCAGCGCGAGTTGATCATCGGCGACCGCCAGACCGGCAAGACCGCCATCATCCTGGATACCTTCCTCAACCAGAAGCCGCTGAACGAGACCGGCAAGGAGAGCGAGAAGCTCTACTGCGTGTACGTCGCCATCGGCCAGAAGCGCTCTACGGTGGCGCAGTTCGTGAAGGTGCTGGAGGAGCGCGGCGCCCTGCCCTACTCCATCGTCGTCGCGGCCACCGCCTCGGATCCGGCACCGATGCAGTACCTGGCGCCGTTCACCGGCTGCACCATGGGCGAGTACTTCCGCGACAACGGCATGCACGCCGTGATCGGCTACGACGACCTCTCCAAGCAGGCCGTCGCCTACCGCCAGATGTCGCTGCTGCTGCGCCGCCCGCCGGGCCGCGAGGCGTATCCAGGCGACGTGTTCTATCTGCACTCGCGCCTGCTGGAGCGCGCCGCGAAGCTGAATGACGCCCACAAGGCCGGCTCGCTGACGGCGCTGCCGGTGATCGAGACCCAGGCCAACGACGTGTCGGCCTACATCCCGACCAACGTCATCTCCATCACCGATGGCCAGATCTTCCTCGAGACCGACCTGTTCTACCAGGGCATCCGCCCGGCGGTGAACGTCGGCATCTCGGTGTCGCGCGTGGGCTCGGCGGCGCAGATCAAGGCCATGAAGCAGGTGGCAGG
>DASURA010000206.1:0-4053 GCA_036280295.1 Hyphomicrobiaceae bacterium
CTGCACCTTCTTCGGCAGCTTGCCCCAGGGCGTCCTGGTGTCGACCTTGAAGTGCCGCGCCAGCGCCGCCAGCGCCTGCTCGTAGTAGGGCGAGGGCGCGCCGGTCCTGGCCCACGGATAGACGGCGCCATCCTTGAGCGAGAGTTCCGGATCCGGCACCACCAGCTCCGGCTCGAAGCGCATCTCGCTGCCGAGCCCGTCACACTTGAGGCAGGCGCCGGCCGGGGCGTTGAACGAGAACAGCCGCGGCTCGATCTCCTCGATGGTGAAGCCGGACACCGGGCAGGCGAAGCGCGCCGAGAAGGTGATGCGCTCGTGGGTCTCGTTCTTGTTGCGCAGGATGTCCCTATCCTCGCGCTCCGCGCGGACTCCCTCCCCCCTTGTGGGGGAGGGCTGGGGTGGCGGGGATTGCAGAACGTCCGCCGTCGTGGTTCCCCCCACCCCTGTCCCCTCCCCACGAGGGGGAGGGGGACCTGCGTTGCTCGCTTTTCCCTTCGCTTTCGAAGGGGGCGCCTGCAGCGGGCGATCCGCAAACTCGACGATCGCAATCCCGTCCGCCAGCTCCAGCGCCGTCTCGAAGCTATCGGCCAAGCGCGTGGCGATGTCCGCCCGCACCACCAGGCGGTCCACCACCACGTCGATATCGTGCTTGTACTTCTTGTCGAGCTTGGGGGCGTCGGGGATCTCGTAGAAGGCGCCGTTGACCTTGACGCGCTGGAAGCCCTTCTTCTGCAGCTCGGCCAGTTCCTTCTTGTATTCGCCCTTGCGGCCGCGGACGATCGGCGCCAGCAGGTAGGCCCTTGTGCCCTCGGGCAGGGCCAGCACCCGGTCCACCATCTGCTGCACGGTCTGGCTCTCGATGGGGAGGCCGGTGGCCGGCGAGTAGGGCACGCCGACGCGGGCGAACAGGAGGCGCAGGTAGTCGTAGATCTCGGTGACGGTGCCGACCGTGGAGCGAGGGTTCTTCGAGGTGGTCTTCTGCTCGATGGAGATGGCCGGCGACAGCCCGTCGATGTGGTCCACATCGGGCTTCTGCATCATCTCCAGGAACTGGCGCGCGTAGGCCGAAAGGCTCTCCACATAGCGCCGCTGCCCCTCGGCATAGATGGTGTCGAAGGCGAGAGAGGATTTGCCCGAGCCCGAGAGCCCCGTGAACACCACCAGCGCGTCGCGCGGGATCTCCAGGTCGACGTTCTTCAGGTTATGCTCGCGCGCGCCCCGGACGTGAATGGTCTTATGGGGCTCGCCCGCTGAGGTCTTGTGGGCTGCGCCCTGGGTCATCTTGTGGGCTTCGCCCTGGTTGGCCTTGTGGGCTTCGCCCACGGGGGGGCGCGCCGGCACTGCCGCCTTGCTCACGATTTTCGCCATCTCACCCGTCTTATTTAGGTCTTGCGCCCAGCCAGCCAATGCGGCAGCCGCGCGTACCACGGCAGCGGCACAGGGAATGGGGATCCGGCCAGCCTCGCTCAAGTCTCCTGTCAGCATGCCGTCAGGAACGGCAGCCCTCACCGCCAGCGGCAGCGGAATTCGGCTCGCCGAGGCCGTCACGCCACGCCTCACCGCCAGATCACTGGACCGGCACGCAGTCTGGGTGGCGTTGGTCTAGCCCAATCGAGTTGGACCGGCAATCCGCGCCGAATCGGCGTGCACATCTCTGCCAGAGTTGGGGGTTACCACAGAAGGTGCTGGCGGAGCGGCCGGCGGCGAGCCGTAGGGCGCAATAAGGCGAAGCCGCATTGCGCCGGGACGGCCGTCGCGATTGCCGCCGGGTGGGTCGGTGCAACGGCGGCTGGCGCCTTGTTGCACCCTACGGGAGAGAGCGAGGAGTAGGACGCAGATGCGGACGGGCCCATCGAAGCGGAAGCCGGCCGCTAAGGCCAAGCCCGCCAAGGCACACCTCGGCGCGCAACCCGCCCCCGTCCTCCTGTCCGGCGGCAACCCGCAGATCGCCAAGGGCTACGGCGACGCCCCGGTTGCGGCCTACATCGCCGCCATGCCAGGCTGGAAGCAGGACGTGGGCCGCCACCTCGACGCGCTCGTCACCCGCACCGTCCCCGGCGTGCGCAAGGCGGTGAAATGGAACTCGCCACTCTACGGCGCCGGCGGCCCCGAGGACGGCTGGTTCCTCAGCTTCCACTGCTTCACCAGATACGTGAAGGTGACGTTCTTCCGCGGCACTTTGCTGCGGCCCCTGCCGCCGGGGGAGTCGAAGCACAAAGAGGTACGGTATCTGGACATTCGCGAGGGTGATGAGATCGACGAGGCCCGGCTCGTGGATTGGGTGAAGCAGGCGGCGGCGGTGCCGGGGGAGCGGATGTGAATGGCTGAGGCGAGGCGCGACTAAAGGGTCCAATCATGAAGAGGAAAAGCACGGAAGGAAGCGCAGATGCCTCCCCCGGCTCTCTCATCTCCGCCCGCATCGCCGAGCTCGGCGACTGGCGTGGCGAGATGCTGGCGCGTGTCCGGGCGCTCATCAAGGCGGCGGTACCCGACGTCGTAGAGACGTGGAAGTGGCGCGGCGTGCCGGTGTGGGAGCATGACGGCATCATCTGCACCGGGGAGACCTACAAGGCCGCCGTCAAGCTGACTTTCGCCAAGGGCGCGGCGCTGCCGGACCCGGCCCACCTCTTCAACGCCAGCCTCGACGGCAACGTGCGCCGCGCCATCGACATCCACGAGGGCGACAAGATCGATGCGACGGCCTTCAAGGCGCTCATCCGCGCCGCCGTGGCGCTGAATACGTCGGGGCGGGCCGGCAAGCGTGCCGCTCGCGCAAAGTAGGGTGCCGATCAAGGCGACGGCGGGTTGCACCGAGGCGGCCGGTTGCGCGCACTGCGCGGTGGACCGGCGCAATGCGCTCGCTCTGTTCGCTTATTGCGCCCTACGGTGAGCCCTGCGCCTCGCCATGGCCCTTAGCCCCGGCTCAGCCCCTTCTGCGCCAGCTCGGAGAGGTACTCGCCCCACCGCTTCTCCCGCTCCGCATTAAGGGTACGCAGATAGTCCCAGGTGTAGAGGCCCGTGTCGTGCCCGTCGTCGAAGACGATGCGGACGGCATAATTCCCCACCGGCCGCAGGTCACGGATCTTGACGTTGCGCTTCCAGCCGACGGTGACGCGCTGCTCGGCGGAATGGCCCTGGACTTCGGCCGAGGGGCTCATGACGCGCAGCATCTCGGCGGTAAGGGTGAAGGGCTGCCCGCCTTCGAACGCCACCGCCAGCTCGGCGCCGCCGCCCGTGGCCTCCAGCCTCGGCGGAACGACCGGCGCACCGACACGGCCGTTGAGCGCGTTCCAGACGTTGGTGGCGATCTCCTTGAAGATCCCGGCGTGCAGACCATCCGGATCGGTGGCGACGATCGGCCGGCCCTCGTCGGAGCGGATGCGGATCTCCATGTCGAGCGGCACGCCGCCCAGGAACGGCAGGCCAAGCCGTTCCGCCTCCCTCTGGGCGCCTCCGTGGCCGAAGATGTCGGCGCGGTCGCCGCACTTGGGGCACACGTAGTAGCTCATGTTCTCGATGATGCCGAGCACCGGCACGTCGACCTTCCGGAACATGTTGAGGCCCTTGCGGGCGTCGATCAGCGCCAGGTCCTGTGGCGTGCAGACGATCACCGCGCCGGACAGCGGCACCTGCTGGGCCATGCTGAGCTGGATGTCGCCGGTGCCGGGCGGCATGTCGATGATCAGCGTATCGAGCTCGCTCCAGGCCACATCGCGCAGCATCTGGGTGAAGGCCGAGACCACCATCGGCCCGCGCCAGATCAAGGGCTGGTCCTCGTCCACCAGGAAGCCCATGGACATGGCCTCCAGGCCATACGCCCGCATCGGAGCCAGCTTGCTCGGACCCAGCATCTCGGGCTTGCCGGTGAGGCCGAGCAGCCGCGGCTGCGACGGACCGTAGACGTCGGCATCAAGGATGCCGGCCTTGAGCCCGATCGCCTGCAGGCCAAGCGCCAGGTTGACGGCGACGGTGGACTTGCCGACGCCGCCCTTGCCGGAGGCGACGGCGATCATGTGCTTGATGTTGGGGATCTTGAGCGCCTGCGGGCGCGCG
>DASURA010000207.1:0-18182 GCA_036280295.1 Hyphomicrobiaceae bacterium
TCGGCAAATCGCTCCGGCAGCGGAAAGCGCAGGTCCGGCCGGCGCTGCTCCACGCGCACGAATGCGCGGCCCGTGAGCACCGGCTCCAGGCCTGCGCGCACCGTCTCGACCTCGGGCAGCTCCGGCATCGGCGTGCCTCAAGCCCCCGTATCGCCCTTGAGCCCGACGGCCTCTATGCCCGCGAGGGCGGCGATCTCGTCATTGTCGGAGGTATCGCCGGACACGCCGACAGCGCCGAGCACCTCGCCTGCCGCATCCTTGACGAGCACGCCGCCCGGCACCGGGATCAGCGAGCCGCCCACGGCGTGCGTCAGCGCTGCCACGAAGTGCGGCCGCTCCGTCGCCATCCTGGTGAGCGCCCGCGACCCCACGCCGGTCGCCAGGCAGCCCTGTGCCTTGCCGATCGCCACCTCTGCCCGCTTCAGGCTGGTGCCGTCCTCGGCCGCCAGGGCGCGCAGCGAGCCGCGCGCATCGAGCACGACAACCGCCAGCGGCTTCATGCTGAGCGCCCGGGCGGTGGCCAGCGCGGTGCTGACGATCCTCTGCGCGTCATCGAGCTTCATGGGGTCCTCCTGCAGGGATGTCAGACCCGGAGGGTCCGACATGATATGGGCGAGTCCCTTGTAGCCTTGCCGGAGGCCGGGTGCGAGATCCCGACGCCGGCCGGCTGCGCATAACCGTGATCGCCGCCTTGACAGCTCGCACCATCGGGAAGATCCGTCCATCTAAGGTTGCTGTTGCGCGTTTCTGCAATCCATGGGCGGAGAGGTGTTGATGCAGAGACCGAACGCAGCGCGGCGACGTGAGCCCACTTGGGCCGAGCGCGGCTCGGCGGCGGTGGATCACGGCGATCTTGCCGCCGCGCGTGAGTGCTTTGCCGAGGCGGTGCGCGGCGAGCGCGGCCACGCCCGGCATCGCTATCACCTCGCCATCATCGAGGAGGCGCTCGGCAATCTCGACGCAGCCGGCGCGGGCCTGACGGAAGCGCTGCGCATCGATCCCGGCGTGGCCGACGCCGCACGGCGGCTGTCGCTGCTCGCCAGCCGTTGCGATCTGCCGGGCGCGGTGCCGCTCAACCCCACCGGGCTGCGTGCGGCGCTGGCGCACGCGACCGTCGATCGCGACCCGGTCGCCGAGGCGGCGCTGCGCCAGCTGGCGCGCGGCACGCTCGGAGACGTACTGGCGAAAGGCCATGCCGAAGGCTGGCCAGCTTCCGCACGCGCCCTTTGTCTCGGCAGGACGGCGCCGCTCCTCAAGAACGAGCTGTTCCTGGCGGTGCTGCGCACCAGCAGCTTCCGCCATCCCGAGCTGGAGCGGCTGCTGACAGCGCTGCGCCGGGCGCTGCTCATGGAGCTGCCGCGCGAGCGTCTGGAGGACCGCGCCCTCGCCGACTTCGTCCTGGCGCTGGCACAGCAGTGCGAGATCAACGAGCATGTCTGGAGCGTCGCGGATGACGAGGCCCGCCGGCTGGACGAGTGCGCGGTTGCCGCGCCAGCGGCCGTCGCGGGGGATCTGGCGGCCAGCCGCGCCCTCCTCATCGCCTCGCTCTATCGTCCGTTGACGGCGCTGCTTGGCACCAAGGTGACGCCCCAGCAGGCGGCCGGTATCCGCCCGCGGGCGCTGCGCGAGCTGGCGATGCAGCGCCTGGCCGACGCTGCCGACGAGCGCGCGCAGGCTGTGCACATCCCGCGGCTCGGGGCCATAGCCGAGCCCACCGCGTGCGCCATCCAGCGGCAGTACGAGGCCAATCCCTATCCGCGCTGGAGCAGTGTCGGCGTGATCGCACCGGCTCAGATGCGCCGTACGCTGGCGCTCTACTTCAAGGCCCGCGAGCTCGCCGTCCTCGATCGGCCGTTCGAGGTGCTGATCGCCGGTTGTGGCACCGGCCAGCAGGCGGTGCAGGCGGCGCTGGCGTACGGCCCGCTGGCGCGGGTTCTCGCCATCGATCTGTCTGCGGCGAGCCTCGCGTATGCCGCCCGGATGGCGGAGCGCTTCGGCGCCGGCAATGTCCGGTTCCTCCAGGCGGACCTGCAGGCCCTGGCGGCGCTCGATCCGCAGTATGCCGGCCGCTTCGATGTGATCGAATGCACCGGGGTGCTGCATCATCTCACCGAGCCGATGCGCGGCTGGCGCGCGCTGCTCGAGTGCCTGGCCCCGGACGGGCGCATGCTCCTGGGCCTCTACAGCGCCACCGCCCGGCGCGGCCTCAAGGCGCTGCGGGGCGATCCGGCCTATCCCGGTGCAGGCTGCCCGGATGTGGCGCTGCGAGCCTTCAGGCAGATCTTGCTCGACCGCCCGCCGGATACACCGGGCGGCGACTTGAAGATGAGCCGGGACTTCTATTCGACCAGCAACTTCCGCGACCTTGCCCTGCATGTGAGCGAGCAGCCGTTGACCCTGGAGGAGATCGCGCAATTCCTCGATGAGAACCGCCTCGAGTTTCGCGGTTTCCAGCTTGAGAGAGGCGTACTCCCCCGTTTCCGCGAGCGCTTTCCGGGTGCCGGATGGCCAGGCGCCATTCAGCAATGGGACGCGTTCGAGGCTGAAAATCCGCACGTGTTTGCAGGAATGTACAACTTCTGGTGTGCGCGCCGGTAATATCGGCGCAAACGAGAACCATGTGTAGTTTGTTGGGTGGTGTGCGATATATTATTATATATATAATATCCCGGCATTTTCCTGTTTTGAAAAAAATCCTCATTTCTTCGTGTTTGTATTATAACTGGTTTAGCCGCAAATGATTCGACCGGGGGCTTTGCGCAAATGCCGGCCATCAATCCTATTCGCCGCTCTTTACTCATTTCTGTCAGCTTGGCGTTTGCTGTCATGACGTGCCCCGCGCCCGTTTTGGCCGGCGGGTTCGCCGTGCGCGAGCAATCGACCACGCTGCTCGGCTCGGCGTTCGCCGGCTCGGCCGCTGGCGGCGACATCAGCTCGATGTATTGGAACGCGGCGGCTGCGGCGGCCGCGCCCGGCTGCAACACGTCGTCCAACTACGCGCTCGTCCTCGGCAGCAGCGACGAGAGCGCCGATTCCGGGCTGCTGGCTACCGGCGCCCAGTTGGCCCCGGGCGTGGCCGCGGCCGGACTGACGCCCTTATCGACGGATGTGGGCAGCGATGTTCTGGTGCCGGCCTCGTATCTGACCTGCCAGCTTACCGAGAAGCTGTTCCTCGGCCTCGCCCTCAACTCGCCGTTCGGGCTCCTCACCAAGCCTGACGACCTCGCTTGGGCCGGCTCGCCGCTCGCTGTCACCTCCAAGATCTTCTCCGCCGATGCGAACCCGACGATCGCCTACCGCCTCACCCCGGCGCTGACGATCGGCGCGGGGGTCCGGATCGAGTACGTGAAGATCCGGCTCAATCATGGCGCCTTCCCGTCGCCGTTGGGGCCCCTGATCAGCACTCGATCCTATGAGGCCGACGACTGGGGTGTCGGGGCTACGGCCGGCCTTCTGTGGCAGCCGATGCCGGGCACGTCGTTGGGTGTCGGCTATCGTTCGGCGGTAGGCATCGACGTGAGCGGTACCTACCGGCGCGGTGGGAGTCTCGCGGCGCCCCAGGGGCTGGTGGCCGATGCGTCGGCCGGCATCACCCTGCCCGAGACGGTGACGGCAAGCTTCCGCCAGGCGGTGGCGCCGGCGTGGACACTGCTCGGTACCGTGGAGTGGACCAACTGGAGCCGGCTCGGCGACGTGGCGGCGGGCGGATCGGGATGCGGGCCGGGGGGAGTCTGCGAGGTGCTCAACCTCAGTTACCGTGACGGCTGGCTCTACGCGTTGGGCGCCGAATATGCCTACAATGCGGCGCTTACGCTGCGCGGCGGCGTTGCCTACGAGGTTTCGCCGGTCGAGGACGGCGTGCGCGATATCCTGGTGCCGGACAGCAATCGCCTGTTCCTGAGTCTGGGCGGATCGTACCGATACTCAGAGCAGATCATTGTCGACATCGCCTACTCGCATATCTTCTTCGAGGATGACGCGCCGTTCTGCATGGCGAACCCGGCCGCCAATGGCGGCAGCACGCACTGCCGCGGCAGCACGCCCGCCGCCGCCGTCCTCCTGCGCGGCGATATCGACAGCTCCGCCGATATCGTCTCGCTCGGATTGCGGTACAGGTTCTGAGGTTGAGCGAATCGTAGGTTGGGTCCTCGCTGAGGCCTCGACCCAGCCTGCGCCGCCCAGGCACTTGATGCGGAGCATGCGCCTGCTACTGTGCTGGCGTCGGAAAAGGCGGTACCGGCTGGTTGGCCCGGTCGTTCTCCTCTGGAGAGTTCTGGCGGGCGCAGGCTGCGCTCAGTCCCACGACCTGCAACACTGAGGCGATTGTCGCGTCAGTGAATGAAGGGATGTGGAGCATGCAGCAGCAACTTTCAGTCATCACGCTTGGCATTGCCGACCTGGCGCGGTCTTGCCGCTTCTACTGCGACGGCTTTGGCTGGACGCCGGTGTTCCGGACGCACGAGATCGTCTTCTATCAGATGAACGGCTTCGTGCTCGGCACCTGGCTGACCGAGGCACTGGAAGCGGATATGTGCCGGCCGGCGGTGCGGCCCGGCGCCATGGCGCTGGCGCACAACGTTGGTACGGCCGAGGAGGTCACGGCGGTGCTGTCGCGTCTGGCCGAACACGGCGGGCGGCTCTTGCGGCCCGCCGATGCGCCGCCGCATGGCGGGATGCGCGGATATATCGCCGATCCGGATGATCACGCCTGGGAGATCGCATGGAATCCGGCATGGCCCGTCAGCCCGGAAGGCTATGTGAGGTTCATGCCGGCTTGAGGCAGGCTGGGCGTGGTGTGAGACCCGGAGGAGTCTCACCTACTCCGCCGCCTCGGCCTGATAGTCGAACGGCAGGGCCAGCTCTTTCCACAGCGTGGTGAGCGCAGCGGCCAGCGCGTCCATGTCGGCATCAGTGTGCTGCGGCTGTGGCGTGATGCGCAGGCGCTCGGTCGAGCGTGGCACGGTCGGGTAGTTGATCGGCTGCACGTAGATGGCAAAGCGGTCCAGGAGCGCGTCGGTGATCTTCTTGGTGAGCACCGGATCGCCCACCAGAATGGGGACGATGTGGCTCGGGTTCTCCATCACGGGCAGGCCGGCGGCCTTGAGGCGGCGCTTCAAGGCGCGTGCGCGCTCCTGATGCCGCTCGCGCTCGGCGCTGGACGCCTTCAAATGGCGGATGCTGGCGGTGGCGCCAGCCGCGATGGCCGGCGGCAGCGAGGTGGTGAAGATGAAGCCCGGCGCATAGGAGCGGATCACGTCGCACAAATCGCGCTTGCCGGCGATGTAGCCGCCCATGTTGCCGAAGCCCTTGGCAAGCGTGCCGTTGATGATGTCGACCCGGTGCATGACGCCGTCACGCTCGGCGATACCGCCGCCGCGCGGGCCGTACAGGCCTACCGCGTGCACCTCGTCGAGATAGGTCAGGGCGCCGTACTTCTCGGCGAGGTCGCAGATCGCGCCGATCGGGGCCATAAGGCCGTCCATGGAGTAGCAGGACTCGAATGCGATGACCTTGGGAAGGTCGTGGTCGACGGAGCGCAGCTTGGCCTCGAGGTCGGCCAGGTCATTGTTGCGCCAGATCAGCTTCTCGCCGCCGCCATTGCGGATGCCGGCGATCATCGACGCGTGATTCTTAGCGTCGGAGAAAATGACGAGGTCCGGCATCAGCTTGCGCAGCGTCGCCAGGGTGGTGTCGTTGGCAACGTAGGCGGACGTGAACAGGAGTGCCGCTTCCTTGGCGTGGAGATCGGCGAGCTCGGCCTCCAGCTCAACGTGATAGTGGGTGGTGCCGGAGATGTTCCGGGTCCCGCCGGAGCCGGCGCCGGCGGCGTCGATGGCGGCGTGCATGGCCGCTAGGACGACCGGGTGCTGCCCCATGCCGAGGTAGTCGTTGGAGCACCACACCGTAATGGGCCGGGTATCGCTGGCGCGGAAGTGACGCGCCGTGGGAAAATGGCCGGCGTTGCGGCGGATATCCGCAAACACCCTATAGCGCCCTTCATCCTTCAGCGCCTGCAGCGCTGCGGCGAATGCCTGCGTATAATCCATGTATCCACCCTCGCCGCGCAGGGGCTGCACGCCGCCACGCCTCTTGACCCATTCTAAACGACCCGTCGCGAACGAGAACCCCCCGCTCATTGTCGCATGTTCACGGTTTTGCTCTACCTTAGCCGTGCCTGTTTTTGCGCTGCCGCACGTCAGCCGCGGCTCGCTGGCTACACGCGGCTGAGGCGGCGATAGTTGCGCTCGATCAATCAGTTGCGGGTCATGCCTTCAGCCTGACCATGGACTGCCCCCTTGGCTTGAACCACGTCCTTGCGCATCGGGCCGAGCAGGCCCAGGAGCTCGCCCTGCTCGCGCTCGGGGACGTTGAGCTTGTTCAAGGATTTCACGAGGTCCTGCACCAGGGCATCGAAATCCTGGTTGCGCACGTCCAGGCCGCGATGCGTCTCGCGCATGCTGCGGCCCTCGTATGTGCACGGACCACCCGACCCGGCGCAGATCTGCTGCACCAGCAGCCGCTTCAGGCGCGGAATGTCCGTGTTGCCGAAGAAGCCGTTGATGCGCTTGTCGGCGGCGACATTGGCGACGAAATCGTCGACGACGGCCGTGATGGCGGGCCGGCCGCCCAAACGGGCGTATAGGGAGCGCTCCTGCGTGCTGGTGGACGACGCGTGCGCCGCACGGGCCTTCGGCTGAGGCTGCACCACGTCCTTGCGCATTGGTCCAAGCAGGCCCAGCAGCTCGCGCTGCTCGCGCTGGGGAACGTTGAATTTGTTGAGCGATTTTATTAGGTCGTCGACCAGGGCTTTGAAGTGGCGGTCGCCGACGCCCATGCCGCGGTGGGCCTCGCGCATGCTGCGGCCCTCGTAGGTGCACGGACCGCCGGCGCCAGCGCAGATCTGCTGCACCAGCAGGCGCTTCAGGCGCGCGATATCGGCATTGGCAAAGAAACCGTTGATGCGGTTGTCGCGGGCGACGTTGCCAACGAAGTCCTCGACCACCGCGGTGATCGCCGGGCGGCCGCCGAGACGGCTATAGAGGGACCGATCGTGGGCATGGACGGCCGTGACAGCGGTGGCGGTGACAGCCAGGGCGAGCAGAACGACAGCAGAACGGGTCAGGCGCATGGGGAGATCTCCCTTTGCTTCGAATTGGTTGTACGCTGCCCGCCCTTCGGTCCGGTCGATTGCGGCCGCCCTTTCTGATCGGCGAGCAAGGGAGGTACGCAAGGCGCCCCGCATCGGAGCCTCACTGCCCGTCAACTCGCCGTGATGCAAAGCAAGCATCCCTGGCCCAACCGCCGCATTCCGCGCCAATGCGGGAACCGCGGCGTGTCGGGGCCGTTGGAGCATTCGGGCAAGCTTCTTGCATAGGAGGAGCCGGCAGTGCTGCTGGCAGGACGAGCCACTCTGGCCTCAGTCGTCTTGGCGGGCGCCCTGGCCAGCTTGGCGCCGCGCGGGTATGCGCAGCAGGCAATGCCCGCTCCGCCGTCTCCCGTGGGCGACAGGGGCACCGGGCAGCCGCCCGGTGCCGACTCCCAGAAGGACCATCAAAGGCTCCCTGGCGCGCCAGGAAAGCCCGCCGAAGGCGGCACCCCCAAGACGGCTGACGACAGCGCCCAGAAACCGGCAGAGGGTGCCGGGAAGTCTCGGTTCCTCAGCATCCTGGGGCGCGAGATCACCAACCGGAACGGCGACAGCGGCCGCGTGATCGATGTTCTGGTTGACCTCGACGGACACTCCGGCGCGGTGGTGGTGGAGTTCGGCGGCTTCATGGGCATCGGCAGCCGCAAGGTCGCTGTTGACTGGAACGCGCTTCGCTTCCGTCGCGAGGGTGACCGCACCCTGCTCACTGTCGATATCAGCCGGGAGCAGATCCGCGATGCCGCCGAATACAAGCCGAACGAGCCGATCGCGGTGTTGACCACCAAGTAGGACGGCACATCGAGGCGAGACGGGGGCGGCCCCCTTCCGCCAAGCCTTCACGCTGATGATTGATCGAGATCGAAAGGGGTCTGACCCCGCCTTGAGCGCCGGAGAAGAGGAGCCGTGGCGTCCGCCTCCCGCATCAGCGAACGCGGCCTCGATTGGTTCACGTTCTTCGTGGCCGACATCCAGACCGGTTTCGGTCCCTACCTTGCGGTCTATCTCACGACCCAGAAATGGAATCAGGCCGATATCGGTCTGGTTCTGGCACTCGGCAGCATCATCGGCCTGCTGAGCCAGATCCCCGGCGGCTGGCTGGTCGATCGGGTTGCCTCCAAGCGCCGCGCAGCGGCTGTCGCCGTGATCGGCGTGGGCATCAGCGCCTTCCTGATCGCCATGCTGCCCACCTTCGCCGGCATGTTGGCGGCAACGCTCCTGCATGTGGGGTCGAGCGCCGTGCTGGGGCCGGCGATCGCTGCCATTTCGCTGGGGCTTGTCGGGCACGCCGCAATCGGCCCGCGCCTCGGCCGCAACACCCGGTTCGCGGCAATCGGCAACGGCCTTGCCGCGGCCGCCATGGGCGCGGTCGGCTATTTCATCTCGCCGCAAGCGGTGTTCTTTGCCACCGCGGTGCTGACGATTCCGACAGTATGGGCGCTCAATTACATCCGCGACAGCGAGATCGACCCCGTGCGGGCCGACGCCGGCCCCGAAGCGCCGGATACGCCTGCAGGTACCGTACTCGACCTGTTGCGCAAGCAGGCGCTGGCAGCGTTCGCCTTGTGCATCTTCCTGTTTCACGCCGCCAATGCGGCCATGCTGCCCCTGGTCGGCTCGGAAATGACGCTGCGCTCGGCGCAATGGGCGAGCGCGCTGATCGCCGCCGCGATCGTGGTTCCGCAGCTGGTGGCGGCGACGATTGCCCCGCGCGTCGGCCGGCTGGCGGCCAGCATTGGCCGCCGGCCGCTGCTGCTGGTGGGATTTGCCGTGCTGCCACTGCGGGCGATCTTCCTCACCTTTTACAGGGATCCTGCCAGCATTATCGTGGTGCAGGCGCTCGACGGCATTAGCGGTGCCGTACTGGGCGTGCTGGTGCCGCTGGTTCTGGCCGACATCTCCCGCGGGACCGGTCACTTCAACCTGGCGCAGGGCATTCTGGCCTGCGCCACCGGCGTCGGAGCGGCTGCCAGCACAGCCGTCGCGGGTTACCTCGCAACGCGCTTTGGAACCACGGCCGCATGCCTGGGTTTGGCGGTGGCAGCCGCCTGCGCGTTCCTCACCGTCTTAATGGCGATGCAGGAAACCATGCCGCGGCGCGAAGATCCGTCCGAACCGAAGTGAGTGCATGGGCGTTGGTCGAAAGGGTTCGGAGGTCCCTCGATGAAAGATCTCGCGTCCTATGCGCAGCGACCCCTTGCGTTCTTCTGGCGTCTTGTGCGGCGCCACGCCGTGGCGCACGGGATTATCCTGGCGGCCGTGGCTCTGGCGGTCCTCTGCTCGATTTTCACCCAGTATGGCGTCAAGCTGCTGGTCGACACGCTCTCGCTGCCCCAGCGCCACCCCGAGGCGGTTTGGCGGGTATTCGCTCTCCTGGTGGGTCTGATTGCGGCTGATAACCTGCTGTGGCGCCTCGCCGGCTGGGTGGGCAACTCGGCCTTTGCCAGCGTCACCGGCGACTTGCGGCGCGACCTCTTCCGGCACCTCACTGGCCACGCGCATTCCTACTTCGCGAATTGGCAGCCGGGCGTGCTGACCGCGCGGGTCAGCGCCACCTCCACGGCCATGTTCACGGTCGAGAATCTCATCGTCTGGAACGTGCTGCCGCCGTGCATGGGGACCCTTTGGGCCATCGCGCTGGTGGCAACCGTAAGCGTACCGATGGCGGCCAGCCTGGTCGTGATCGCACTGGCGGTTATCGTCGCCATGTTCCTGTGGGCAGCTGCGGGCAAGCCTTTGCACCATGAGTTCGCGTCGCGTGCCGCCGCGGTCGACGGCGAGCTCACCGACGTGGTTGGCAACATGGCGATGGTGAAGGCGTTCGGCGGCATTGCCCGCGAGCACGAGCGCTTCGATGCGACTGTCGGCCAGGAGATCGCCGCCCGTCAGCGCAGCCTGCGGTACCTGGAGCGGCTGCGCATCGTGCACGCGCTGGTGACGGTGGTGCTGACCATCGGACTGCTCGCCTGGGTTCTGCATCTCTGGCAGATGGGGCGAGCGACCACCGGCGATGTGATTCTCGTGTGCACACTCGGCCTCTCGGTGCTGCACGCCACTCGCGATCTCGCGGTGGCGCTCGTCGACGTGACCCAGCACGCGGCGCGTTTCACCGAGGCGCTGGAAACGCTGCTGGTGCCGCACCAGCTCTCCGATCGACCCGGTGCGAAGACGCTGGTGAACAGCGGCAACAGCGTGGAGTTCGAGCGCGTGAGCTTCGCCTATCCCGACTGCCCGCGCCTTTTCAACCGCTTGAGCTTCAAGATCGAGAGTGGCCAGCGGGTCGGCCTGGTCGGGCCGTCGGGAGGCGGCAAGACCTCGATCCTGGCGCTCGTCCAGCGCTTCTATGACATCGAGGAGGGCCGCATCCTGCTGGCGGGCGAGGATACCACCGCGGTGACGCAGCAAAGCCTGCGCGACGCGATCGCGGTGGTGCCGCAGGACATCTCGCTGTTCCATCGCTCGCTCAAGGAGAACATCCGCTACGCCCGCCCTGAGGCCACCGATGCCGAGGTGTGGGAGGCTGCCGCCGCCGCCCGCTGCGACTTCATCGCCGAGTTGCCGCAAGGGCTCGAAACGATCGTCGGCGACCGCGGCACCCGGCTGTCGGGCGGGCAGCGCCAGCGCGTGGCATTGGCCCGCGCGTTCCTCAAGGATGCCCCGCTGCTGCTGCTCGATGAGCCTACCTCCGCACTCGACAGCGGCACCGAGGTGGCCCTGCGCGAGACCCTGGAGCGCTTGATGCGTGGTCGCACGGTTATTGCCATCACGCACCGACTCTCCACAGTGCGCCAGTTCGACCGCATCCTGGTGATGCAATCGGGCGAGCTGGTGCAGGATGGTTCGCCCGAGGAGCTGGCCACGCGTCCGGGGCCATACCGCGATCTCCTGCGCGCCGGCGATCGCCTGCGGCGCGACATCATCGACACGCGCAGCGCGGCCTGAGGCGGCCGCTCGATGACAGGGCTTCTCTGTGACGCGCCTGCAGCTCACGGCGCGGGGCGCGACCAGGAGACGAGGCTGCGCACGCGGGAGAAGAACGAGCGCTGGGGCGGCAAGGCCGCGCCAGGTGACACCTCGTCCAGTCGCAGCGGCGGCTCGATGCGGGCCAAGCCGGTGCGCAAGCAGTCGAAGGCATCGCTGCCCTCGCTCACCAGCACCGCCCAGGCGCCGATCTCGGTCTCCTGCACGACGATCTCGATGCCGAAGGTGACGGGCGAGAGCTCGGCGGTGTCGTCCGGTTCGCCGAGCTCGTCGTCGGCCTGCTCGCCGAAGCGGGTGAGGCAGTAGCGCATGGTGATGCGGCCGCGCCCCGCCATGCTCCAGGTGAAGGTCTGCAGGCTCCGGCCGGACAGCGCCGACCACGAGGTGATCATGCCGCTGCCGTTCTCGTGGAAGACGACGGTCTCGTTATTGTAGGGAAATGTAGCCGGAACGTTCGACCACAATCCAACCGGGCCGTTGGACACGATCTTCTCGATCTCGCCCTTCAGCGCTGCCAAGCGATAATCCACACGTTCCCCCTTGCCGCGCGGGAGGCCTCTTCTCTCGTGCGGCGTGCAAATCAACCCGTGTCAGTATTTGCCCGCCTGCTTGCCCAGACCATCCTTATTGTAGATATCTCGCCGGAAATGCACTGCTCCGTCGCGCGTCGCCCAGGCGGTAATATAGGCAAAGTAGAGCGGAATGGGGTGTTTCAACCGCAGGTCGTAGCGCTCGCCGGTCTCCTTCATGCGATGCACCTGCTCCGGCTTCCAGCCCTCGTCGGCCGCGATCCAGGCCGCCAGCTTCTCGATGCCCGAGACGCGCACGCACCCCGAGCTTGCCGCCCGGAATGTGCGCCCGAAGACAGATTGCCCCGGCGTGTCGTGCATGTAGACGGAGTGAGCATTGGGGAAGTTGAGTTTGACGAACCCGAGCGGATTTTCCGGGCCCGGCTGCTGGCGGAACGTCAGCGCCTGGGCTGCGTTCCAGTTCACCTTCGTGGGATCGAGCTTGCGGCCGCCGCTGTAGGCATCGATCTTGAACTTGACCAGAGCGCTCTGGCCGCGCCGCGCCATCTTCCGGCCGGTGGGGATTAGGTCTTCGTTGATCACCGTCGGCGGCAGGTGCCACACGGCGTTGAAGTTGAGCTGTTGGATCGACGACCGGAGTAGCGGTGTCTGACGGTCGATCTTGCCGACCACGCCGGCATGGCGCGAGGCGACTTTGTCGTTCGCGATCGCCTCGATCTGGGTGGCCGGGATGTTGACAAAGATGAACTTCCGCGGCGCCTCGCCGAGTGCGCGAAGCCTGTTGAGATTGATGCGGAGCTGCTTCAGGCGCCCCGCGGCGGTCACATTCAGCGCCGCCACCGTGGCCTTGTCGACGACGCCCGTCGGCGGCAGGCCGTTGGCCTCCTGATAGCGGCGCACCGCCTGTGCCAGCTCGTAGCCGAAATAGTCGGATCCGTCGCTGTCCTTCATCTCGCCGGACATCACGAGCCGTTCACGGAGGATGGCGACGGCGGCGTCGGTGGTTCCCTGCTCAAGCTTCGCATTCGCCGGCAGACGGCGCCAGCCGCCCTTGGCGGCAATGGCGGTGTAGCGCGCGATCGCCGCCTTCATTGCGACGATATTCCCTTTGCTGAGCGTCGGCAGGCCCTTCTCCGGGCTCTTCTCCCATTCCCGGATGAACTCGCGGTCGCTGGGCGCAGGCCCGGTGAAGTTGCCGTAGCCGGGCCCCAGAACCCGCATCCATTCGGCGGACTCAGCCAATACCGGTGTCGTCGCCGTGCTTGCCATTACGGCCAGGGCGATCCCCGCCGACCACCGCCTGAACTCTTGCCACGCGTGCATGATGCTCGGAGCGCCCTCTCCTAGCGCGATCAGATCCGTCCGCCCCGGGTCTCCGCCAAACCCGTCTGTAGGCTGTGGCAGACTACGTCGAGTGAGAGGGCAAAAGCCAGTGCGGACGAGTCAAAGCTCGACCGATGGTGCATGTTTGACACGGGAGTGTGGCCGCCGGGGAGCATCCTATTGCGCGGCATCGAGGGCGAACTGCAACTCGGCAAGGCGGGCATACAATCCGCCTTTGCGGATCAGGTCGGCGTGTCTGCCTTCCTCGACAATCCGGCCGCCATCGAGCACCAGGATGCGGTCGGCGCGCTGCACCGTGGCGAGGCGGTGGGCAATCACCAAAGTCGTGCGATTTTCGGTAATGTGCTCAAGCGCTTGTTGCACGGCCGCCTCACTCTCGGCGTCGAGCGCGCTGGTTGCCTCGTCGAGCAGCAGAATGGGGGCATCACGGAGCACGGCCCGCGCCAGGGCGATGCGCTGGCGCTGGCCGCCGGACAGCGTCACGCCGCGCTCGCCAAGTCGCGTCGCGTATCCCTCCGGCAGGGCCATGACGAAAGCGTGGGCGTGGGCAGCCGCGGCTGCGCGCTGCACGTCGGCGAAGCTGGCGTCGGCACGGCCGTAGCGGATGTTCTCCAGCACGGTATCATCGAGCAGCGCCGTTTCCTGCGGTACCAGGGCGATGCGCCGGCGCAACTCGTCGGGGTCGACGCACTCGACGGCAAGGCCGTCAACAAGCACCGTGCCGGACTGCGGGTCGTAGAAGCGCAGGATCAGGTTGAAGATCGTGCTCTTGCCGGCGCCCGACGGTCCGACCAGCGCGACGGTCTCGCCTTTCGCAATCCTGAAGCTGACGCCGTTGAGCGCCGAGATGTCCGGCCGGGTCGGATAGACGAAGCGAACATCGCGCATCTCCACGGTGCCAAGCGAAGGTTGCGGCATCGGCCTGGCATCGGCCGGTGCTGCGATCTGCGGCGGTGTGGCGAGCAGCTCCATCATGCGCTCGGCCGCGCCGGCGGCGGAGGCGATCTCGCTCCACACCTCCGATAGCTCTGCCAGGGCGCCGCCGGCGAGCACGGCGTAGAGGATGAACTGTCCAAGCTGGCCGGCCGTCATCTGGCCGGAGATCACCATACGCGCCCCGAACCACAACACCGCGACAATGCTGGCGACGACCAGGAAGATGGCGATCGCCGTGAGCCCGGCGCGGGCCAGCAGACGGGCCTTGGCGGCGGCGAAGGCGAGATCGACCGCGGCGGCGAACCGCCCCGCAACCGCCTTCTCCTGGCCGCATGCGGTCATGGCGCGCGCCGCACCCAGGTTGTCGGCCGCGTAGGCCGACGCCTCCGCCAGGCGATCCTGGGCCGTGCGGGAAAGCCGCTGCACCGAGCGGCCATAGGCAAGCAGGGGGAACACGATCAGCGGGAGGGCGGCAAGGGCCAGCGCCGACAGCGACGGGCTCGTCACCACCATCATGACCAGCGTGCCGATCAGCATGATCAGGTTGCGCAAGGCCTGGCTCAAAGCCGAGCCCGCCGCGGTCTTGATCTGGGTGGTATCGGCGGTGAGGCGGCTCATCACCTCGCCGGAATGGTTGGTCTCGTAGAAGGCTGGGCCGAGCCGCGTCAGGTGGCCGAAGACCTCGGCGCGCAGGTCGGCGACCACCCGCTCGCCGAGCCAGTTGACCGCATACATGCGCGCGGCACTGGCCAGCGCCAGGGCCAGGCCTAGCCCGATCAGGGTGAGGAAATAGCCGTCGATGGCGCCGCTGCCTTCGGCACTGGTGAAGCCGTGATCGACCATGCCGCGCACGGCCAGCGGCACCGTCAGCGTTGCCGCCGCCGAGCCGACCAGGGCCACGACGGCGACGGCCAGCATGGCCGGATGGCGCCAGACATAGGGCCACAGCGATGCAATATGCGTGAGCTGCCGCCGGGACGGCATCTGCCGCCGGTTCGTCGTGGGTGCGGCGGATGGGTTGGCGTCGTCAGCTGACACAATGAGCCCCTTGGCGTGGCCTGTATCGCGATGCAGGGCGGACACTGCCGGTGCTCGCGCCGCCGGGCAAGCAGGTTTAGTGCCGCGCCGGGCGCTAGCGCCCGTCCTACAAGCCCGCACCCTTGATGCGCTCCGGTTTGCCGCTCGGATCGCGAGCAAAGCGATCGCCCGGCCGGGTGCGGCGACATAGGGGCGCATCCCATGTAGGACTGGTTATCGCGGACTCGCGCTATATCTCCACGGGTGGACGTCCTGGGCGCTCGCAAGCGAAGGACCTCGAGCATGATCAGCCTGAAGGTGAACGGCATCCCGTTCACGGTCGCGGCCGATCCGGACACGCCGCTGCTCTGGGTGCTGCGTGAGGACATGGGTCTCACCGGCACCAAGTTCGGCTGCGGCATCGGCGCGTGCGGGGCCTGCACCGTGCATCTCAACGGTGCGGCCGTCCGCTCCTGCTCCCTCCCGCTCAGCGCCGCTCACGGTGCCGAGATCGTCACCATCGAGGGGCTTGCCGCCAGCGCCGGCCTGCCGCCCGGAGCACTGCATCCCGTGCAGCGCGCCTGGATCGACGTGCAGGTGCCGCAATGCGGCTACTGCCAGGCCGGCATGATCATGGCGACCGCCGCACTGCTGCGCGCCTCGCCCTCCCCTGCGGACGCCGAGATCGATGCTGCCATCGGCAACCTGTGCCGCTGCGGCACCTATCCGCGCGTGCGTCGCGCCATCCGCCGCCTGGCGGATGGGGGCAGGCCGCTCGCGCCGACGGATGATACCTCGCTCGACCGCAGAGGCGATGGGACGGACCAGGTGCCGGGATCGCGGAGCCGCCGTTCATGAAGCGCCGGACGTTCCTGATCGGCTCGGTCGCCGCCGCCGGCGGCCTGGCGCTCGGCTATCGTGCCTGGAGCCGCTCGTTCGAGGCGCAGGCAGTCCATCTCGTCGCCCATGACGGCGAGAGCCTGCTCGGCGGCTGGATTAAAATCGGTGAAGACGATCTGGTAACGGTCTACATCCCGCACGTCGACATGGGTCAGGGCACCCACACCGCGCTCGCCATGATGGCGGCCGAGGAGCTGGACGCCGACTTCTCGCGCGTGCGGGCGGAGCGCGCCCCCGCGGAGAAGGCGTTTGCCAACCGTTTCCTCGGCGAAGGCTGGGTGCTGCACCGCTGGAACATCCCGCACGTCCTCGACGAGGGCGTCGATGTGGCATTTGCCGAGGCCGCGCGCCTGTTCAACCTGCAGGTCACCGGTGGCTCGACGGCGGTGCGCTTCACCGGCCAGTTCGGCATGCGCATCATCGGCGCCGCAGCGCGTGCCATGCTTGTCGAGGCCGCGGCCCGGCGCTGGCACGTCGGGGCCGACAATCTCGCCGCGGCCGACGGTGTCGTCACGCACACCGCGAGCGGCCGCCGCGCCCGCTACGGCGAGCTGGCCGCCGACGCCGCCCGGCTCAGCGTGCCGGCGAGCCCGCGCCTCAAGGCACGCCGCGACTTCAAGATCATCGGCACCTCGCCGCCTCGCTTGGATATTCCCGCCAAGGTGCAGGGTGCTGCCGGCTACGGCATTGATCTGCGCCTGCCCGGCATGCTCTACGCCGCCGTGCAGGCAGCACCCGTGCATGGCGGAGGCCTCCTTGCGCTGGATCCCGCGCCAGCGCTGGCCATGCCCGGCGTGGAGCGGGTTGTCAGTCTCAAGCATGCCGCGGCCGTCGTCGCGCGCAGCTACTGGCAGGCACAGCGCGCGCTTGCCGCTCTCGCCCCGGCGTTCTCCGATGCCGGCAATGCCGGCGTCAGTTCGTCGAGTCTCGGCGCCGAGCACGACCGGGCGCTGGCCACCGATCGAGGCCGCCGCATGCAGAGCACCGGCGATGCCGAGGCGGCACTTGGCAGCGCCCCGGCCGGCCGCCGCGTCGAGGCCAGCTACCGGGTGCCGTTCCTGCACCATGCGGCGATGGAGCCCATCAACGCCACCGCCCAGTACGAGGACGGCAGGCTGACGGTATGGGCCGGCGAGCAGGACGGGCTCGGCAGCAAGGCCAGCCTCGCCAGGTGGATCGGCCTGAGCGCCGCCGACGTCACGCTCATCCCGCTGCCCGTGGGCGGCGCGTTCGGTCGCCGCGCCGCCGCTTCCGCCGCTTATCTGGAGCAGGCCGCCCGCATCGCCATGGCGCTGTCGCCACGCCCGGTGCAGATGATCTGGAGCCGGGAGGAGGATTTCACCCAGGGCACCTACCGCCCGGCGCTCACCACCCGCCTCAGGGGCGCCCTGGCGGCCGACGGCCGCCCGCTGGCCTGGTCGCAGGTCTATACCGACAATCCGGGCGTCCGCGATCACAGCGCCGCCTATGCGGTCCCGTATGCGATCCCCAATCTGTCGATCCGCTCCGTCTCCCTGCCGACGCACGTCCGCGTCGGCATCTGGCGCAGCGTCGCCCACTCCCAGCACGGCTTCTGGACCGAGACGTTCATCGACGAGCTGGCGCATGCCGCCGGCCAGGATCCGTTCCGCTACCGCCGGGATCTTCTGCCGGCCGGCTCGCGCCACCGGCGTGTCCTTGAGACGGCTGCCGGGCGGGCCGGCTGGGGCGAGCCGCTTTCCTCCGGCGTGGGCCGCGGCATCGCCCTGGTGGAGAGCTTCGGCACTGTTGTTGCCCACGTCATCGAGGCTTCCCTTGGGGCTGACGGCATCCCGCACGTGCACCGCGTGACGGCCGCGGTCGACTGTGGGCAGGTCTGTCATCCCGATACCGCCACCGCACAGGTGGAGGGTGCCATCGTCATGGGGCTCAGTGCCGCCATCGCCGAGGCGATCACCCTGGAGGGCGGCATGGTGGCGCAGCGGAACTTCCCGGACTATCCCATCCTGACCCTGGCGCAGACCCCGCCGCGCATCGACGTCCATTTCCTGGCCAGCGATGGCCCGTGGGGCGGCCTTGGCGAGCCTGGCCTGCCGCCCGTAGCCCCGGCGTTGGGCAACGCCCTTTTTGCCGCAACAGGCCGGCGCCTGCGTACGTTGCCGTTCGTCAATGCGCTGCGTGGCGGTGCGGCAGAATAGATCCTGCGGCGGTACATCAGCTCAGCCATCCTTGCCACCTCGGCGCCATCGGCCTATTGCAACCCCATGCTCCTCCTATGGACCGCATTCGCCCTTCTGACAGCCGCGGTGCTGGCCTGGGTGCTGGCGCCGCTCGGTCGTGCCGCCGTCCCG
>DASURA010000208.1:0-13976 GCA_036280295.1 Hyphomicrobiaceae bacterium
ATCGCCGCCGGCAACGTCGACCAGGTGGTCATCACGCATCTGCATTACGACCACGCCGGCACCCTGACGGCGTTCCCCAAGGCCCGCTTCCACCTGCAGGCCGCCGAGATGGCCTACGCCACCGGCCCCTGCATGGTGCACGCGCACCTGCGCCATCCGTTCACCGTCGATCATGTGTGCGAGATGGTGAAGAACGTCTTTTCCGGCCGGGTGATCTTCCACGACGGCGACGCCCAGATCGCGCCGGGGGTGACGGTGCACAAGATCGGCGGCCACAGCCGCGGCCTGCAGTGCGTCCGCGTCGCCACCGCAAACGGTCCGGTGGTGCTGGCGTCGGACGCCTCGCACTACTACGAGAATTTCGAGACCGGGAAGGTGTTTCCCATCACCGTCGACATCGCCGACGTGCTCGCGGGCTACCAGAAGCTGCAGACACTCGCCGGCTCCCCGCGCTGCATCGTGCCCGGCCACGACCCATTGGTGCTCGCCCGCTACCCGGCCCTCAACAGCGAGACGCGCGGCATCGTGCACCGCCTGGACGTGGCAAGGCTGGATGGAGTGTAGCGTGCCATAAGGCGAAAGCTGCATTGCACCGTTTCGGCCGTCTCGGTGCAATGCACTCCGCTTATTGCACCCTGCGGGCGGCCTTCGCTGCCTCAATCGCCTGCCACACCTTGAACGGCGTGGCCGGCATGTCGAGCTCTTTCACTCCGAGAGGACGCAGCGCGTCCATGACGGCGTTCATGATGGCCGGCGGTGAGCCGGTGCAGCCCGCCTCGCCGATGCCTTTCACGCCGATCGGATTGGTCCTGGCCGGCACGTTGTGGAATGCGATCTGCAGCGGTGCCGACATGTCGCTGGCGCGCGGCATGGCGTAGTCCATGAAGCTGCCGGTGACGAGCTGGCCGGAGTCCTTGTCGTAGATGACGTGCTCCATCAGCGCCTGGCCGACACCTTGCGCCAGCGCGCCGGTGATCTGCCCCTCCACGATCATCGGATTGATGACACGGCCGAGGTCGTCGATGCAGGTATAGCGCACCGGCGTCACCACGCCGGTTTCGGGGTCGATCTCCACCTCGCAGACGTGGCAGCCATTGGGGAAGTTGCCCGGCTCGCTGGCATAGGAGCCGTGGCCTTCGAGGCCGACGCCGAGGTCCATGGGCAGCCCGACGGGCGCGAAGAAGGCCTTGGCCACGTCCTGCAGCGGCACCGACTTGTTGGTGCCCTGCGCCTTGTAGAGGCCGTCGGCGAAGTCGATCGTCTCGGGTGTTGCCTCGAGGATGCGCGCGGCCATCTTGCGGCCCTTGGCGATCACGTCGTCGGCAGCCACCTTCAGGGCATTGCCGCCGTTCATGACGCTGCGGGAGGCATAGGTGCCGCGGCCGATCGAGACCTTGTCGGTGTCGCCCTGGACGTAGCGGATGGACTCGATCGGGATGCCGAGCCATTCGTGCACCATCTGCGCGAACGCCGTCTCGTGGCCCTGTCCGTGCGAGTGCGTGCCGGCGATGATGGCGACGTTGCCGTCGGAATCGAAGCGCAGGTCCATGCGCTCGTTGAAGATGCCGGCCTCCTCGATGAAATAGGCGAGCCCGCGCCCGCGCGCCTTGCCGGCCGCCTCCGACTCCGCCTTGCGGGCCGCGAAGCCCGCCCAGTCGGCCAGCTCCAGCGCCTTGGCCAGCGCCGCATCGAACTCGCCGGAATCGTACACGTAGTGGGTCTGCGTGTGGTAGGGCATCTGCTCCGGCTTGATGAAGTTGCGGCGCCGCAGCTCGACCGGGTCGATGCCGGTCTTGAGCGCCGCCGCGTCCATCAGCCGCTCGATCAGATAGGCGGCCTCGGGGCGGCCGGCGCCGCGGTAGGGCACCATTGGCGTGGTGTTGGTGAACACCACGTCGGCCACGGCGTGGATGGTGCCGATGTCATAGACGCCGGTGGAGAGGCGCAGGCCGAAGAACACGCTCGCCATCTGCGCACCGGCCGTATACGCGCCGAGCGAATCCAGCGCGTGGCTGCGCAGCGCCAGGATCTTGCCGCCCTCGTCGAGCGCCAGCTCGGCACTGATCACCTGGTCGCGGCCGTGGGCGTCGCTCATCAGGGCTTCCGCGCGAGTCGAGACCCACCGGACCGGGGCGCCATCAAGCCGCTTGGAGGCCCACAGCACCAGCACGTCCTCGGGATAGCAGTCACCCTTCATGCCGAAGCCTCCGCCCACGTCCGGCGAGATCACGCGGAACTTCGAGACAGGCTCGTGGAACGTCTTCATCGCCAGCTTCTGGCGGATGCCGAATGGGTCCTGCGTGCTGGTGTGGAGGGTGTATCGTCCCGTCGCCGGCTCGTACTGGCCGTGCGCCGCGCGCGCCTCCATGGAGTTGGCCGACACGCGGTTGTTGACAAGCTTGATGGCGGCGACGTGCTTGGCGCCGTCGAATGCCGCCTTCACCGCCGCCTCGTCGCCGAAGCCGACACGGTAGGAGATGTTGCTCGGGCAATCGGCCCACACCGCCGGTGCGCCCGGCTTGACGGCCTCCTCGAGCGTGACGACGGCGGGGAGCGTCTCGTAGTCGATCTCGACAAGATCGGCGGCGTCGCGCGCCTCAGCCTCGGTCTCGGCCACCACGAACGCCACGCGGTCTCCCACGCAACGCACCTCGTCGGCGACCAGCACCGGGCGGATGGTGCGGTAGCTCTTGACGGGAATGCCGATGTCCTCGGGCATGGCGGCCGGCGCCAGGCCGCCGATCTGGTCGGCGATGGCATCGGCGCCCGTCAGCACCAGGAGCACGCCGGGGGCCGCTTCGGCCGCGCTCGTGTCCACCTTCCTGATCCTGGCGTGCGCCTGAGTGGAGTAGACGACGACGCCATAGGTCTGTCCGGGGAGGGAGATATCACCCACGTAATTGCCCGCACCCTTGAGAAAGCGCACGTCCTCCACGCGCCGCACCGCCTGCCCGATCCCGAACTTTGCTACCATTGTTTTCCCCCTTTGTTGGCGGTGCTCGCAGCGACGTCCAGCGCCGGAGGGAACACTGCATCGTGCACAAGGGCAAGCCCGATGTTGGGGCTGGAATGGCCCCGGCGGTGCCGGCTCGCGCCGTTGCGCAATGTATGTAGGCCGGCACCACTTGGTGGCACAACATGCGCCGCGGGTGACCCTGATCACGGCGGATGTGACGAATGGGCCTTGATGGGACCAAATTCCCCCATCATAGCTAAGCTTTAGCGTGAGTATGGCGTGCGAGGGGTTTGGCGTGACAGAGATCTTTCTTGCCTACGACAGCGGCGACCGTGAACGCGTGCGCCCTGTCCGCGATGCGCTTAACGCGCGTGGCTTTGACGTGCTCTGGGAGCAGGAGGCGCCGGCCGACGTGGCGTGGGAGGCTTGGGTTCACAAGCGCCTCGCCCGGTGCAAATGCGTGGTCGTGCTGCGCTCGGCCGCCTCGGCCCACTCCAACCGGATGACCCACCTCGCCGCCGTCGCCAAGGAGCGAGGCAAGCTGATCGTCGTGCGGCTGGAGCCACGCAGCACCTGGCAGGTGCAGACCGGCGTCGGCCTCGACGGTCTCGACCTCTCCAATTGGAACGGCAAGCACGATCATCCGGGATGGCAGGAGCTCTGCCGTCGCATCGAGGGCAAGCTGAAGGCCTCGTTGTGGGTGCAGCGGCTGATGCATGAATCGGAGTCCGACCGCACCGACTGGCGCGCCCGCTACGAGACCAGCGCCGGCCGCTGCAAGGCGCTCAACGACGAGCTGGCCCGTGAGCGGACGGAGCGCGGTCTCGCACAGGACAAGCTCGCGGGGCTGCAGGCGCAGCTCGACGCCGATGGCAAGGCCCGCATCCGTCTGGAGACGCGCATCATCGAGCTGGAGCAGGAAGCTGCCGAGGACAAGCGTTCCGAGGCGCTGGATGAGCTGCGGGAGGAACTGCGCCAGAAGGCGGCCGAGCTCGCCGAGGCGCAGGGGGCGCTCGAGAGCGAGCAGGCCGAGACAGCGTCTCTGCGGGCCGAGCTGGAAACGTCCAACAGCCTCCATGGCGAGCTCACGTCGCAGATTGCCAGCCACGAATCCATGCTGGCGGCGCGCGAGACGCACATCGCCGGGCTGGAGGCAGGCGTAACCGGGCGTGACAGCAAGATCGCGAGCCTGACGGCCGACCTTGCGCAGCGCGTTGCGGAGGTTGCCGGGCTTGGCGCAGCGATCA
Source organism: Hyphomicrobiaceae bacterium (assembly GCA_036280295.1). Lineage (GTDB taxonomy): Bacteria > Pseudomonadota > Alphaproteobacteria > Rhizobiales > Hyphomicrobiaceae > AWTP1-13. The sequence goes on from DASURA010000208.1 coordinate 4,204, forward strand.
AGCAGCGGGACGCCGCCATTGCCAGCCTGCAGGCCACCGTCAAGGCGCGCGACTCGGCCGTCGCCGGGCTGCAGGCGACCATCGGCCAGCGCGATGCCGCTGTCGCGGGACTGAAGGCGTCGCTCGCCGAGCGTGAGAGCGCCGTGGCAGGATTGAAGGCCACGCTCAAGGAGCGCGACTCTGCCGTCTCGCGGCTCGGGGCGTCGCTCGCCGAGCGCGACGCCACCGTGGCGGACCTGAAGGTTGCCGTTACGCAGCGCGACAAGTACATCGCCGACCTGGAGGTGGGGCTCTCGCAGCGTGACAGCTATATCGCCGACCTGGAGGCCAGTGTCTCGCAACGCGACACCTTCATCGTCGAGCTGCGTACCAGCATCGCCGATCGGAACGCCTACATGACCGATCTGGAGGCCAGCATCGCCCAGCGCGATACCCACATCGCCGATCTGAAAGGGCAGCTTGCCGGGCTTCGCGAGCCGGTGCGCCGATCACGGACGATTGCGCTTGGCGCGTAGGCTGGGCCGACCCCGGCGAATGCCGGGGCACACCCAGCGCACTCAAAGCGCACAACCGTGAAAATGTGGTTGGGTCTGTGTGCGCGTAACCCAGCCGACGCTCACTTCCTGTCCATGCGGCGGGAGAAGTCGGTGTCGCCGCCGGCACTCAGGATGCGTGCCTGCTCGACCCAGTTCTCGCGCTGGATCCGCCCCTTGAAGTCGAGCTGATGGCTGATGCGGTCGATGTCCTCGCTCGACCAGTTGGCGATGTCGTCGTAGGTCGCCACACCCAGCGCATTGAGCTTCTTCTCGATCAGTACGCCGATGCCGCGGATGCGCTTGAGGTCGTCTGCTTGTGTGCTCCGCGCGAGCTTGCGCCCGGCGACGCGGCGCGCCGCCTCGGGTCCGGGCTCGGTGGCGTCCTGGTACACCTCGGAGCGCACCGAGCGCAGGGAGCCGAGGTCGGTACGCCCTGCCGCCTTCGCCGCCTCATGCGCACGGATGGCATCAGGCAGCTTGATCGGCCGCGGTGGCGGGCCTGCCGGAGCTGGCGGTGTCGGCGCGCCGGCGGGACGATCAAACTCCAGCGAGAACCGGGTGTCGCCGCCCCGGCTCAGGATGTGCGCCTGCTCGATCCAGTTCTCGCGCGAGACGCGCCCGGCGAGCCCCAGCTTGCGGTCCACCAGTTCCACCTCGGCCGGCGACCATTGGGCGATGTGGGCGTAGCGCAGGGCGCCGAGCGCATTCAGCTTCTGCTCAAGCTCGGCGTCGATGCCGCTGATGCGCTGCAGCTTGTCGTGGGTCGGCACCTCAACGGGCCGGATGGGGACTGCGGACCCGCGCGCAAACGCGGCGCGCTCCGAGACCAACGGCGGACTGTCAGTTGGCGGTGCCGGTGCAGTGGCGGCTGAGTGCGGCGCCTCGGCCGGCGGCGCGATCACGACGGCGGCCACGCCGACGCGCGACATCGGCAACGGCAGCAGTGGCGCAGGGCCCGGCGCAGGCGGCAGCCCCGGCACGCCCTCGTCGGCTGTCGGGGAGGCGGTGCTTCCCTCACCGCGCGCCCGGCGCACCGAGAACAGCGTCTGGCCGCCCTTGGCCAGGATTTGCGCCTGCTCGATCCAGTTCTCCCGGGCCACGCGGCCCTTCTGGCCGAGTTCCTTGCCGATGCGCACGACATCGTCGCGCTGCCAAGCCGCGATCTGCTCAAAGCCGGTGATGCCCAAGGCCTTGAGGCGCGCCTCAGTCGCGGCGTCGATGCCCTGGATGCTCTTGAGGTCCTGTGGTCCGGGCGGTGCGCTGACGACAGGCGTTGGTGCCGTGGGGACAGATGCCGCCGCTGGCACCACCAGGGTGGCCGTGGTGCCGCTCGCGGCGGCAGTCGCTGCAGCCGCAGCGGCCTGCACTCGGGCGACTGCGGCCGCAGCCTGCTCGTCACGGCGTACGGCCTCGGGTAGCGGATCGACGCGCCGCTCGGCGCTGGTGCCGCCCGCCGTCGCAGCGACAGGGCGCACGGCCGGGGACAGGCTGCGCCGGATGATGCAGGCAAGCGCCGCGCCCAGGAAGTAGGCTACCGCCATCAGCAGCAGCGTCTGTATCGATAACGAAACCATCACGTCCCCCAGCTTCGTCGTTCGCCGTCGGCCCTCAGGACGGGTCGCTTAGGGTGCGGCTGCACGACAACCAGCCGACCACGAAGCCGAACGCCAATGCGCCCAGCAGCCACCACATCAGCCTGAAGGCGAGGTAATCAATGCCGGCAAGATATTCCATGCGCTGAACCTCCTACGCGACCATGGTTCGTTTGCTGCGGGCGAGGCCTACGGACGGACCACAATCTCGGTGCGCCTGTTCTTGGCCCGGTCAGCCGCCGTCTTGTTGGAGGCGGCCGGGCGGCTGGTGCCGAAGCCGGCCACCTGCACCTGCTCGGCCGCGACGCCGGCGCGGATTAGGTAGTCGGCCACCACCTGGGCGCGCTTGACCGAGAGGCGCTGGTTGTGCTCGGCGCTGCCCTCGATGTCGGCATGCCCTTCGGCGGCGATGGCGACACCGGGGCACGTCTTGATCGCCGCGGCGATGCGGTCGAGCGTTGCCGCACCCTCCTCCTCGATTTGCGCGCTGCCACGCTCGAAGGCGACGGGATGGGCCTTCCCGAGCGTGCTCAGATCACGCCGGCAGGCCACGGCCTTTTCAGCGGCAGCCTTCTCGGCGGCAGCCTTCTCGGCGGCGGCCTTCTCGGCAGCAGCCTTCTCGGCGGCGGCCTTCTCGGCGGCGGCCTTCTCGGCGGCAGCCTTCTCTGCGGCAGCCTTCTCTGCGGCAGCCTTCTCTGCGGCGGCCTTCTCTGCGGCGGCCTTCTCTGCGGCGGCCTTCTCGGCGGCGGCCTTCTCGGCGGCAGCCTTCTCGGCGGCAGCCTTCTCGGCGGCGGCCTTCTCGACAGCGGCCTTCTCGGCGGCAGCCTTCTCGGCAGCAGCCTTCTCGGCAGCGGCCTTCTCGGCAGCGGCCTTCTCAGCGGCAGCCTTCTCGGCGGCGGCCTTCTCCTGGGCCGCCTTGTCCTCGCGCACCCGGATCTGATCGGTCAGCTTGAATGCCTCCGGCAGCGACGTACGCAGACCCTCGCGTACCGCCTTCATCTGGACATCGTCAGCCGCGATGCCGCCGACCACGACGGCAGTGTCCTTCATTTCGGCGCTGCCGCTCTGCAGCCGCACGATCTGCTTGATCAGGGCCGCAGCGGCGTCGGACCAGCCTTTGGGGGCGCCCCCGGCGGGTTCCATGCGATCGACGACGGTCGTGCCGACCGCGGCAGTGCGCGCTGCACCCAGCACTTCCGAGCGGGCGCCTTCGCTGGCGACGTGGCCCGACAGCTCAAGCTGGCCACCAGCGAACTGGGCCGACCACGTGTAGGGACTGACCACCGGCGCCGCTATCTGCACGCTCGCCAGCGTTATGCCCTTGGGCGGCCCGCTCTTCAGCGCAGTCGTGATCAGCCGGTAGCTTGCGGTATCCTCGGCGGCCCCAGAGATCGACATGGTGAGGTCGTCGAGCTTCACCTCGCCGCGCCGGAGCGAGGCCAGCTGCTTGAGGCCGAAGCTCAGCGCCGCAAGCCAGGTATCGTTCGCCGGGGCGCCGCGCGCCAGGCGCATGCGATTGACGACCTCCAGCCCTGGCACGGCGGCCTTGGTCATGCCAATGATGGTCTGCCGGACGGCCCGATTGGGATAGTGCCCCTGCAGGCGGATGCGATCGCCTCGCCGCTGGGCGCTCCACGTGTAGGGCTCGGCAACGGGCGGCAGGCCGGCGTTGTTGTTGATATCGCCGACGCCCCAGACGCGGCGCAGCTCTGCCGCAGCCTCCCTGCGCTCCTTGTCGGTGGTCGCGTCGCCGGTCAGTACGACATCGCGCCCGCTGAAATTCACCACCGCCCAGTAGGCGCCGTGCCCCTTCATGGCACGCTCGGCGCGCTCGGTCAGGTCCTGCTCGATCGCAGCACGCTCATACTGTGCCGCGGCCAGCCCAAGACCGACGAGCGGAACTACCCCCCAAAGCCAGCGTCGCCAATTGCATCGCATCGTCTGATGTGGCCCCCCGTACTCCGCCCCATATGCTGACACATGCGGGCTCGATGGCCGAGCCGAGCCGGTGCCCGCCGACGCATACCCGCATACTTACTTGCTCAGGCACCGCAGCAGGCACGCCGCAAGACGCCGCAAGCCTTGAGGCCCCTGGGCACTATAGGCAAACGGGGTCAGCATTCCAAGACAGTGCACGATACTCGCACGCCATTTTTGCCGCCGCCGTTACCCTTTCGTCGGCCCAGCAATGGAATGTCGCCAAAATAGTGGGACGCGGAGCATCTCCTGGTGGTCATGCGGCGATTTGGCTCGCGCACAGGTGGCAGAATGGAGGGCGCGAAGCCGGCGGGCAGGGTTCGACCGGCTTACGATCGCCGGATTACCCAATACCCTGCCAGGATCAGCGCAACGGCTGCGGCGACCAGGAATGCAACCGTCACATAATACTGCGCCAGGCCGACGACGGCGAAAATGGCGAGCAGGAGCAGGCCGACCAGGGCGAACAGCCAGTCGAGGTGGATGCCGGCAAGCAGCGAGCCGAGCGCCAGGAGCAGGAGCGAGCTGAGCCCCGATGCCGCTGCCGCCGGCTCGCCGCCGCGTCTCAGATAGGCAAAGTCGAGGGCAATGGCTGCGGCAACGCTGACCCAGTGCAGGACCTGGCGTGTCACGCTGCCAGTCAGCTGCCCGGTGCGGCGCCACGCGGCGAGGACGCACAGCACGCCATAGATGGGCACCAGCGCCAGCCAGTAGGTGCGCGCCCACTGCGCGTCCGCCAGAGTGATCCCGGTGCCAATGAGCGCCAGCAGCGCCATGAGGCCGGCCATGAGGCCAGCCGGCCCTTTGATCACGCCGGCGACATGATCGAACCAGCCCGACATGCCCCCTCGTCCACCGGGCTGTGACGGGAACTGCGTTTCCGACATCAAATCACCTGTGTGAAATGGTGCACGTTGCCGGCTCAGGGAGCGGCCCGCTTGTGCACGCCTTTGAGGCGGAGCGCGAATGCCACGTGGAGCAGCCCTGAGACCAGCGCGTAGGCGCCGATCGCCCACGCCAGAGCCAGCGCGCCGGCTCCCGGCCGCAGCAACACGGCCAGGCCGAACAGGGCCGAGATGAGGCCGGCGACGATCAACATCCACTCGTCCTCCAGTTCATTGCGCAGCCAAATGGCGCCGATGATCTCAAGCACACCAATGGTCACGGCCCAGGCGCCGATCATGAGCACCAGGGCGAAAGCGGTCAGCCCCGGCCACAGGAAGGCGACGCAGCCGGCGGCGATGCCGAGCAGGCCGATCAGCGCCAGCCACCAGGTCGGAATGGCCTTGTCCCCACCTCCCGTCAGCGCCGCCCCGAGGGAGAAGACGCCGTCGGCCAGCGCGAATGCACCATAGAGAAGTGTGAGCGCCAGCACAGTGAGGCCGGGCCAGATGAAAGCCGCGATCCCGAACAGGATGCCGGCCAGGCCGCGCAGCAACATGAGCCACCAGCTGCGCGTCAGGGGTTGGACTGACACGTCCGAGGGGGGCAGGCGGTGGGTTTCGCCGTGAGTTGTGTGCATGCCTTGCTCTCCCGATTGAGAAGGCGACCGCGCAGGAGACCGCCTCCAGGCGGCGCGCCGCTTGGGCCATTTCCTTGCTAGGGGATATGACGCAGCCTCCGGCATCGGGCTTTCTCCGGATTTCGCGCTGGGGCATTCTGCGGCTGGGCGTCTCGGTGCCTGAGGCGCTGACACAACAAGACTCAACGACATGGGGAGGGGGCGATGGCAATCACGGTCGCCGGGGCTTTTGCGGACACGGCCGCAGCATTCGAAGATTTGCCGTTCCTGATCGTGCCGACGCCGCCCACCGCGCAGACTGACAGCTACGCCGGAGTGCTGGAGAAGGTGGTGAGCCTCTGCGAGCGCTACGCTGCGGCTGGCTACGGGCATGGCCACCGCGTCGCCCTGCTGCTGGAGAGCCGGCCAGAGTTCTTCCTGCACTACCTGGCGCTCAATCGGCTCGGCATCTCCATCGTGCCGATCAACCCCGACTACCGACACGACGAGATGGCCTATGTACTGGACCACAGCGAGGCCGACCTGGCCGTCGTGCTGCCACATCGCCTGGCCGATGTGCGGGCCGCGGCCGCGGCTTCCGCGCGCCCGGCGCCGCTGGTCGATGCCTTGGACATGCCGGCCGCGCTGCCGCGCCCGGTCACGCCGGTGCGTGCGGGCGAGCCGGGGCTGGAGACGGAATGCGCGCTGCTCTACACCTCCGGCACCACCGGGCGGCCGAAGGGCTGCATGCTGTCCAACCTGTACTTCCTCACCGCCGGGAAAACCTACCTGGGGCTCGCGGGGCTGATCGACATCCGGCGCGGCGAGGAGCGCTTCTACAACCCGCTGCCGCTCTACCACATCAACAATCTTGCCATCATGGCCACGGCGGTGATCCTGTCCGGCAATGCGACGGTGCTCACCGACCGCTTCTCGCCGACGCGCTGGTGGCCGGAAATAACGGCCAGCGGCGCCACAATAATCCACTACCTGGGGGTGGTGGCACCCATGCTCCTGAACCAGCCGCCAGGGCCGCAGGACCGGGCGCACCGCGTGCGCCTCGGCATTGGCGCCGGCATCGAGCCGCAGCTGCACGGCGCCTTCGAGGAGCGCTTCGGCTTTCCCATGGTCGAGGTCTGGGGCATGACCGAGACCGGCCGCATCATGGGCGACTGCCATGAGCCGCGCCTGATCGACACCCGCGCCTTCGGCCGCCCGGCCCCGGCCGGCCTGGAGGCGCGGGTCGTCGATGGGGAGGATCGCGACGTGCCGGTGGGCAGCGACGGCGAGCTGATCATCCGCCACAGCGCCGAGACGCCGCGCTACGGCTTCTTCTCCGGCTACCTCAAGAACGAAGCGGCGACCGAGGAGGTCTGGCGGGGCGGGTGGTTCCACACTGGCGACGTGGTGCGCCAGGACGCCTCCGGCATGCTGTTCTTCGTCGACCGCAAGAAGCACATCATCCGCCGCGCCGGCGAGAACATCGCCGCCGCCGAGGTGGAGGCCGTGCTGCAGGCGCACGAGGCGGTGGCACAGGTGGCGGTGCTCCCCGTCGCCGACGAGGTGCGCGAGGAGGAGGTGCTGGCCTGCGTGGTGCTGATGCCCGGCTTCTCCGCCGGTCCGGTGCTGGCCGGCGCCCTGTTCGACCACTGCAACGCCCGCCTGGCCTACTTCAAGGCCCCCGGCTGGCTGCTTTTTCTCGACCACCTCCCGACAACCGGCACACAGAAGGTGCAGAAGACCCAGATTTTCCCCGCCGGCGAGGATCCGCGCGAGCGGGCGGGGATTCGCGACCTGCGCGCGAGGAAGAAGCGCGGATAGCGGGTATCAGACCTGCGGGTCTGACCTCGCCAACCACCGGAGGCAGGAGCCATGAAAAGCATTGCACCCTTTTTGATGTTCACGGGCGCGCAGCACGGCAAGGCCGAGGAGGCGATTGGCTTCTACACCGACCTGCTGGGCGGCTCGATCGTGCGCATCGAGCGCTATGGCGCCGGCGACCCGGCCGGGCGGGAAGGCACGGTGAAGGTGGCGGCCTTCACTCTCAACGGCCAGGACTTCATGGCGATTGACAGCGACCGTGCGCACGGATTCGCCTTCACTCCGGCGCTTTCGCTGTTCATCGAGTGCGAGTCCCTCGCCGAGCTGGAGCGGGCCTACCACGGCCTGCTGGACGGCGGCATGGCCTTGATGCCGCTCGACAACTACGGCTTCAGCCAGCGCTTCGGCTGGGTGCAGGATAAGTACGGCGTCAACTGGCAGCTGAACGTCGCCTGAGCTTCGGGCGATCTGGCAGGTTGGATGCCCGGCGCGAGCCAGGCTCCGCCTGTCCTGCGCAGTATCAGAGTGGAAGGGGGCGCGATGCGAACGTGGGTCAGCTGGAGCTCGGGCAAGGACTCGGCCTGGTCGCTGCATACGCTGCGTGCGGGCGGAGAGGCGGAGGTGACCGGGCTCTTCACCACCGTCAACGCCGCCTTCGACCGTGTCGCCATGCATGCGGTGCGGCGCACCCTGCTGGAGGCGCAGGCGCGCGCGGCCGGCCTGCCCGTCCACGTCATCGACATTCCCCACCCCTGCCCCAACGCCGAGTACGAGCGCATCATGAGCGCCTTCCTCGCCGAGGCTCGGGACCACGGCGTCGAGGCCATGGCGTTCGGCGACCTGTTCCTCGCCGACATCCGCGCTTACCGCGAGCGCCAGCTCGGCGGCTCCGGCATTGCGCCGCTGTTTCCGCTCTGGGGCCGCGACACCCACGCGCTCGCGCGCGAGATGGTCGACGGCGGCCTGGTCGCGCACGTCACCTGCGTAGACCCAGCCCGGCTCGACCGCGCCTTTGCGGGGCGCCGCTTCGATCACGACCTGCTCGCCGATCTTCCCGCCGGCGTCGACCCATGCGGCGAGAACGGCGAGCTCCACACGTTTGTCAGCGCCGGCCCGATGCTCAGCGCGCCCATTCCCGTCCGGCCCGGCGGGACCGTGGAGCGTGACGGCTTCGTATACGCCGACCTGCTGCCGGGATAGAGGCCAGAGGGGCGGTGGCGCGCCCCCGGCAGCGATGGGCAGGGGGGACCTGTTGGCGTTTGTGGCGGGGGCTCGGCTCCGTCCACCTTTTCGTCATCGAGGCCGGAGAAGCCGGTGAATGGCTGACATCTCTACGCCGCCCGGAACAGCCGCACCGCCTCGTCGCACTCGAACAAATAGAGCAGCAGTCTGAGCGCCTCGCCGCGTGGCGTCTTGAGCTCCGGGTCCTGCCTCAGGATGAGCTGCGCGTCGTCGCGGGCGGCTTCCAGCAGCTCCTTGAAGCCCGGCACCTCGGCGACACGGAATTCCGGCATGCCGGACTGGCGCGCACCCAGGATCTCGCCACCGCCGCGCAGCTCCAGGTCCTTGTCGGCGATCTCAAACCCGTCCTCGGTCTTCTCCATCATCTCCAGGCGCTGGCGCGCGTTCTCGGTGAGCGGCGCCTTGTAGAGCAGCATGCAGAAGCTCTCGCGGCTGCCCCGCCCAACCCGGCCGCGCAGCTGGTGCAGCTGGGCGAGGCCGAAGCGCTCGGCGTGCTCGATCACCATGATGTTGGCGTTGGGCACGTTGACACCGACCTCGATCACGGTGGTCGCCACCAGAACCTTGATGAGGCCGCCCGCGAACGCTGCCATGGTCTGGTCCTTGGCGGCGTTGGTCATCGCCCCGTGCAGGAGCCCCACCTTGCCGGCACCCAGCACCTGTGCCAGGTGCGCGGCCCGAGCTTCGGCGGCGGCCAGCTCGGAGGTGCCGGAGCTCTCGATCAGCGGGCACACCCAGTAGACCTGGGCGCCGTTCTCCAGCTGCACCCCGAGCCGCTCGATCAGCCGGGCGATGGACTCCACATCCACCATCCTGGTGACGATCGGCTTGCGCCCGGCCGGCTTCTCCGTGAGGCGCGACACCTCGAGATCGCCGTAATGCGTCATCAGCAGCGTGCGCGGGATCGGCGTCGCCGTCATCACCAGCAGGTTCGCCCCCTGCTTGCCGCCCTTCATCTGCAGGGCGAGGCGCTGGTGCACGCCAAAGCGGTGCTGCTCGTCGATCACTGCGAACGCCAGGTCCTTGAACTCGACATCCGCCTGGAACAGAGCATGCGTGCCGATCAGGATGTCGATCTCGCCGGCCTTCAGCCGCTCCAGCAGC
>DASURA010000209.1:0-6674 GCA_036280295.1 Hyphomicrobiaceae bacterium
CGCCGCCGCATCGTCGAGCGCTTCGTCGATGCGCTGGTGCAGATCGAGGGCGCCTACGCGCTGGTCGCCCTCACCAACGACATGCTGATCGGCGCGCGCGATCCGATCGGCATCCGGCCGCTGGTGCTGGGCAAGCTCGGGGAGTCCTACGTGCTCACGTCGGAGACCTGCGCGCTCGACATCGTCGGCGCCGAGTTCGTGCGCGAGATCGAGAACGGCGAGATCGTCGTCATAACCAGGGACGGCATCGAGAGCCACCGGCCGTTTCCAAGGCGGCCGGCGCGGCCGTGCATCTTCGAGTACATCTATTTCGCCCGCCCCGATTCCATCGTCGGCGGGCGCAACGTCTATGCCATCCGCAAGCAGATGGGCGTCGAGCTGGCGCGCGAGGCTGCTGTCGGAGCCGACGTGGTGATCCCGATCCCGGATTCGGGCGTGCCGGCGGCCATCGGCTACTCGCAGGAGAGCGGGCTGCCGTTCGAGCTCGGCATTATCCGCAACCACTACGTCGGCCGCACCTTCATCGAGCCCGAGCAGCGCATCCGCCAACTCGGCGTCAAGCTCAAGCATTCCGCCAACGCCGCCGCCGTGCGCGGCAAGCGCATCGTGCTGATCGACGACAGCGTGGTACGCGGGACCACCTCGAAAAAGCTCGTGCAGATGATGTTCGAGGCCGGCGCGCGCGAGGTGCACTTCCGCGTGGCGTGCCCGCCGATCCGGCATCCGGATTTCTACGGCATCGACACGCCCCGCACGGGCGAGCTGCTGGCCGCCAATATGAGCATCGAGGAAATGTGCCGCTTCATGGGCGCCACCTCGCTCGCCTTCCTTGCCGTCGACGGCGTCTACCGGGCGCTGGGCCATGAGCGGCGCGATGCGCGCTGCCCCCAGTTCACCGACCACTGCTTCACGGGCGACTACCCCACCACGCTGACCGACCAGAACGGCCCCCGCAGCGACGATCAGATGTCGCTGCTGTCGGAGGTGTCGTAGTCGGGCCGCTGCTCGTGCTCGGCTGGGTTTGATCGGTCTATGATGGGCTGGTCGATCACTCCGCGCCGGAGAGTCGCATCAGCGCAATGCCCGCAACGATGAGCGCGGCCGCGACAAGGCGCAGCGGTGTTGCCGCCTCTCCCAGCACCCACACGCCGACCACGAAGGCGCCGACGGCGCCGATGCCGGTCCACACCGTATAGGCGGTCCCGAGCGGCAGTGTCCGCATGGCGATTGACAGCAGCCAGACGCTCAGCAGCATCGTCACGATAGTGACGGCGGTCGGCACCAGCAGGGTGAACCCTTCCGACCGTTTCATGGCGGTGGCCCATGCCACCTCAAGCAATCCAGCGATAAACAGCAGCGTCCAGGCCATGCCTCGGGCCTCCTTGGTTGGGTGGGCCAGGCCGTCCTGGACATTGCGTGCCTGCGGGGAGGGAGAGGCCGTCCTCTCACCCCGCAAAGATAAGCGCTTGCTCAGAGGCGTCAACAGGGCGAACGGCCATTCGCGGGCGCGCGAGACGGCGGGTTGCGGCCTCCGTCCTAACCCGGCCTACGGCAGCGCCAGCACGATGCGGCCGCGCACCTTGCCGGCGAGCAGATCCGGTGCGATTGCCACCGCGTCGGCGATCGGGCGTATCTCGGTCATCGCAGCAAGCTTGCCGCGATCGAGGTCGCGCGCCAGCCGCTCCCAGGCCTCGATGCGGATCGGCTTCGGCGCCATCACCGAGTCGATGCCGGCGAGCGTCACCCCGCGCAGGATGAACGGCGCGACCGAGGTGGCGAGATCCAGGCCCTGGGCCAGTCCACAGGCCGCAACGGTGCCGCCGTACCGGGTCATGCTCAGCACGTTGGCCAGAGTGTGGCTGCCGGCCACGTCGATGCCGCCGGCCCAGCGCTCCTTGCCGAGCGGCCGCGCCGGCCCACCGAGCTCGGCCCGGTCGATCACCTCGGCGGCCCCGAGTCCCCTCAGGTAGTCCGCCTCGCTCGTCCTCCCGGTCGAGGCGATCACGTGGTAGCCGAGCTTTGCCAGCAGCCCCACCGCGACGCTGCCGACGCCGCCCGCCGCGCCGGTGACGACCACCGGTCCGCTCGCCGGCACGACGCCGTGCCGCTCAAGCGCGAGCACGCAGAGCGCGGCCGTGTAGCCGGCCGTGCCAATCGCCATGGTCTCTGCCGGGGTGAAGGCGGCCGGCTTGCGCACCAGCCAGTCGCCGTTGACGCGCGCCATCTGGGCATAGCCGCCGTAGTGTGTCTCCCCGCAGCCCCAGCCGTTGAGGATCACCTCGTCGCCAGCCTTGTAATCTGCGTGACTGGAGGTGGTCACGGTTCCGGCGAGGTCGATGCCGGGGATCATCGGCCAGCGGCGGATGACAGGCGCCTTGCCGGTCAGCGCCAAGGCGTCCTTGTAGTTGATGGTCGAATGGCTGACACGGACCGTGACATTGCCGTCCATCAGGTCGGCCTCGCCCAGCTCAGACCAGGCCAGCTGCGGGCCGTCATCTGCCTTTGCCGCCATCCATGCCCCAAACCGCTGCATGTCCAACTCCCTCGCTGTGCTCTGAGGCGACGATGGTCGCCGGAGAACATGTTATGAACGAGACTGTATCTGATCAGCAACATAACAGGATCGGCACGCGGCCATCACGGGCGAGCTTATTCTTGGCTGGGACTCTCGCATGTCTTGTCGTGAGTCCAACGTATCAAGGACCACCAACATGAACGGTTGATTAATACTTAGATTATTGCAACGTTATACCAGTCGACGCACCAAGCATAACGATGTTGTCTGTAAGCATCTCAAGTGCTGCATATAGGAAACTCTATTCGCCCCTGCAGCATTCTCGGCAATTGATCTCGATTTTGCTTGGCACGGCGCGCCCATGCACATAGATTCCGGATCATGGCGCCGCATCAACGGCGCCGGAGTGCCGGCTCGTTCCGGCGGGAGGACAGCAACGATGACCCTCAGGATGAGGCTCAACGTGCTCGCTGCCATCATGTCCTTCGCCTTCCTGACAGCGATCGTCATCGGCATGCTGTGATCTTTGCGGGGGATCACGGTTGCTCTGAGGAAAGCGAAAGTTGGCCGAGCGTTCGGCCACCCAGACATCACAAGGCGGGTTATGCGCTCAGCGCCTACCCGCCTTTTTCGCGAATGATGGCTGCGTGCCAGCGCGAATGACGGCCCTTCGGGCTTGATTCGCCCTACGCAGCAGCAGAGACGCGCGCGTAGTTGAGCACCGGAGCCAGCCAGCGCTCGGTCTCGCCGACCGACCAGCCCTTGCGGCGGGCGTAGTCCTCGACCTGGTCGCGCTCCACCTTGCCGACGCCGAAATAGTGGCTCTCGGGATGCGCGAAATAGAGCCCCGAGACGGCGGAGCCCGGCCACATGGCGTAGCTCTCGGTCAACTTGATGCCGGCCTGGGCCTCGGCGTCGAGCAGGTGGAAGATCGTCCCCTTCTCGGTATGGTCCGGCTGCGCCGGATATCCCGGCGCCGGACGGATGCCGCGGTAGGCCTCGGCGATCAGCTCCTCATTGGAAAGGCGCTCCTTGGGGGCGTAGGCCCACAGTTCGCGCCGTACGCGCTCGTGCATGTGCTCGGCGAAGGCCTCGGCCAGACGGTCGGTCAGGGCCTTCAGCATGATGCGGCTGTAGTCATCAAGCCTGTCGATATAAGTGGCCAGCGCCTCCGCCTCGCCGATGCCGGCGGTGACGGCGAAGGCGCCGATGTAGTCGGCAAGCCCGGTCTCCTTGGGCGCAATGAAGTCGGCGAGCGCGGTGTTGGCGCGGTCCTTCCGGTTCTCGCGCGCCATCTGCTGGCGCAGGGTGTACAGCGTCGCCAGCTCGCGGCTGCGGCTGTCATCTGCATAAAGCGCGATATCATCGCCGACGGCGTTGGCCGGCCAGAAGCCGACAACCGCACTGCCCTTCACCCAGCGCTCTGCCACCAAGCGCTTCAGCATGGCCTGGGCATCGTCGAACAGCTTCCTCGCCTCCGGTCCCACCACGTTGTCGGTGAGGATGCGCGGATACTTGCCGGCCAGCTCCCAGGTAGAGAAGAACGGCGACCAATCGATGTAGGGCACCAGCTTGGCCAGGTCGTAGTCCGTGAAGGTGCGGGTGCCGAAGAACGTCGGCTTCGGCGGCGTATAGCCTTCCCAATCGATCTTGTAGGCGTTCTCGCGCGCGGCCTTGAGCGGCAGCCGCGCCTTGTTTGCCTCGATCCGCAGGTAGTCGTCGCGGATCTTCACATACTCCTTGCGCACGCCCTCCATGTACGGGCCGCGCTCGGTCTCCGACATGAGATTCGACATCACGCCCACGGCGCGGCTGGCGTCCGTGACATAGATGGTCTGGCCCTTCGCGTAGTTGGGCGCAACCTTCACGGCGGTGTGGACCCGGCTCGTCGTGGCGCCGCCGATCAGCAGCGGCACCTTGAAGCCCTCGCGTTCCATCTCCGCCGCCACGTGGCACATCTCCTCAAGCGAGGGCGTGATGAGGCCCGAGAGACCGATGATATCGGCCTTCTCCTTTTTCGCCGTCTCCAGGATTTTCTGGGCCGGCACCATCACGCCGAGGTCGATCACCTCGTAGTTGTTGCACTGGAGGACGACGCCGACGATGTTCTTGCCGATATCGTGCACGTCGCCCTTCACGGTGGCCATCACCACCTTGCCGGCGGCCGGAAGCAGATCGAGCCCCGACGCCTTCTTCTCCGCCTCCAGGAAAGGTTGCAGATACGCGACGGCCTGCTTCATGACACGCGCAGACTTCACCACCTGCGGCAGGAACATCTTGCCCGAGCCGAACAGGTCGCCCACCACGTTCATGCCGGCCATCAGCGGCCCCTCGATCACCTCGATGGGCTTGCCGGCCTCCCGGCGCGCGGCCTCGGTATCGGCCTCGATGAACTCGTTGATGCCGTGCACCAGCGCGTGCTTCAGCCGCTCCGCCACGGGAAGATCGCGCCAAGCGAGGTCCTTCTCCTTGGACTTGGCGCCCGCCGGCCCGCCCTTGTATCTGCTGGCGGCCTCAAGCAGCCGGTCGGTGGCATCGGCGCGGCGGTTGAGGATCACGTCCTCGCACAACTCGCGCAGCTCAGGCTCGATATCGTCGTAAAGTGTGATCTGCCCGGCGTTGACAATCGCCATGTCCAGGCCGGCGGCAATGGCGTGGTAGAGGAACACCGAGTGCATCGCCTGCCGCACCGGCTCGTTGCCACGGAACGCGAACGACAGGTTGGAGACGCCGCCGGAGCAGTGCACCTGCGGCATCCGCTCCTTGATCTGCCTGACAGCCTCGATGAAGGCGATGCCGTAGCCGTTGTGCTCCTCGATGCCGGTGGCAACGGCGAAGATATTTGGGTCGAAGATGATGTCCTCGGGCGGGAAGCCCACCTTCTCCGTAAGCAGCTTGTAGGCCCGCTCGGAGATGGCGACCTTGCGCTCGATGGTGTCGGCCTGGCCCTGCTCGTCGAACGCCATCACCACCACGGCGGCGCCGTAGCGCAGGACCTTGCGCGCATGATCGAGGAAGGCCGCCTCGCCCTCCTTCATGCTGATGGAGTTCACGATCGGCTTGCCCTGCACGCACTTGAGACCGGCCTCGATCACGCTCCACTTGGAGCTGTCGATCATCACGGGCACGCGGGCGATATCGGGCTCCGAGGCGATCAGGTTCAGGAACGTCGTCATGGCCTTCTCAGAGTCGAGCAGGCCCTCGTCCATATTGACGTCCAGGATCTGAGCGCCGTTCTCTACCTGGCTGCGCGCGATCGCCAGCGCCGCCGGATAATCGTCGGCCTCGATCAGTTTGCGGAACTTGGCCGACCCGGTGACGTTGGTCCGCTCGCCGATATTGATGAAGGTGGCTGCGGCAGAGGTGGCGTTGCTCATGCGTTGCTCTTGCGTAGGGTGCAATAAGCGGAGCGCATTGCACCGATAAAACTGGCTGAACGGTGCAATGCGGCTGACGCCTTATTGCACCCTACGATTCGTCATCCATGCACGAATGGTTCAAGCCCCGAGAGGCGCATTCGGCGCTCCGGCTGGGGGATCGTCCGGGGCGGCGATTTTTCCACGTGCGCCTTGATCTCGGCGATATGCTCCGGCGTCGAGCCGCAGCAGCCGCCGACGATGTTGAGGAGGCCCTCCTCCGCCCACGGACCCAGCTGGCAGGCCATGTCATGCGGGCCCTCGTCGTACTCGCCCATGGCATTGGGGAGCCCGGCGTTGGGGTAGGCGATGGTAAGGGTCTCAGCCACCGCGGCGATGTCTGCGAGGTAGGGCCGCATCAGCTCGGCGCCCAGCGCGCAGTTGAGGCCCACCGCGAACGGCTTCAGGTGCCGGATCGAGAAGTAGAACGCCTCCGGCGTCTGCCCCGATAGCGTCCGACCGGAGCGATCCGTGATCGTCCCCGAAATGATGATCGGCAGCTCCACGCCAGCGGCATCGAACGCCTGCAGCGCGGCATAACCCGCCGCCTTGGCATTCAACGTGTCGAACACGGTCTCGATCAGCACGAGATCCACGCCGCCATCGATCAGCCCGCGCGCCTGCTCGCCGTAGGCCTCCACCAGCTCGTCGAAGGTGACGCCGCGGAAGCCGGGATTGTTCACGTCGGGGGAGATGGAAGCGGTGCGGTTGGTCGGGCCCATGGCGCCGGCCACCCAGCGCGG
>DASURA010000210.1:0-2681 GCA_036280295.1 Hyphomicrobiaceae bacterium
CTGTCGTACTCCAGGAAATAGGCGTCGACGCCGATCTGGTTGAACAGCAGGTCTGCGATCGGCTCATAGCCGCCCTCGGCCATCCAGGCGCCGGCGAAGTTGCCGCGGCACAGGTGCATGGCCACCACCATATCGTCCGGCCGGCCGGCGATGGTGTCGTTGAGGAGCTTGGCGTAGGTGGCCGGCAGCTTGTCCGGGTCCTCGCCGAAGCCCGCCACCTCTTTCCTCAGGCTGGGGTCGCACAGGTAGGCGAGGTTGACCTCGTCGATCTGCAGATAGCGGCAGCCGGCTGCGGCCAGGTCGGCGATCTCGGCGCGGTAGACGGCGGCCAGATCGGCATAGAACTCGGCGATGTCGGGATACGCCTTGGCATCCACCGCCTGCCGTCCGCCGCGAAAGTGCAGCACCGTGGGCGAGGGCAAGGTCACCTTGGCCGTGCGGGTGGTGACCTGCTTCAGAAGCTTGAGGTCATCGACGAAGATGCCATGCGGCCGGCCGAGCTTGCCGGTGACGGCGAGCGACGGCGGCGCGTGATCCCTTGTGCCTTCCGCCGTGTGGAAGTGCACCGTGATCCGCGACGGCACCAGCTCGACGTTGGCAAGCTTCAGCAGAAAGTCGCGCTGCCAGGACGAGCGGTTGTACTCGCCGTCGGTGATCGACTGGAGCCCGATCGCCTCCTGCATCTGCACCACCTCGCGGATGGCGCCCTCCTGGATGCGCCGCAGATCCTCAGGGCCGAGCTTGCCCTCCGCCGCCGCCTTTCGCGCATCGATGAGGGATTGCGGCCGGATCAGGCTGCCGACCTGATCGGCGCGGAACGGCGGGATGGTGCGGGCAGTCATGCGCGGGGCGTCCTCCGGGATTTTGGCGGCATTGTCATGGGGGGTGCAGGTTGGGTCAACCCCGGCACAGGCCAGGGGCAGACCCGACACATTTGCAGGGGCGCCGCCGCGAGGCGCTTGTCGTCGCGATTGACGGCGCTGTCGTGATTGCCGAGCACCGCCACAGCCCCTCGCCCGACCAGATCCATCACCGTCGTCACCGCCCAAGCCGGATCGGCGCCGTAGCCGACGTAGTCGCCGACAAGGGCGAAGCGGTGCGCACCGTGCCTCTGCGCTCCGGCCAGGCAGGCCTCGAACGCCTGCCGGTTGGCGTGAATATCGGCAAGGAGCGCGATCCGCATTCGTTGACCTTCCATTTTTTCGCGTCTGGAAAAGCGCGGCGTTGACGCCGGTCAAGGAAGGGCAGCGTGGCTTGGCCCTCTCGTGCGCATCTCGCGCGCATCTCCCGTTCTTGGCCCAGCGCGATGGGCTGAGCTAGGATCGAGCAAAGAATACGCAAGACAAGCGTCAGGGAACCGAGGGGGACAAGCGCCGTGCCAATCGAGGCTTTGGGCTACGTCGGCGTGAGCGCCAAGGATCTTGGCGACTGGCGCAGCTACGGCACGCGACACCTCGGGCTGCAGATCGTCGACAAGTCGAGCGGCAGCGTCGCCTTCCGCATGGACGACCGCACCCAGCGGGTGATCGTCGAGGCGGACGGCAGCAGCTACGATCCGGCGCGCGGCGTGAAGTTCTTTGGCTGGGAGGTCGCCGATGCCGCCACCCTCGATGGCATCGCTGCGCGGATCGAGGCGGCCGGCGTCAAGGTTGCGCGCGGGACGCGGGCCCTGGCCGACGAGCGGCGCGTTGCCGACCTGATCGTGCTCAGCGATCCCTTGGGCTCGCGGGTGGAGGTCTTCCACGGCGCCGAGGTGGCGAGCGACCCGTTCACGCCGGGGCGCAACATCTCAGGCTTCCGCACCGGGCCTCTGGGCGTCGGCCACGTGGTGATGACGGGCGAGCGCATCGACCCGGCGGTCGCGTTCTACCGCGACGTGCTCGGCTTCGGCTTCTCCGACTTCTACGACAAGCCCTTCAAGGCGCGCTTCTTCCATGTCAACCAGCGCCATCACAGCCTGGCCCTGATCGAGACCGGGCGCACCAGCGTGCATCACATGATGATGGAGCTCATGAGCTTCGACGACGTGGGGCAGGGCCTCGACCTGGCACTGGCGGAGGAGGGACGCCTGGCGGTCACCCTCGGCCGCCATGCCGGTGACTACATGACCTCGTTCTACACCCACACGCCGTCCGGCTTCATGGTGGAGTATGGCTGGGGCGGCAAGTCGATCGACCCGGCGACGTGGGTCGCCACCGAGCGCACGATCGGCCCGAGCCTATGGGGCCACGAGCGCAGCTGGCTGCCTCCCGAGAAGCGCGCCGAGGCCTTGGCGCTGCGCCTGAAGAACGCCGAGCAGGGCGAGCGGCGTCCGGTGCAGGTGATGGAGGGCAACTACGAGCTCGTGCCCGGGGTGTGCCCGTGGTGGGACCGCTTGGCAGCGAAGGCGCGAGACGCGGCGGGCTCGATGTGAACTGGAAGTCGGAAGCCGGAAATCGGAAACCCAAGAATTCATGCTGGCCTCCGAATTCTGATTTCCGCAAGGTCATTGAAGGAAAGACGGGGAAGTGCCAATGAGCGATGCGGGCAATGGCAAGGCGACATCGCCAAAGGAGCCCTGGGGCAACACGGTGCTGGTGGAGCTCGAGGACGGCATCGCCTGGGTCACCATGAACCGGCCCGACAAGCGCAATGCCATGAACCCGGCCATGAACCGGGAGATGAACGAGGTCCTCGACGCC
>DASURA010000211.1:0-2864 GCA_036280295.1 Hyphomicrobiaceae bacterium
TGCCCTCGTTCACGGAGGATGGCGAGCTGCGCGTGCGGCAGACGTGGCGCGGCGTGGCCGCCGAGGCCGTCCGCGTCATGCAGCAGCACCTGCCGCGCGAGCAGCTTTGGAAGTCCTACAATGATGCCATGGAGAGCCGCTACCCCGGCGCCAGGCCGCTCGGCCAGCACAGCATCGACGACGACCAGGAGCGCAACGTCGTCACGGTCAACACCGCTTATACGATCCCCAAGATGGCGACCGAGCGCGACGGCAGCTGGTACATCCGCTACACGCCCAGCAACCTCAGGGGCGCGCTGGCGCCCCCGCAATCGGCCACGCGCGTCGCCCCTCTGCAGCTGCCGTCGTTTCCGTTCAGCGCCGCCTACACCTTCGAGGTCACGCTGCCCGACAGTGTCCGCGTGGTGGCCGACCCGCATGTCACGGCGGTCAAGAACAAGCACTTCACCTATACGCTGACGAACCATTTCCGCGGCAATCGGGCCAAGACCACAGTCGAGCTGCGCGTCACCCGCGACCAGGTGGCACCCGGCGATCTCAAGCAATACGCCGATGACGTGCGCGCCATCGATGCGGCCAGGGTGGGGCTGGTGTTCATCCCGAGGTCGGCGATCAAAGCGAAGACAGCCAAGAAGGACCTCACAGCCCTGTTGCACGAGCGCCTGAAGGAGACGATCGCCCAGACCACCAAGGCGATCAAAGCCGGCAAGCTCGGGGCCAAGGACCTGGCTGGCGCGTACTGCCTGCGCAGCGCCGCGCATGAGAACCTCGGCTCCAGCAAGGAGGCACTGGCTGACGCCAACGCCGCCCTGAAGCTCACGCCGCAGTCACCCGAGACGCTGCATTGCCGCGGCGGCGTCTATTTCGCGCTCGGCGACTACGACAAGGCGATTGCCGACTACTCCAAGGCGATCACGCTTGGCGCGACCGAGGCCACCATCAAGCAGCGTGGCGTGGCGCGCTTCTACGCCGGCCAGCTGGAGGCTGCTGCCGAGGACTTCGCCAAGGCGAGCGAGCTCTCGGACAAGGAGGAGCAGGTCTACAGCGACCTGTGGCTGGCCTGGACGCTGCAGCGTCTCGGCAAGACACTGCCCGACGATCTTATCAAGCGCGCCGGAGCCGATCCGCGCGGCTCATGGCCGAGACCGGCGCTCGCCCTTTATTCCGGCGACATCAAGCCCGACGAGCTG
The DNA here is from genome assembly GCA_036280295.1 of Hyphomicrobiaceae bacterium. Taxonomy (GTDB): domain Bacteria; phylum Pseudomonadota; class Alphaproteobacteria; order Rhizobiales; family Hyphomicrobiaceae; genus AWTP1-13. The sequence continues at coordinate 1,191 of DASURA010000211.1, forward strand.
ATGAGGATGCTGGAGCGCAAGACCGACGACGAGGGCAAGATGGCGGCGGCGGAGGGCTATTTCTACCTTGGCCAGTACTACCTGGGCCGTGGGGATACGGCCAAGGCCCGTGCGCTCTTCAAAAAGACACGTGCGGTAAACGTGCTGATCTACGTCGAGCACAAGGCGGCCGAGCTGGAGCTGAAGCGGCTGCCGCCAGCCACCCAGGCCGAGGCTGAGGCCGAGGCTGCCGCAGCCAGTCCGCCGGCGGCCAAGCGCAAGAAGAAGCAGGCGGCGGACAGCAAGGCCCGCCGCCCGGCCGCCACCGCCGAGGACTGGCGCAAGGGCGTGTTCGCGCGCTGAACGGCGCTTGACGGCGACAACGCCGAAGCGGCGAGGTGCGCCTGGGCTGCATGGCACTTGGGCGTCTCACAGGCCATCAACGGGTCGCCCGGGGCTTGTGGCTGGCCGACGGGTATGCAAACTCGGGCGGCTCTCAGCCAGTGCCAAGTCCCATCTCCCGCACGCATCAGGCTCCCACGTGCCATCGCTTCCCCGCTCGCCGACTGCCGCGTTTCTGCTGCTGCCATTGGCGGCGGTGTGCTGGGCCGGCAACCACGTGGTTGCCCGCGCCGCCGGGGGCCACGTGCCGCCCGCCAGCATGAATGCGCTGCGCTGGAGTATCGTGGCTTTGGCGGTGCTGCCGTTCGCTTGGCGCTGGCTGCGGGCCGACTGGCCGAAGATCAAGGCCCAGCCCTGGCTGATGCTGCTGTTCGGCGTGCTGGGCGGCGCCCTGTTCGGAACCCTGCAGTACGTGGCGCTGCAGTATACGACCGCGCTCAACATGGGCGTGGTCGGCTCCGTGGCGCCCGCCTTCATCGTCGCGGCGAGCTGGCTGCTGTTTCGCGAGCGGCTGAGCCCCGTGCAGCTGACGGGCGTGCTGGTGTCGCTGTCGGGCGTGCTGGCGATCGTCACCCGGCTCGACGCCACGCGGCTCGGGTCGCTTAGCTTCAACGGCGGCGATCTCATCATCATCGCCAACATGGCGTGCTGGGCCATCTATTGCGCCTGCCTGCGCGCCCGACCGGCCATCAGCGGCGCCACCTTCATGCTGGTGATGGCTGTGATCGCCGCGCTCGGCAACCTGCCGTTCGCGGCAGCCGAATATGCCCACGGCTTCCACCTGCAGCCGACGCTGCTGACGGTCGGCACCACGCTCTACGCCGCCTTCATCACCACCATCCTCGCCTACGTCGCCTGGAATACCGGCGTCGATATCATCGGTGCTTCGCGCGCCAGCGCCTTCCTGCACACCATCCCGCTGTTCGCCGCGGTGCTGGCGACGACGCTGCTTGGCGAACGCATCGAGCCCTTCCATATCCTCGGCTTCGCTCTGATCCTCGCCGGCGTCACCCTGGTGGCACGCCAGCCGGCGCTGAGCCGCAGGGCGGAATAGTCCAATCCAATCAATCACGCCACGTAAGCAGCTTGCCGACGAGAGATCGTGGCCAAGGTTCTCGCTCTGCACCGCGCCAGCGTCCCGCGGTTGTCTAGACCGAAGTTCCTGGCCTTTCGAGCCGTTCCTCAAACCCAAGTGACTCAGTTGATTCAGAAAATCAGCGTTTTTCAACTTCTGGATGTGGGTTCTTGTACCCATGACTCGCAGAGCGATAGTCGATTGATCTGCAAAGTCTT
>DASURA010000212.1:0-6497 GCA_036280295.1 Hyphomicrobiaceae bacterium
CGCGCATTTCCCAAGGACGTCTCCAGAATGACACGCCGCTGCGAGCTCACCGGCAAGGGGCCGATGTCCGGCCAATTGCGCAGTCATGCCGAGAACAAGACCAAGCGCGTTTTCCGGCCCAACCTCGTTGATGTCACGCTCATCTCCGATGTGCTGCAGCGCCGCGTGCGCCTGCGCGTCAGCGCCAATGCGCTGAAAACCGTCGAGAAGACCGGCGGGCTTGATGCGTTCCTGGTGAAGCAGAAGGACGAGGTCCTCTCCGAGCGCGCGCAGAAGTTGAAGCGCCAGGTCCGCAAGGCGCAGAGCGAGGCGCAGCCGGAGCCGGCGGCGGGTTAGGTTAGGTTTTAGGTGTCAGGGATCAGGTTTCAGGGAGAAACGCGCGGGCGGGTCTTCCTGAAACCTGACCTCTAGAACCTGGAACCTGATCTTACTCCACCAGCGTGAACTGCAGAAACACCGTCCGTTGCCAGAAGGTGTGGAAGTTGTTGTCCGAGATCAGGGAGACCACGGTCTCTCCGCGCGAGCCGCGGTGCACGGACATGCCCTCCATGTTGTCGATCTCGTAGCCGGTGTCGGCTTGCAGCACGACGTGGCCGGCGAGCTTGGCGCCCGGTTTCACCTCGCCCGGCAGCAGGCGCCGGATGCGCATGTGCACGCCGGCGGTCCAGCGGAAATAGCGCTCCAGGATCAAGAGCCCGCCATCCGGCAGCCCGACGGCGTCCGTGATGTTGAAGCCATCGATGTCCTCAAGCTGAATGAGCTGAGGCCGGCCGTTTACCCAGATCCAGCCCGAGTGGTAGCCGCTGCGGCGGGTGAAGCGCTCCGCGAAGGCCACCGGTGAGCCCTTGAGCTCCCCGGCGCGGATCACGGTCACCGCCTCAAAGCCCTGGTTGGTCGGCATGTGCGAGTTGGGGGGGCGTCGCAGATATTCTGTCGGCGCCTGCACCTGGCCATCCCGGATATTGAAGCGGCCGATGCGGTGCACGCGCTCGAAGCCGATGAGCAGCGTTCCATGCTCCAGCGATCCGTCCAGGAGGGCGACGGATTCCGCATCTTGCTCGCGCTTGTCGCGCAGCAGCCGACCGCTGAGCGCCAGCAGCGGGCCGATGCGCGCCTGCGTCAGCCCGGCCGGCGCGCCGTTGTCTCCGTAGGTCAGGCTGGCGGACATCCAGGTACCGACGTCCGACACGGCGAGCAGCCGCATGCCATCCGCATCCATAACCAGGCCCGACCAGCCGCCGAAGTGCTCGGAGGGTGAGGTAAGCACCAGGCCGCCGCGATACTCCAGATCGCCGAAGCGATTGGCGCCCGGCTTGCTCGGCTGAAAATGCGGCAGCGCCCGCGCTTTGACCTCGATGGCGAGCGGCTCATTCGGAGCGTCGTCTTTGGCCGCCGCCGTTCGCCAGAGGCTGGCGCCGCAGGCCCCGGCCGCCGCAAGGCCGCCCCCAAGTCCGCCCAGGAGCGAGCGGCGCGTCAGGGCGCTGGCAGTCATCGATTGTCGGCCCATGCTGGCTGCCCTGCCCCCGCATCCGCACTGAAAACGAGCATGCAAACGAGCCTGAAGGTGCATCAAAAAGTGTCAAAAAAAGATGGCGGCCGCAGTGTCATGCGCCCGACGCCATCAGATGGATCGGGCTCAATGCAGGCTGCGCCGCAGCATGGCGGGCCGCAGCTGCTGCGGTGTGGCCGGCTCGTCCTCGGCGAACAGCTCGCACAGCTTGTCGGTCATGGCGCCGGCGAGCTCGGCCGGATCGGTGATGGTCACGGCGCGGCGATAGTAGCGCGTCACGTCGTGGCCGATGCCGATGGCGAGCAGCTCCACCGAGGAGCGGGTCTCGATCTCCTCGATCACCTGCCGCAGGTGCATCTCAAGATAGTTGCCCGAGTTTACGGACAACGTGGAATCATCGACCGGGGCGCCGTCGGATATCATCATCAGGATGCGGCGCCGCTCCGGCCGCGCCAGCAGCCGGCGGTGCGCCCAGGCCAGCGCCTCGCCGTCGATATTCTCCTTGAGCAGGCCCTCGCGCATCATCAAGGCAAGCGAGCGCTTGGCCCGGCGCCAGGGGGCGTCTGCCGACTTGTAAACGATGTGGCGCAAGTCGTTGAGGCGGCCGGGGTTGGCCGGCTTGGCAGCGGCAAGCCAGGCTTCGCGCGCCTGCCCACCCTTCCACGCCTTGGTGGTGAACCCCAGGATCTCCACCTTCACGCCGCAGCGCTCCAGCGTCCGGGCAAGGATGTCGGCGCAGCATGCCGCGACCATGATCGGCCGGCCACGCATGCTGCCGGAATTGTCGAGCAGCAGCGTCACCACAGTGTCCTTGAAGGTGGTGTCGCGCTCCTGCTTGAAGGACAGCGCATGCAGCGGGTCGATCACCACGCGGGTGAGGCGTGCGGTATCGAGCTGGCCCTCCTCCAGGTCGAAGTCCCAGGCGCGGGACTGCTGCGCCATCAGCTTGCGCTGCAGTTTGTTCGCGAGGCGGCCGACGGCGCTCTGCAGGTGGCGCAGCTCCTTGTCGAGGAACGAGCGCAGCCGCTCCAGCTCATCCGGCGTAGACAGATCCTCCGCCGCGATCTCCTCGTCGTACTGCTTGGTGAAGACTTTGTAGCCAAACGCCTCGGGGTTATCGAGGATGTTGAAGTTGGGGCGCTGGCGCTCGCGCGAGTCTGTCATCTCGTCGAGGTCGGAGTCGCCCTCCTGCTCGTCGAAGTCGACATCCTGCGGCTGCTCGATGGGCTCCCCCTCCTCGCCCTCGCCGCGCTCCTCCTCGCGGGACTGCTCCTGGTCCTGCGCCTCCTGGCCTTCCTGCGGCTCCTGGGCCTCCTGCTCGCCGTCCTCCTGCTGCTCGTCCTCGCCTTCCTCGCGGTCGCCCTCGGACCTCTCGTCGGAGAGGTCGAGTGTCTTCAGGACGTCGCGCATGACCTGGGCGAAGCCGGCCTGGTCGTCGGCGAATTGCGAAAGCTGCGACAGCGTGCGGCCGGCACGCTCCTCGATCCATGGCCGCCACAGATCCACGAGCGCCCTTGCGGTCTTCGGCGGAAGGGTGCCCGTAAGCTGCTCGCGCACCATCAGGGCGAGGGCATCCTCCAGCGGCGCATCCGCACGGTCGGTGATCTCGGCATAGCGGCCGTGGGCGTACTGGTCCTCCACGCGGGCGGTGAGATTGGCGGCCATGCCAGGCATGCGGTTGGAGCCTAGCGCCTCGATGCGCGCCCGCTCCACCGCCTCGAACACTGCCTTGGCGGGGCCGGACCTCGGCGCCAGCCGGAAATGCAGCTTGGCGTCGTGACAGGCCGCCGTCAGCGCCAGGCTGTCAGCCCAGCCGCGGATAACGGCCACCTCCTTGGGCGAGGGAATGCGCGACGGTTCCGGCAGCTGCACGGTCTTGCCGTCCAGCTCAGGCTTGCCCGGCGCGTAGTTCACCTGCATCTCGCCGTCGCCGGCGATGGCCCGTACCGCGAGGCCAAGCACGCGCTTGAACGGCTCGGCGGGGGATTCCTTGCGGTTGGAGCTGGAGGCCATTGGAGGACCTTTAATTCAAGCGCGAATGGCGAATGGTCAATGGCGAGTGGTGTGTTGGAGCCTGGCGCGAGGGTTCAGCCTCCCATCCGCCAATCACCATTCGCCATTCGCGGCTTCCTCACGCCAGCGCCACGTTGGCGGCGCTCTCGGGCAGCTCCTCGCCGAAGCAGCGCTGGTAGAACTCCGCCACCAGCGGGCGCTCCAACTCATCGCACTTGTTGACGAAGGTGAGGCGGAACGCGAAGCCGAGGTCGCCGAAAATCTCCGCGTTCTCCGCCCATGTGAGCACGGTGCGCGGGCTCATCACGGTAGAAAGGTCACCGTTGATGAAGGCCGAGCGCGTCAGGTCTGCCACCCGCACCATGTTGGAGACGATCTTGCGCTTCGCCTCGCTCTTGTTGAAGCTCTTGGCCTTGGCGAGGACGATGCGCGTTTCCTCGTCGTGCGGCAGGTAGTTGAGCGTGGCGACGATCGACCAGCGGTCCATCTGGCCCTGGTTGAGCTGCTGGGTGCCGTGATAGAGGCCGGAGGTATCGCCGAGACCCACGGTGTTGGTGGTGGCGAACAGCCGGAACGCCGGGTGCGGCCGGATCACCTTCGACTGGTCGAGCAGAGTGAGGCGGCCGGACTGCTCCAGCACGCGCTGGATCACGAACATCACGTCGGGGCGGCCGGCGTCGTACTCGTCGAAGCAGAGCGCGGTGTTGGACTGCAGGCAGTAGGGCAGCATGCCCTCCTTGAACTCGGTGACCTGCTTGCCGTCCTTCAGGACAATGGCGTCCTTGCCGATCAGATCGATGCGGCTGACGTGGCTGTCGAGGTTGATGCGGATGCACGGCCAGTTGAGCCGCGCCGCCACCTGCTCGATGTGGGTCGACTTGCCGGTGCCGTGATAGCCTTGCACCATCACGCGCCGGTTGAACTTAAAGCCGGCCAGGATCGCCAGCGTGACATCACGGTTGAAGAGGTAGTCCGAGTCCACGTCGGGGACGTGGTCGCTGGCCTGGGAGTAAGCCGGCACCTCAAGGTCGGTGTCGATGCCGAAGAGCTGGCGCACAGACACTTTCATGTCCGGCATGCCGGACACCCCGGCTTGGGCTTGACCTGCCATATCGCTTGTTTCCGGAAGCTCGCTTTCCGGCGCCAGCTAGTGCTGCGGCGCCGGGTGGGCTTTGAGAGAAGCTACATCGTTGCTGCAGGGTCTCAGACGAGGCCCGCTTGCTTAAGATAGTTATAGGCTTGGATGATTTCCCGCAACTTGTTCTCGGACCGTTTGTCGCCGCCGTTGGCATCCGGATGATGCAGCTTCACCAGCTCCTTGAAGCGGGCTTTGATCTGCACCTTGTCGGCACCTTGAGCGAGCCCCAGGGCGTCCATCGACTTCTTCTCCAACGGCTTAAGCCGCCGCGCCGCCTCTGCTTTCTCGCGCGCTGCCCGGGCACTCCGGGTGGCCATGAACTCATGCGGGTCGGCAAAGGCGCCACCGAAGTCTGCATCGGCGCCAGCCCTGGCCCGCGCCCCGCGCACATCGGGGCCGGTGCCGGTGCGCCAAGTCGGCCGGTGACCGATCACCGCATCCTTCTGGAAGGCCTCGACCTCGGCCGAGCTCCAGCCCTCGAAGTAGTTATAGGAAGCGTTGAATTGCCGCACATGATCGAGGCAGAACAGATAATACTTGCCCTCCTTGCCGCGGCCGACCGGGGCCTTGTAGAGGCCGATGCTCGTGCAGCCCTTCCACTGACACGCAGGCCCGGCCTTCGGCGCGGGCTCCTCCCGCGCCGGCTTGGCACGTATCGAGTCGAAGTACTTTGAATCGAGCTTCATCGCTTGAGTATGGGCGTTGGCTGTTCGTGGCACAAGGTTCTAGCCGAGAGCCGTCGTCCCGTCTCCTGGTCTGTTGCGCAGCAGCTATAATCGGGGCGGCCTTGACTTGAGAGCGCCGTGGTCGGAGAGTGGTTGGCACGGAGATTCAAATAGATGTCAGTGCAGGCCATCATTCGCGAGCGGCTGGAGCAGGCGCTCAAGCCGACCAGGCTCGATATCGTCGACGAGTCGCATCTGCACGCCGACCATAACCCGCAAGCGCTGGCCGGCGAGAGCCACTTCCGCGTGCTCGTAGTATCGCCGGAGTTCGCCGGCAAGTCGCGCGTCGCCCGCCATCGCCTGATCAACGAGCTGCTGGCCGACCAGCTTGCCGCCAAGGTGCACGCGCTGGCAATCCACGCCTACGCGCCCGACGAGGCCGTTCGGTAGGGTTGCGGTCTCCTCCGTGCCCGGGCCAGCCGGCGTCGCCGCCCCCATCGCGTGGTTTCGGCTTTCAAGCAAGACAGGCAATGCCGCGCACGCCGCTCAGCTGACGCCTGCGGCGCGAGGAGAATCGCGTCGCGTTGCATCGCGGTCGCACGTTTCGTGTCAGGCGCTCGTGCCCGCCGGCGTTGCGGCGGCCTCCGCCCGCCCTGCCGCCACCGGGGCCGCCACTGGGCGCCAGGGCTTGGCGGTGCTCTCCTCCTTGGCGCGCAACTCGGTGAGCAGAGCATCGATCCGCGGGTCTGCCGATGTCGAGCTGTCCTGACGCGCCTTTTGCCGCTTCAACGCGCTCAACGCACTGGCCGTGGCGCCGCTGGCCTTGATGCGACGGCCGCCGGAGTTGAGGAGCGGGTGATCCGGCGCGGCCAGATCGAGCTCCTCCAGGAAGGTCTCGCGCAGGGCATAGAACGACTGCAGGATGGCGTCGCGCGCCAGCGTACGCTCCTCGGCGGTCCTGGCGCCCTTGCGTGGATCGAGCGTCTGCAGAGCACGGCGCATGTCGTGCAGCGGTGCGTAGGGATAGAGCCCGATCAGCGCCTCGGTCTCGCCGACGTTCTGATAGACCGAGCGCATGTTGTCGATGGTCTCTGACAGCTTGCAGAACGTCTCCAGGTATTGCTCGTGCGTGGGCTGCTCCAGGTTGGAGTAGGTGAAGAGGGCGGACTTG
>DASURA010000213.1:0-6419 GCA_036280295.1 Hyphomicrobiaceae bacterium
CCGCCACCAGGTCGACGTATACTGGAGCTCGATTACCGGCGTCGCGCCGATCGTGAAGCGCGAGTTGCCGACGCCGGTGGACTGGTCGATGTTCGGCGTGGCCAAGGACAACACCGCCTTCGGCGGCAGGATGGGCTTCACAAATAACATCGCCTACGTGGTCGCCTACGACCCGCGCAAGGTATCTGAGGCCGACATGCCGAAGACCTGGGACCAGCTGCTCGATCCGAAATACAAGGACAAGATGGCGAGCAGCCTGTTCCTGATGCCGCGCCTCATCAGCGCACTCAGCATCGAATGGGGTCAGGACAAGTCTCTCGACTTCGCGCGCAAGCTGGCCAAGGATACCGGGATCCTTCTCACTCGTGCGCCCCGCGATTCGATCCTGCAGTCTGGCGAGCGCGTGATCGCGCCGGCAGAGGTCGATATCCTGCCCAAGCTCTGGGCCGCCGGTGGCATGCCGGTCAAGCACGTCATCCCGGCGCCCGTGGTGCTTGGCCAGTTCGGCGCGACGGTGCTGGCCAAGGCGCCGCATCCGAGCGCGGCCCGCCTCCTCGCAGGCTGGCTCGCGTCCAAGCAGGGCAAGAAGGCACGCCACAAGGCCGTCTTCGAAGCCGACTTGCGGCCGGGATCGGATGATCCCGTGGCGCAGAAGATCTACGCCAGCGGCGTGCCGGTGATCCAGGACTCCGTGGAGAACATGGAGCCGCGCGCCGCGCTCTACAGGAAGGCGGCCGATATCTTGACCGGCCAGGGCAAATAAGCCGGCCGGGGCAGCGACCAAATGAGCGATCTCGCAGTAGCCGCACGGCTGCGTGTGCGCCGCGCCGCCCGACAGCGTTCCGGCCTTGACCTGTGGGGACGCATCGTCGTCGTGGCCGGTGTCGCGGTCGCGGTCTACCTGATCGCGGCGCCGCTCGCCATGCTCCTGGTGACGGCGTTCCGCGGTCCGGTAGAGTTCCTGCCGTTCGAGCCGGGGGCGCACTGGACCCTGGAGCACGTCATCCAGGTCTACACCGATCCTGTGCTCTACCGGCGCATCATCCCGGACACCCTGGTATTCGCCGCCGGCTCGGTGGTGCTCAGCTTCACGATCGGCTTCGGCCTTGCCTGGCTGGTCGAGCGCACCGACCTGCCTGGCCGCGAAGCCTGGTTCACGTTCATCCTGTTTCCGCTGCTGGTGCCGACTATCGTGCTCGGCATCGCCTGGATCTTCCTCATGGGTCCCAAGGCGGGCTGGCTCAACCTGGGTCTGCGCGCGCTGCTGGGCGGCGAGGGCGAAGGGCCGATCAACGTTTTTTCCATGGGCGGCCTCATCGTCTGCCAGGCGCTCGCGTCCGTGCCGTTCGTGTTCATCCTCCTGACCGCGGCGCTGCGCACCATGAACCCTGCACTGGAGGAGGCGAGCGGGGCATCGGGCGCCTCGCCCATGACCACGTTCCGGCGCGTGACCGTGCCCGTGCTGCTGCCGGGGCTGCTGGCGCCGCTGATCCTCGTCTGCCTGGTCACGATGGAGCAGTTCGAGCTGCCGAGCATCATCGGCGTGCCGGCCAAGGTGAACATCTTCAGCTACCGCATCCTCTATGAGCTCAACCCGGCCGACGGCCTTCCAAACTACGGAGCCGCCGCGGCCGTTGCGCTGCCGTTCCTGGCGCTCGGGATGGTCCTGCTTGCGCTCTACAATCTGGCTGTCCGGCGCGCCGAGAGGTTCGTGACCGTGACCGGGAAGGCCTACATCCAGCGCCGGCTGCCGCTCGGCCGCTGGCGCGTGCCGGCGCTCATGTTCGTCGGCGCCTATGTCGTGATCGGCGCGCTGCTGCCGGCGGCGATCCTCATCTGGGCCAGCTTGCTGGGATATGTGCCGCCCTCGCTCTCCGCCCTCAAGGAAGCCTCGTTCGCCGCTTATAGTCGGCTCCTCTCCGACCCGACGTTTTGGCTGGCTGTGCGCAACACGTTTGTCGTCGCTGGCGCCTCGGCGCTGATCATCAGTCTTCTCGGCGGCCTGGTCGGCTGGACCCTGCTGCGGCTCCGGTTTCCCGGCCGCACGCTGCTCGACTTCTTCTCGTTCGTGTCGATCGGCATCCCCTCGGTGATCGCCGGCCTCGCCGTCATGCTGCTCTACCTGACGATTCCGATCGGCATCTACGGCACGTTTGTGATCCTGGTCGTCGCCTACAGCTACCGCCTCGCCGTTTCGACGCGCCTCGCCAAGGCGGGTCTGATGCAGCTCCACCGCGAGCTGGAGGAAGCCTCGGCCGCCTCGGGCGCGCGCTGGATGAACACTCAAGCGCGCATCGTGCTGCCGCTCCTGCGCGCGCCGCTGTTCTCCAGCTTCGTGCTCTTGTTCATCGTCGGCGTGCGCGAATTCACGCTGCCACTGATCCTGCAGAGCCCGGATAACGTGGTGCTGTCGGTGCTGCTCTGGAAGCTGTTCCAGAACGGCGACGCACCGCAGGCGGCGGCGCTCGCCACCGTCATCATCGTGCTGGTCGTTCCCGTGGTCGCGCTGGCGCGGCGCGGGCTCATGCGGGCGGGAGGCTGACGCCGATGCTGAAGGTTGCCAATCTGGTCAAGACGTTTCCGGGCCAGGACGGCCCGGTCACCGTCATCGACGGAATCTCGTTCGCCATCCCCGAGGGCCTCTGCACCGCGCTGCTCGGCCCAAGCGGCTGCGGCAAGACCACCACGTTGCGCTGCGTGGCCGGACTGGAAACGGCGTCTTCCGGGCGCATCGAGATCGCCGACAAGGTCGTCTCCGACCCCGAGGCGGGGCTCTACGTGCCGGTGCACGAGCGGCCGATCGGCATGGTGTTCCAGTCGTATGCCATCTGGCCGCATCTCGACGTGTTCGAGAACGTGGCGTATCCGTTGCGCGTCCAGCGCCCGCGCCTGCCGCGCGCCGAGATCGAGGCGCGGGTAGCAGACGTGCTCGCGCTCGTCGGCATGGCCGCGCTGGCGCGGCGCCCCTCGACCCAGCTCTCGGGCGGCCAGCAGCAGCGTGTAGCGCTGGCGCGTGCCCTGGTGCGGCGTCCAGCGCTACTCCTACTCGATGAGCCGCTGAGCAACCTGGATGCGCGTCTGCGCGTCAACATGCGCAACGAGCTGGCCGAGCTGATAGCGCGCGTGGGCGTCACCGCGCTCTACGTGACGCACGACCAGGCCGAGGCGTTTGCGCTCGCGCATCGGGTCGTGGTCATGAACGCCGGGCACATCGTGCAGGAGGGAACCGCACGCGAGATCTATACCCGGCCGCGCGCCTCCTTCATCGCCGAGTTCCTGGGTGCCGCCAATCTCCTTCCCGCGCGCATCGCGGAGCGGTCCGGCAACGGCGTCGCGCAGGTTGCGATCGACGGTTGCGATGTTGGCCTCGCCCTGGAGACTGCCGCCCCTGCCGGCGCCGAAGTCGACCTGGTGCTGCGCCCCGAGCATCTCGTCGTTATCACGTCCAAACCGGCGGACCAGGCCAACGTGCTGGCCGGGCACATCGGCAAGATCAGCTTTCTGGGCAGCATCGTCGAATGCGTCGTCGTGGTGCAGGATGGCCCGACGCTGCGCGCCGTGGCCACGCCCGACATCGACCTTGCAGAGGGCATGCCGGTCTGGGTACGCGCCGGCGCAGGCACTGTCATCGAGCGCGATACGGAGCGTGCCGACGTGGGGAACTGCAAGCCGCAGGCGCAACGTGTGCGGTAGGGCGTGAGCGACGGAGCCGTGAAACCGGCCTATCGCATCGATCGGGTCGGCTGCTTCCTGCGGACAATCTGGCAGTTGTCGTCGGCTTGCCGCGCGAACAGTTCGCAGGCCTTGTGGCACTCGTCGGGGCGCAAACAGTGGCGTGACGACACCGGAGACCGAGGTCGAGGTCCTATGGGGCGGGCCCGGCAAGGCGCCAGAAGCGCATACGGAGACCGTCGCGCCCGCGCGTCCTCGGGCGGATTGCGGTCAGAGCCCGCAATTCGCGACCTCGCTCCTGATCCCGGCTCCCGCGCGTCTCCCGGCGGCCGCCCATGACCTCGGACCCGAAGGAGCAGCCTCGAAACGCCTCGACGCGCCCTATAGACCCACGTGGGCCGACCAGGGAGGCGGGTCTCGACGTGGACGTCTGTCAGGCCCATAGTGCATGACCGGGACCGATTTGGGAGGAGGAGGAGGACGCGAATGCATGTCGTGAGCATTCCAAGTTGGGCCACTGATCGCGTCGTCGCGCGCTACGGCACGGCCCATCCTCACGCCGACCTTGATCCGGCGCGCACGGCGCTGATCGTGGTCGACATGCAGAACGCCTTCATGGTGGAGGGCGTGGCACACGCGCTGTGCAAGACCGCGGTGGAGATCGTGCCCAACGTCAACCGGCTCGCCGCCGCCGTGCGACGCACCGGGGGCAAGGTGGTCTGGATCAAGACGACCTACGACCCGCTTTGGCTTACCATGCACGACAAGGTGCGAGCCGAAATGGTGGCCAAGCGCATGGAGGCTCTGACCGAAGGATCGGCGGGTCACCAACTCCACCCGGAGCTCGATGTTCAGGCGGCCGATCTGGTCGTGGAGAAACGGCGCTACAGCGCCTTCTTGCCTGAGGCCTCCGATCTCGCGCTTCGGCTGCGGGCCGGCGGCTACGATGCGGTGCTGGTCACCGGCACGGTGACCAACGTCTGCTGCGAGTCCACCGCGCGCGACGCCATGATGATGAATTTCCGCACCGTCATGGTGAGCGACGGTAACGCCGCCGACAGCGACGAGGCGCACAACGCGACGCTGGTGAGCTTCTACGGCACCTTCGGTGACGTCATGGGCACCGACTTCCTGATCGGCTGCTTGGAGGCGAATGCGGCCACTCGCATGGTTGCGGAATAGGCCGCGGCCACGGCAACGTTTCTTGATTTCTGGTCCATGGGTTACGGGGCAGTCCGCCTCATAATCGTCTGCGAGCGTGTAGTTTGCGTTCCGGACCGCCAGCGTAATGTCGGGAAACGATCCCCCTTAAGCTGACTGTCAAATACTTCTTGATCGACCATGATCCGGCTCCTTCTTCGTGCATCTGAGAGAGCCATGGTAGTGGTGAGTTAGTGATCGCTAGTTTCAATGGTGGGCGGTCCTTCTTCGGGCGCGCCTAACTGTCGCCCAGAGAGGCGGGCCGCTTTGACAGCTTCTTTGACCTCTTCGCCCGGCTGCGCAATAGACGGATCATTCCCTAAAGTTGCTGGCGGTGGTTCCAAGACCTCCCGGCGGGGCCGCCGACCCTGGACGCCACTCAATGTCCCTTCCTCGCGGCCGATCTGGTCACGAATCGCCTCCTGCCGTTCGGCAATTGACGCGACGCTGCACTGCCCCGGCCGCCGATTGGCGGTTGCCGTGGCGCCCGGGCGCATCCATCATGGCAGCGTGCAACCGCGGGGGAGTGGCCGCCGAGGCATGCCCGATTGGCTCTATCTGATCGTACTTGTCGCGCTTCCCTATGCCGGGAGCTGCGCTGCCGCTCTGCTCGGGACGAACGCGCGCAATGCGGAAGCATACCTGGCCGGCGCTGTCGCTCTTGTCGGCTTGACCGCGGTCCTCGCGCTCTACCCGCGGGTCGTGGACGGCGGGGTGGTGCACTGCCAGGCAGCCTGGGTTCCCGAGCTCGGGCTCCAGTTCAAGCTGAGGATGGACGGCTTCGCGTGGGTTCTCGCCGCGCTGATCACCGGCGTCGGCTTTCTCGTGGTGCTCTATGCCCGGTACTACATGTCCTCCGCCGATCCGGTGCCGCGCTTCTATGCATTCCTGCTCGCATTCATGGGCTCGATGCTCGGTGTCGTGCTGTCGGGGAACCTGATCCAGCTCGTCTTCTTCTGGGAGCTCACCAGCCTCTTCTCGTTCCTGCTCATCGGCTACTGGCACCAGCTCGCGCAAGCGCGAGATGCCGCCCGGATGGCGATCGTGATCACGTCAGCGGGTGGTCTGTGCCTGTTTGCAGGCGTGCTGATCATCGGCCATATCGTCGGCAGCTACGATCTCGACCAGGTGCTCAAGTCCGGCGCGTCCATCCGTTCGCACGCGCTTTACCTCCCGGCGCTTGTTCTTGTCCTCCTTGGTGCCTTGACCAAGAGCGCGCAGTTTCCATTGCATTTCTGGCTGCCGCAGGCCATGGCGGCGCCGACGCCGGTTTCCGCCTATCTGCACTCGGCCACCATGGTGAAGGCGGGCGTGTTTCTGCTGGCGCGGCTTTGGCCAGCACTGGGAGGGACAAACGAATGGCTGTGGCTGGTGGGAACGGCTGGGCTGACCACGTTCATTCTTGGCGCTTTCCTCGCCCTCTTCCAGCAGGACCTGAAAGGGCTTCTCGCCTATTCGACCATCAGCCATCTCGGGCTCATCACTCTGCTTATCGGGCTCGACTCGCCGCTGGGGCAGGTGGCGGCAATCTTCCACATCATGAACCA
>DASURA010000214.1:0-9469 GCA_036280295.1 Hyphomicrobiaceae bacterium
GTCGAGGTTCATCAGCGAGAAGTGCGCCTTGCGGTTCTTCTTGATCTTGTAGGCGAGCGGCTTGACGCCCCAGTACTCGGTCTTGCCGATCTTGCCGCCGCCCTCGGCGATGACCTCGCCGTATTCCTTGACAAGCGCATCTACCTGCGCCTGCGAAATATCCTGGCGAGCCAGGAAGACATGCTCATAGAGTGGCACGGATAAGCCTTTCCTTCGTTCCTGTCGATCCGGCGCAAAGCCCCTTTTGGCCCCGGCGCAGCGCGTCTGCATGTGCAGAGTCGGGCGTACGCAGGAAGGCCCAAGGACCCAAAGAGCGGAGACACCGGCAGCCGGGCTTGCGCCCATCCCCCGTCAAGGGATCTTCCGTTCAGCCTCCGGCCGGATCGGGTGAGGCGCCCACCTATCGCAGAACCGCGGATGCGGCAAGGAAATTCGGCAATCGGCAGTCGTTGCCTCACTCGACTTCCAGCCGCCCCAGCCGCGTCGTTGCGCCCCCGATTGCGGACTGCCGGCCAGGCCCGTGTCTCGACCGCTGCCCCATTGCCGTACCAACAACGCCGCACTTGTGGACGGCATCTTGACAGACCGGTGCGGCATGTGGCTAAGCCGCGGCCCAGGGCGGGAATGTGGGTTGGCAACGGAAGTTGGGGCTGAATGGCCGTCGCATTGGTATTTCCTGGGCAGGGCAGCCAGGCCGTTGGCATGGGGGTCGAGCTTGCCAAGACGCACGCCGCCGCGCGCAGCGTGCTCGCCGAGGTGGATGATGCCCTCGGGCAGAAGCTCTCGCAGATCATGGCCGAGGGGCCGAACGAAACCCTCACGCTGACGGAGAATGCCCAGCCGGCGCTGCTGGCCGTCTCGATGGCGGTGCTGCGCGTGTTGGAGGAGCAGGGCTTCCGCTTGGCCGATAGCGCCAGGTTCGTCGCGGGCCATTCGCTGGGTGAATACTCGGCGCTTTGCGCCGCTGGCGCCCTCTCGATTGGGGACGGCGCGCGCCTGCTGCGGATTCGCGGCCGGGCCATGCAGGCGGCAGTGCCGGTCGGGCAGGGGGCGATGGCTGCCCTGCTGGGCGTCGGCAAGGAGGCGGCAGAGAAGCTCGCCGCGGAGGCTGCACAAGGCGAGGTGTGCCAGCTTGCCAACGATAACGACCCGACTCAGGCGGTGATCTCAGGCGCCAAGGCGGCGGTGGATCGCGCCGCGCAGCTGGCCAAGGCGCACGGCGTGCGCCGCTTCATGCCGCTCAATGTCAGCGCCCCCTTCCATTGTGCGCTGATGCAACCTGCTGCCGATGCGATGGCTGCGGCGCTGGCTGGGACCACGGTCAATCGGCCTGCGGTTCCCGTCGTAGCGAACGTTACCGCGGCGCCCGTCAGCGACCCCGAGGAGATCAAGCGGCTCCTGGTGGCGCAGGTGACTGGCACCGTGCGCTGGCGCGAGTGTGTGCTGACCATGGCTGAGCAAGGCGTCACCGACTTGGTTGAGGTCGGCTCCGGCAAGGTGCTGGCGGGCCTCGCCAAGCGCATCGTGCCGTCCTTGAATGCCATCTCGGTGGGTGCGCCGGCCGAGATTGACGCGGCGCTGGCATTGCTGACACCAAAGGGAGCTGCCTGATGTTCGACCTGAACGACCGCACGGCGCTCGTCACGGGTGCCACAGGGGGTATTGGCGGCGCTATCGCGCGGGCCTTGCACAAGCAGGGGGCGACGGTGGCTATCTCCGGCCGCCAGGCCGAGAAGCTGGACAAGCTGGCCGCTGAGCTGGGCAGCCGCGTGCACGTCCTGCCTTGTGACCTGGGCGATCGCGCCCAGGTGAGCGGGCTCATCGACGCGGCCGCGGCCAAGCTCGGGCGCGTCGATATCCTGGTAAATAATGCCGGCCTCACCAAGGACAATCTGTTCATGGTGATGAAGGACGAGCAGTGGGACGACGTGATCGCGGTCAATCTGACGGCCACGTTCATGCTGATGCGCGCGGCCGCCCGCGCCATGATGCGGACCAAGACGGGATATGGCCGGATCGTCAACATCACCTCGGTCAGCGGCGTGATCGGCAATCCGGGGCAGGGCAACTATGCCGCCTCGAAGGCCGGCATCATCGGTATGTCGAAATCGCTCGCCCGCGAGGTCGCCTCGCGTGGCATCACGGTGAACTGCGTCGCGCCGGGCTTCATCTCTACAGCCATGACCGACGCTCTCAATGAGAAGCAGGTGGGCGCTATCAAGGAGGCTATACCGGCGCAGAAGTTCGGCACGCCGGCCGACGTCGCGGCGGCCTGCGTCTATTTGGCCTCTGCGGAGGCCAGCTATATGACCGGCCAGACGCTGCATGTGAACGGCGGGTTGGCGATGATTTAGGCGAGCAAAAGGCCGGGCTTGCAGGCCCCCTGAGGAAGCGTTCTCGGGATGCTGGTCAAGCCTGGGGAAGTGTGTTAACGAGCCCGTGATTTGTGCCTCAAACTTGCCCGACCTCTCCAAAATGTGCTGCCGTGGGGGATGTGTGCGCCCTCACTGCAGGTTGGGCGGTGGCGCTCTCGCAGGCTCAGATTTGCGTGACCAGTAAGGTGGACGCAAGAACAACCAGCTTCGATAAGCAACAGACAGGGTCAGCCGAGGAACTACAGCAATGAGCGACGTTGCAGAGCGCGTGAAAAAGATCGTGGTCGAGCACCTCTGCGTGGAGGCCGACAAGGTTACGGACAGCGCGAGCTTCATCGACGATCTGGGGGCTGACAGCCTGGATACCGTCGAGCTCGTCATGGCCTTCGAGGAGGAGTTTGGCTGCGAGATCCCCGACGATGCGGCCGAGCGCATCCAGACGGTGGGCGACGCCGTCAAGTTCCTTGAGCAGAATGCCAGCGCCGGCACGCCGCCAGCGGCGTCGTGAGGTGCGCTAGCTGGTCTCCTTTACGAGCGGCGGCGCACCTGGAAGCAATGGGAGCGCCCGCAGGCTCGGGCAAGCGAACGGGGGCGAATCGGGACCAGAATGCAGCTGCGTCGAGTCGTAATTACTGGATTGGGGCTGGTCACGCCCCTGGGGTGTGGCGTCGAGGCGAGTTGGTCTCGGCTGCTTCAGGGGGCCAGTGGAGCGCGGCGGATCGAGGAGTTCCCCGTTGACGATCTGGCGTGCCAGATCGCCTGCTTCGTACCGCGTGGCTCGCTCAGCGAGGGCAAGTTCAATCCGGACGATTGGATGGAGCCCAAGGAGCAGCGCAAGGTTGACGACTTCATCATCTATGCGATGGGGGCCGCCGATCTGGCGTTGAGCGATGCCGGCTGGCAGGCGGACACGCCGGAAAAGCAGGAGCGTACCGGCGTGCTGGTTGGCTCCGGCATCGGCGGGCTTTCCGGCATCGCCGATACCTCGCTGCTGCTGAAGGAGAAGGGGCCTCGCCGTGTCAGCCCGTTCTTCATTCCCGGCCGCCTCATCAATCTTGCGTCCGGCTACATCTCGATCCGGCACGGCTTGAAGGGTCCGAATCATGCCGTGGTCACGGCATGCTCGACCGGTGCACACGCTATCGGCGATGCCTCGCGCCTGATCGCGCTCGGCGATGCCGATGTGATGGTGGCCGGCGGCACGGAGAGCCCGATCTGCCGCATCGCCATGGCAGGCTTTGCCGCGTGCAAGGCGCTCTCGACCGGTTTCAACGATCAACCCATGAAGGCATCGCGGCCTTATGACAAGGATCGCGATGGCTTCGTCATGGGTGAGGGCTCCGGCATCGTGGTGCTGGAAGGCCTGGAGCATGCGCAGGCCAGGGGCGCCCGCATCTACGCCGAGGTGATCGGCTACGGCCTGTCGGGCGATGCGTATCATATCACGGCGCCTGCGGAGGATGGCGATGGCGCCTACCGCTGCATGCGCAATGCGCTGACGCGCGCCGGCATCTCGCCAAGCGACGTCCAGTATGTCAACGCCCACGGAACCTCGACGCCGATGGGCGACGAGATCGAGCTGGGCGCGGTGGAGCGCCTGTTTGGCAACGCGGCGGGCACCATCGCCATGTCGTCGACCAAGTCGGCAACCGGGCATCTGCTGGGCGCCGCGGGTGCCATCGAGGCCATCTTCTCGGTACTGGCGATCCGCGACAATATCGCCCCACCCACCATCAACCTCGACAATCCGTCGGTGGCGACCTCGATCGACCTGCTGCCTTATGAGGCCAAGCGGCGCAGCATCGACACGGTGCTGTCCAACTCGTTCGGCTTTGGCGGCACGAACGCGTCGCTGGTGCTGCGGCGCTTCGCGGCGTAGGGCAATTTGGCGTAGCGGATTAGCCGAAGGCGTAATCCGCCAATCTTTCCGGCGTCATTGTGCGAAGTGGCGGATTACGGGCTGCACCCTGATCCGCCCCACATCCCTTCAGCCGTCTGGAAGCGCGGCTGCAACGCTTAAGCTGGGAACGCCGGGATCGGGCCGCAGCGCTTGTGAATAGCTCGTCCTTTCGCCACATTTACCTTAAAGTTTCTGGGCCGGCTCCGATAGCCGGGCAGAAAAGAAGCGCGCAAGACGTGATTGGCTAGAAGGGCATTCGGGGGTGCGCGCTGCGAGGAGCTGACCTATGAGCAGTCGCCGGCCCGCCGAGCCGCATTATTCCGGTCGATCGACCGGCATGCCGCGCAGCCCGGCCGAGCGGCTGGAGCCCACCCGGCATCTGTCACGCGCGCGCCGTCCGCGGCAGCGCTTTGTGCGCGAGCCGGGGCGCTCCTCGGGCGCGCTCCGGGTGCTCAGCGGCATTTTCACCCTCGCGCTGCTGTGCATGGCACTGGTGGGCGCCGGGGCGTTGGCTTTGCAGAGCTGGATCTCCTCGCCGGGGCCGCTCACGGCCGGCAAGGTCGTGGTGATCCCCAGGGGCGCGGGGGCGCACGACATCGCCGAGCGGCTCGAGCGCGAGGGCGTCGTCTCCGACCGGCGCCTGTTCATGCTCGGCTACTTCATGGCCCGCTGGACCGCCTGGGGTGGTGACGCGCGGCCTGTCCAGCTCAGGGCGGGCGACTATCAGATCCCACGCGCGGCGAGCGTTCGCAACGTGATCGACATCATCTCCCAGGGCCGGACCATCCGCTACCGGGTGACCATCCCGGAAGGCCTGACCAGCTACCAGATCGTCGAACGCCTGAAGGCAGACGAGAACCTCACGGGCGAGATCACAGAGGTGCCGCCCGAGGGGACGCTGTTGCCGGAGACCTTCATCATCGACCGTGGCGAGGCGCGCCAGACCATCCTCGATCGCATGCGCGCTGAATCGCGCAAGCTGATGGAGAAGCTCTGGGCGCAGCGCCAGAAGGGCCTGCCGATCAAGTCCTGGGACGAGGCGGTGGTTCTGGCTTCCATCGTCGAGAAGGAGACCGGGCGCAACGACGAGCGCGAGCGTGTGGCTGCGGTGTTCGTCAACCGGCTGCGGCAGAACATGCGCCTGCAGTCGGACCCGACCATTCTTTACGGCATCAGCACCGGCAAGACGGTGTGGAACCGGCCGATCATGAAGAGCGAGATTGCGCAGAAAACGGCGCATAACACCTACCAGATCGATGGCCTTCCGCCGACGCCGATCTGCAACCCCGGCCGCGCGGCGATCGAGGCGGTGCTGAACCCCGCCAACACCAAGGACCTGTTCTTCGTCGCCGATGGCAATGGCGGGCACCTGTTCTCCGAGAAGCTCAAGGACCACAATGCCAACGTGCAGAAGTGGCGCGCCTTGGAGCGGGAGAACCGGGAGAAGGATGACAAGGACAAGGACGGCAAGGACAAAGACGGCAACGACAGCAAGGACAAGGCGAGTAAGGACAAGGACGGCAAGAGTCGATCGGCTGTGCCTGCCCCTGCATCGTCGGCAAAGCCGGCAAAATCGCCTCAAAAGATCAAGGGCGCGGCCGCCGCCAAGACCGCTGGTCGTCCAAGCGCGGAGGGGCCGTGGACCTCGACCGCGGAGCCCGCCCGAGCTGACGGCAAGCGATAAGTAAGTTGGGGGTGCATCAACGGCGCGTCAGAGCGCGTCTGGCGCGCGGGGCGCGATCCGGCTAGTTTGCGTGCCAGCAAACTTAACCATCAGCCTCGCCGCAGGTTTCGGCGCATCGTCCTTGGCATGCTACGCGCTCCCATGACCATCAAGAGCATGACAGGTTTCGCGCGGGCCGACGGCGCCCTCGGCCCGATCGGCTGGCATTGGGAGCTGCGCTCCGTCAATGGCCGGGGACTCGATATCCGGCTCCGGGTGCCGCCCGGCTTCGATGCCTTGGAGCCGCGCATCCGCGAGGCGGTGGGCAAGTGCATCAGCCGCGGCAGCCTCACCGTCAACCTGAACGTCAAGCGCACGCACGGCCAGACCGAGATCAGGCTCAACGAGGCGGCGCTGCGGCAGGTGCTGACGGCGGTGGAGCACATCAGGGCCGTAGCTTCGGTGGCGCCGCCCGGCGCCGAGGCGTTGCTCAACGTGCGCGGCGTGCTTGAGCTGGTCGAGCCGGAGGAGACCGAGGCGGACGCGGCGGCGCGCACCGAGGCGATGGTGGCGAGCCTGGATCGCGCGCTTGACGGCATGATCGAGGCGCGTACCGCCGAGGGCAGCCGCCTCAAGGCGATCGTGGCCCGGCAGCTCGCCGACATCGAGGGTCTGGTCGCACTGGTCGAGCGCTCGCCGGCGCGCGCCCCCGCAGCCGTGCGCCAGCGCCTCAAGGAGCAGATCGCCAAGCTCATGGAGCCCGGCGTCATGCTTGATGACACGCGCCTCTATCAGGAGGCGGCGCTGCTGGCGGCGCGGGCCGATGTCGAGGAGGAGCTGAAGCGGCTCACCGCCCACGTCGCCGCCGCGCGCGCGCTTCTCGATGCCAAAGAGCCGGCCGGAAGACGGCTTGATTTCCTGGCCCAGGAGTTCAATCGCGAAGCCAACACGCTCTGCTCCAAGGCCAACGATGCGGAGACGACGCGGGCCGGGCTTGAGCTGAAGGCCATCATCGATCAGATGCGCGAGCAGGTCCAGAACATTGAGTGAGGCAGTACGCCAGCAGGCTGCATCCGATGCCCCCCGCATCGTGCGCCGGGGGCTGCTTTTCGTGCTGTCCTCCCCCTCGGGCGCCGGCAAGACCACGCTGTCCCGCCGTCTGCTGGCGGCGGACTCGAGCCTCCGGATGTCGGTGTCGGTGACCACGCGCCAGCCGCGGCCAGGCGAGGTGCACGGCACCGACTACCTGTTCGTCGACGTGGCGGAGTTTGACCGCCTGCGGCGCGGCGACAAGCTGCTGGAATGGGCCGAGGTGCACGGCGCCAGCTACGGCACGCCCAGAGCCCACGTGCTGGAGCTGATCGAGGCCGGCAGCGATGTGGTGTTCGACATCGACTGGCAGGGTGCACGCTCGTTGAAGCAGCAGCTGCCGGGCGACGTGGTGCGTGTCTTCATTCTGCCCCCGGACGGCAAGACGCTGGAGACCCGCCTGCGGGCGCGCCGGCAGGACAGCGAGGCAGTGGTGCAGCGCCGCCTGGCAGCGGCGGCCGACGAGATCGGCCACTGGAGCGAGTATGACTACGTCATCGTCAACACCGACCTGGAAGCGAGCCTCGCCAACCTCATCGCCATCCTCGCCGCCGAGCGCCTGAAACGCGACCGCCAGTCGGGCCTGCCGCAGTTCGTGGCCGGGGTGCTGGGCGAGCTGTAGGTCTTCCGCCGCGCTCGACCCAACCTCGCGTTTTCCGCTTGCTGGGCGTGACCGCCGGCCTCTATGTCAGTTCCATTAACATAGAGGTCGGCAATGAACCTGGCTCCGCTCGTCAATGCCCCGTTTTCTGTACAGCTGCACGCCTCCGCTGCGCTCACCGCCTTCGGGCTCGGTGCCGTGCAGCTGGCGCGGGCGAAAGGCACCGGGAGCCATCGCGGGCTGGGCTACGTCTGGGCCGTGCTGATGCTGACAGTGGCGGCCAGTTCGTTCTGGATCCACGAGCTGCGCCTGTGGGGGCCGTGGAGCCCGATCCACCTGCTGTCGATCTTCACGCTCACCATGCTGCCGCTTGGCCTTTGGCACGCGCGCCGCGGTAACGTGCGCGGCCACAAGCTCACCATGCTCGGCATGTCCGCCGGCGCCTTGCTGATCGCCGGCTTGTTCACGCTGGCGCCCGGACGGATCCTGCACCGGGTGGTGTTCGGGGGGTGAGGCTTCTCCTTCTCCCTCTCGCCGTCGCCCGCGGCCATCCACGCGGCCGCCCTGACTGAGTCGAGCCGAGGGCGATAGAGAGAGGGTCGGGGTGAGGGGCAGCTACGGGCGCCGCCCTCTCTGCGCAAGGCATTGGTGCAAGGGACGGAATGCGTCTGTAGGGTTTCCTCTGGGAGAAGGCCTACCCGATTGAAAAAATGTGCAAAAACCCCTACCTTTAAGGGTGTTTCGGGGGCGCTTGCGTTGCCGACGCTTGCCCGGTCGGCTATCACCTTTCCCGGCACATTGACCGGCGCTCCAGGCGCAACAGCACGGCTGCGACGAGGCCGGATTCCTCCTAATCCTCAGACCAACAATAGGCACATCCAGTGGCTGACAAAGATACGCCCACGGGCGGCTCCCCTGAAGCCCCCAAGGGTCCCACCGACATCCGGCCGATCGCCATCGCCGACGAGATGAAGCGCAGCTATCTCGATTACGCGATGAGCGTGATCGTCTCGCGCGCGCTGCCGGACGTGCGGGACGGGCTGAAGCCTGTGCACCGTCGCATCCTCTACGGCATGCACGAGCTGGGGCTTGAGCATAACAAGAAATACGTCAAGTCCGCCCGCGTGGTCGGCGAGGTGATGGGTAAGTATCACCCGCACGGCGACCAGGCGATCTACGACGCGCTGGTGCGCCTGGCGCAGGATTTCTCCATGAGCCACACCCTGGTCGACGGCCAGGGCAACTTCGGCTCGCTCGACGCCGATCCGGCGGCGGCCCAGCGCTATACCGAATGCCGGCTGACCAAGCTCGCCAGCCGGATGTTGGACGACCTTGACAAGGATACCGTCGACTTCAAGGACAACTATGACGGCTCGTTCAGGGAGCCATCCGTTCTCCCCTCCAAGTTCCCGAACCTCTTGGTGAACGGCTCTGGCGGCATCGCCGTCGGCATGGCCACCAACATCCCGCCGCACAACCTGGGCGAGGTGGTCGACGCCTGCCTGGCCTATGTCGACAACCCCGAGATCGGCCTCGACGACCTGCTGGACATCGTCCCGGGCCCCGACTTCCCGACCGGAGGCCAGATCATCGGCCGCACCGGCGCGCGCCAGGCGCTGATGAGCGGCCGCGGCTCGGTGATCATGCGCGGCAAGGCGACCGTCGAGGAGATCCGCAAGGACCGCGAAGCGATCATCATCACCGCGATCCCGTACCAGGTGAACAAGGCCGCGCTGGTCGAGCGCATCGCCGAGCTGGTGCGCGAGAAACGGGTCGAGGGTGTGTCCGACCTGCGCGACGAAAGCGACCGCCAGGGCATGCGCATCGTCATCGAGATGAAG
>DASURA010000215.1:0-14401 GCA_036280295.1 Hyphomicrobiaceae bacterium
GCGGCGAACGCCACCGGCGGCGTGATCATGGACAGCATGCCGTTGTACATGACGAACATGTGCGCGGCCATCGGCGTGACCCCCAGCTTGATGAGCGCGGGCGCCAGCAGGGTTGCCGTCAGGATGTAGACGCTGACGGTGGGCAGGCCGATGCCGAGCAGGAACGCCAGCACCGCGATCAGCAGCAGCATGATGAACACGTTGTCGCCGGACAGCGCCACCAGCTGCAGCGTCATGCCGAAGGCGAGGCCGGAGATGCTCATGACCCCGACCATGATGCCCGCCGCCGCGCCGATCAGGATGATGTCGAGCGAGACGCGGCCGGTATCGATGATGGCGCTCAGCACCTGGCCCACGCTGGCGCGCCGGCCGCGGTAGCCGAACACCAGCGAGAACAGCAGCATCATGCCGGTGCACACGATCGCCGCCTTCTGTGCCGTCAGGCCGAACACCTCCGGATACATCAGCGCCGCAATCAGGAACCCGATCGGCAGCAGGAAGTGCCAGCCGGACTTGAAGACCTCGCCGAGCGATGGTGCGTCGGTGATCGCGGCGGCGCCGATCTTCTGCCGGGCGGCCTCCAGGTCGACGTGAAAGAAGAGGCAGGCGTAATAGAGCAGCGCCGGGATGGCAGCGGCCAGGCAGACAGTGCCGTAGGAGACCTGCAGCAGCTCGGCCATGATGAAGGCCGAGGCGCCCATCACCGGGGGCATGAGCTGGCCGCCGGTGGAGCCGACCGCTTCGATGGCGGCAGCCCGGCGCGGCGAGAAGCCGGAGCGGATCATGGTCGGGATGGTGACGATGCCGACCGCCAGCACATTGCTCACCGCGCTACCCGAGATCATGCCGAACAGCCCGGAGCCGACCACGGCGATCTTGCCGGCGCCGCCGCGGTAGCGACCCATGGCCGACATCGCGATGTCGGAGAAGAAGTCGGCGCCGCCGGTGCGCGCCAGCACCTGGCCCATGATGGTGAAGGGGATGACCACCAGCACGGCCACCTGCAGGATGGCGCTGATGATGCCGTTGGTGTCGAGGCCCAGGTAGACGATGAGCCGTTCGGGCGAGACCGGCCTGGTCTGGAAATCGGAAGGGAAGTGCGGACTGATGAAGATATAGACGGCCATCGCCACGATGATGCCGACAAAACCGAGCCCGGAGATGCGCCGGCTCGCCTCCAGCACCAGGAGGATCAGGATGGCACCGCCGATGACGCCCCGGGTCGGGATCATGGCGATCGTACCGGTGATGTCCTCGTAGAACACCGCAATCCAGCCGCAGATCAGCAGCGACAGTGCGGCATAGATCCAGTCGAGCGCACGCGCGGCCCAGGGCTTGTTGCCGAGCACCGTCCAAAGCACACAACCCGCCATTGCCGCATAGAGTGGGAGCGGCACCTCGCCGGAACGCAGGAGACGGAGGCCGATGTAGGCCGCCAGCCCGGCCGTGGCGGCGCCGCCGGCCCAATCGAGCCGCGTACGCACCGGCTGCTCGACGACGAAGGCCAGCGCCATCGACAGGCCGAGGCAGATCGCCAGCAGCTGCTCGGTGTAGAAGGCCAAGCCGAGGCTGATGGGCACGTCGAGCACCCATAGTGCCACCGCAGCCACGATCAGCGACTTGAGAACGCCGGCCGCGATCAGCGTGGCCGGCGATGAGGCGGAGGCAAGCTCCGCCTCTGTCGGAACGATGCGTTCCTCGCTCACTTGCGCTGCCTCACTTGAGCGGCTGCGCCGTGAGACCCTTGTCCTTGAAGTACTTCAGGGCAGCGGGATGGTAGGGGATGTCGTACTGCTTGTAGAGGCCGGCAGCCGAGAAGTCGGCCAGAGCCGGCTGCACCGCCACCAGATCTGCCTTGTTGGCCACCATTGTCTCGATGATCTTGTAGATCAGCTCGTCCTTCACCTTGGCGTTGGTGAACAGCACATTGTCGTAGCTGAACACCTTCATCGGTGCCAGGACGCCAGGGGCGGCGGGGCCCGGCTTCACCTCGGTGAGATAGACGAAGGGAAAGAACTTGCGCGCGGCGGGAATGCCGGCCTCGGAGATTTCCAGCACCCGCACGCCCCCGACAGTCGCATCCACCTCGCGCAGCTTGCCGCCGCCCAAGGCGAACGTGAAGGTGTCGGCGCTGCCGCTGGCGAACGCATCAGCACCGCGCACGACGTTCGGCACCGGAACCGCCTTCACATCGGCGGCCGTCAGCCCGGCGCTCGCGAGCGCGGCATTGGTAGTGGCGTCCTGGGTCCGCATGGCCGAGTAGCCGAGCGGCACGCGCTTGCCCTTCAGGTCGGCGAGGGTCTTGAGGCCCGAGTCCTTGCGCACGTACCAGCCGACGCGCAGCGGATGGATCGCGCCGATCAGGCGCAAGTCTGGCTGCTTGCCGACCGCCGAGGTGCCCTTCACGACGTTGTCCATCTCGGCGACGTTGGCAATGCCGAGCTCAGCCTCAGCGCGGCCGACCATCGGGATCAGCGTGGTCTCGCCGGCGGTCGGCTGCACCAGCATGTTCAGGCCCGCCTTCTCCTTCAGCACCTTGGCAATGGCGGAGCCGGTGGTGTGGTTGAGCGTGCCCGGCTGCATGGTGGCGACGCCGTAGGTCTGCGCCGTGGCACCTGCCGCGCCCAGCACCATCACGGCGGCAACCGCTGCCATCCTCGCTGGCGCGCAGCGCTCATGGAAAATGGCACGCGCAGCGCGCCAAAGCGATTGGCTGGGCATTTCGGATCCTCCCCGAGGTTTTCTCTCGCCCGAGGAGGCCGGCCTTGCGCCTTCGACGACGGCTGGTCCCACGCTCGTGCTTGTGGATAGACCTAACGGCAGCCACGTGCCGCCGCAAGTGCGCAGCTGGTTTGCGGAAATCAATCTGCAGGCTTGGCTTGCAACCCACGGATGCGCGCGGCGTCGGGATAGCGCCAAGCCTCTCGCCGGCCTCGCATTGCCGGCGACGGCTACAAGCCCGAGGCGCGTGCGAGCGTCGATCCTGCGCTTTTGCACATGCAGCGCTGCTCCGCACTGGCGCCTGGAGGCACGGGGAGTGCGGCAGATGCGGCAACCATCTCGCGCTGACGACGTTTACTTTCATGCGCACGCACGTCCAGGCCAGGACTGCGTGAGGCCAATCCACCATGGAGGTTCCACATGTCGTTCAAGACGAATGCGAGCGTGGCCGCCCTGGCGTTGACGCTCGGCCTTACGGCAGCCGCGGCGCAGCAAGTCGCTCCGCCAACGGTACGGCCGGAAAAGCCGAAGACGCCGGTTGCCGGCCAGATTGTAACGCAGCCTGACGAAACCATTCTGGCGCGCGACCTGATCGGCCAGGCGGTGATTGCGCCCGACAACTCGAAGATCGGCAGCATCAGCGACCTGTTGCTGAGCAAGGACGGCAAGAGCGTCCAGGGCGTGGTCCTCGGCATCGGCGGCTTCCTCGGCATCGGCGAGCGGAATATTGCCCTCGAGCTGGACCAGCTGAAAATCACGCCAGGTACGTCCGGCGGCGTCGCGCAGATCGCGGTCGACCTCAAGAAGGAGGAGCTGTCTAACGCGCCCGCATTCAAATCCCGCAAGGACATGGAGGCCGAGAAGCGTGCCCCAGAGCGACCGGTCACGCCGCCGCGGTAGTCGATCATCATCGCCCCTTAAGGCCCCGATCGCGAAATTTCGTGCCACCACGCCGCAAGGTTGGAAGGAATTGCGCGATCTGAAGGGCACTTAGCCAACATATTGGTTGCTGGTGCAGTTCAGATCGAGACGCCCGCTTCACGACCTAGCCGAACCGATAGCGCGGACTTCTCGATCGCATTAGGGTCCGCTGACATTCTCAATGTCATGCCGGGGCTTGTCCCCGGCATCCAGCCAGGATGCTGCGAGCTTCGGAGTGGGTGGCGAGGTGGATCCCGGCAACAAGTACCGGGATGCACTGTGGAGTGGGGCTGGCGCGCAAATGTCAAGACGCACTGGCCGAAGGCGTACCGCCATTCCTCTCCTCGCAGGATAAAGCGTCAGAGTACGGAGTTTCCCTAAGCTCCCTACGACGTGACCGACGACTCCTCAGCCGTGGGGACCGGAGCCGGGCGCGGCGGCGGTGCAGCCCCGGGCGCATTGGCGGCGGCGAGGCGGGCGAGCAGTTCCTCGGCGATCGCCTTGATGGCAGTCCCCGAATCGCCCGGATATTTGGCGACGTAGGAGCGTTCGACCGTGCTCAATTGCGCGGCGTGCTGCAGCGCGCTGGAGCGCGGGATTGCCTGCGCGAAGCAGCGGTTGTCGGGATTGCCCGTGAGCCAGCGGTGATAGTCGGCATCGACGGAGGAGTGGCCCTCCTTCATGTTGATGCAGACGCCGAGGTTCTCGGCAAAGCCCATCTCCGGGTTGAGACCCTTGAAGCGGCGGAACACCTCCAGGCCGCAGGTCGACACATAGTCCGGCTTGGTGGGCGAGAAATGGAAATCCGCCTCGCGCAGCCAGGACTCGGTGAGGATCGACAGCCCTGGCGGGCAATCGATGAAGATCACGTCGAACACGCCGCGCACATTGGCGAGCAGGGTGGAGATCGTGGAGCGCAGACGGGAATGCAGTGTTTCCTTGGAGACCTCACGCTCGAACAGGGTGAGCTGCATGTCGCTCGGGATCAGATAGACGGTGCGTGCCTCGTCCACGTCGGACACGCCACCCACGACGAACTTCGGCCACTCCACCGGCATGTTGTTGAGCACGCTGGCGACCAGCAGGTCGACGATGGTCAACCCCTCCGACTGCAGGCGATGCAGGCTGGCCGCGGTGAGCAGCATGGAGCTGACGCTGGCCTGCGAATCGGAATCGATGATCAGGACGTTCTTGCGGAAATGCGTCGACAGCGTCTCCGCCATCGACAGCACCAGCGTCGACTTGCCGACGCCGCCCTTGGTATTCATGACGGCAATCGAATTGCGCATAGCCCGCACCGGTCCGTCCATCAGGATCCTCGATTATGAGTGGATGTGCCGGTCAAATGTGGCAGACTCCGGGTGACGCTTTCAAGGCATCGGGCAACGCATCGGGCACGTGCGACCTATTCGCCGCGCTTCGAGCGCCGCGGGTTGGCCGCAGGTGCGGTAGCGGGCGTGGCGCCCTCACGCTCCCGCGCCAGGTAGTGGTATTCGTGATTCGGTCTCATGTCGGTGGCCGCGGCCATGCGGTTCGTCATGTTGTAGAAGCTCGCCACGGCGGCGATATCCCAGATATCGCGATCGGAGAAGCCGGCGCGCCGCAAGCCGTCGCGGTCGGCCTCCTTGATCTTGTCGGGGGCCTCGGTCAGCTTGACGCAGAAATCGAGCATCGCCTCCAGCCGCGGCTCCAGATCGGCGGCGCGGTAGTTCTGGGCAATCAGCTCCCCCAGCTCCGGATCTGACGAGCGCTGCCGGAGGGCGGCGCCGTGCGAGGTGAGGCAGTAGTGGCAGTGATTGACGGCGCTGACCGCGACGGCGATCATCTCACGCTCGGCCTTGGAGAGATTGCTGTCGCCCAGCATGAGGTCATCCGCCATCAGGATGAAGGCCCTGAGCTTGGCATTATCGAAGGCATAGGCGCGCAGCACGTTGGGGACGAACCCCAGCTTCTCGACGCACTTGCCGAAATACGCGCCGTTGTCAGGATCGAGCTTGACCTCTGGGCCTGGATCAAGCGCTGTGACGCCCTTCTTCTGCGCGTCCTGCCTCGCCGCCTTATGGGCCATCTGTCATGTCCAACGGCGCCGTTGCGCCCTCGCTTATGTCTTAACCGTGCTGCCGAACTACAACGGCCGTTCGGGCATATTGTCAATTGCCATCGGTCTCTTCACATTTTCTACCTATTTGACTGGCGAGGAGAGCCCTATGACCTTCGTTGTCATGTCCGGCCAGCACGAAGACTGCCAACATCGCGGCATCATCATCGACGACACGCTGCGCCTGCTGGGTCGAGACACGCCCCTGGCCCGCTTTGCCTCGCTTCTCTACGGCGACGGCCCGCCGGACGGGCTCGCTGACGACCGGGGCCCGGTCTCGTCGATGTGGCTTTCCAGCAACGCCGAAGCGGCGTTCGCCTTTCTGGCCGAAAAGCCGACCCCTGGCCACAAGGTACGGGTTCGCCGCATGCCCGCGGACGGTGTTGCGGACGGGCAGGCGGTCATCGAGATCCTGAACGACGACATGCCGTTCCTGGTGGACTCGGTGCTGGCCGAGCTGCAGGCCCGCGGCCTGGTGGTTCGCGAGCTCCTGCATCCGATCCTGAAGACAAGTCGCGATGCGTCCGGGCGGCTGGAGGCGGTGCTCGGCCCCGGCGACCAGAGCTGGCGCGATGGGCACCAGGAAAGCTACATCGCGATCTACCTTGGCGGGGGACTCTCGCAGGGCGAGGAGACCGACCTGATCGGCACCGTCTCGGCGATCCTCGACGAGGTGCGCATCGCGGTGGCGGACTGGCAGCCGATGGTGGAGCTTCTCAAGGCTGCCTCGCACCGGCTGCGCGCAAACCCACCGAAGCTGCCGCCGGGCGAATTGGGCGAGGCGGCGGCGTTCCTGCATTGGCTCGCCGCCGACAACTTCACCTTTCTGGGCGCCCGTGAGTACCGGTTGTCGGGCGAGGCGGGTCGCGGCGGCACGCTTCTCGCCATTGACGAGAGCGGGCTCGGCATCCTGCGCAATCCGGCCGTGCGGGCGGTGGATCGGGCGGACCATGATGAGCCCGCGGACCTGCCGGTTGCCGTCGGCAGGGCTCGGCTGCGCAGCCGGGTGCATCGGCGCATCGACATGCACTGCGTCGCCGTCAGGAGCTACCGGCCCGACGGCAGTGTCGACGGCGAGACCCTGCTGGTCGGCCTGTTCACGTCGCAGGCCTACACGCAGCCGGTGCACGACATCCCGCTGCTGCGCCACAAGGTCCAGACCGTTCTCAGGCTGAGCGGCCATCCAGCCGGGAGCCACGATGCCAAGGCGTTGACCAATGTGCTCGAGACCTTCCCGCGCGATGAGCTGCTGCAGCTCGGCGTGGAGGACCTGAAGCGATGGTGCGAAGCCATCCTCGACCTTGAGATCCGGCCTCGCGTACGGGTGCTGGCCCGCGTCGATCGGCTCAACCGATTCGTTACGCTGCTCGTGTACGTGCCGCGCGATCGCTACAATTCCAGCGTGCGCGAGCGCGTCAGCGCGTTGTTTGAGGATGTCTTCGGCGGCAGCGTCACTGCGTTCTATCCGTATTTCACCGATGCGCCCCTGGTGCGGGTGCAGTTCATCGTCTCGCGCGTCGCTTCGGCGCGCGAAGGGCGTGCGGCCGAGGTCGACACCGGCGTCCTGGAGAGCCGCATCGAAGACATCATCCGCACCTGGGATGACCGCCTGGTCGAGGAGATCGCCGCCGGCGACGGCGATGCCGAGGCGCTGCTCGGCAAGTACCGCACGGCCTTTCCGGCAGACTACGCGGCCACCTTTCCCGCCGAGCGGGCTCTGCACGACATCGCCCGCATCGAGCGGCTGGGGCCGCAGGTGCCGGTGGCGATAGACTTCTACCGCGACCGCGGCGACCCGCCGGCCCGGTTGCGCGCCGCGGTCTATCGCTTCGGCGACCCGATCAGCCTGTCCGAGCGCGTGCCGCTGCTGGGGAATCTCGGCTTCCGCGCCATCGACGAGCGGTCATACGTGATCGAGCCGCAGATGCCGGACGGCGCGCGGCCGGTGACGCTGCACGACATGACGCTGGAGACGGCGGACGGCGTTCCGATCGATCTCTCCGTCCACGCCCAGCGCCTGGAAGCGTGCTTCCTGGCCGTGTTCAGTGGGGCGGCCGACAACGACAACTTCAACCGCCTGGTGGTGTCCGCGGGTGTGGACTGGCGCTCGGTCGCGGCGCTCAGGGCGTGTGCCGCCTATCTGCGTCAGCTCGGCGTGCCGTTCGGGCCACGCTATATCGCCGATACGCTGCACCGCTATGCCGGAGTGGCGCGCGACCTGGTCGAGCTGTTCCACCTGCGCTTCGATCCGGACCTTGCACTCGAGGCCGCCGAGCGCAAGGCCGCCGAGGAGCCGATCCGTGCCCGCATCGAAGGGGCGCTGGCGGATGTGCCGAGCCTGGACGAGGACCGCATCCTGCGCCTGATGCTCAACCTCATCGGCGCCATTGTGCGGACGAACTTCTATCAAGAACGCCCGGATTCCCCTCCCCCTTGTGGGGAGGGGTTAGGGGTGGGGGGAACGCCGACCTTCGATGTTCTGCGATCTCCCCCACTCTTCCCCGCCCCCACAGGGGGGGAAGGGACGTTGTGGCCTGCGTCCCATTCCACTCGACCAGCAACCATCGCCTTCAAATTCGACAGCAGGCGCGTCGATGCAGCGCCGCAGCCGCGGCCGTTCCGCGAGATCTGGGTGTATTCGCCACGTGTCGAGGGCATCCATCTGCGCTTTGCGCCGATCGCCCGTGGCGGCATCCGCTGGTCGGACCGGGCGCAGGACTTCCGCACGGAGGTCCTGGGGCTGGCGCGGGCGCAGCTGGTCAAGAACGCCGTCATCGTGCCTTCAGGGGCCAAGGGGGGCTTTTTGCCCAAGCAGCTCCCGCGCGGCGGCAGTCGCGACGAGGTGCAGAAGGAGGGCATCGCCGCCTACCGCCTCTTCATCTCGGCGCTGCTCGACCTAACCGACAACCTGGTGGATGGCGTGATCGTGCCGCCGCGGCGGGTGGTGCGGCACGACGGCGACGACGCCTATCTTGTGGTGGCGGCGGACAAGGGCACGGCCAGCTTCTCCGACATCGCCAACGAGATCTCGAAGGCGCACGATTTCTGGCTCGGCGATGCGTTCGCCTCCGGCGGCTCGGCCGGCTACGACCACAAGCGCATGGGCATCACCGCGCGCGGCGCCTGGGAGTGCGTCAAGCGCCACTTCCGCGAGATGGATATCGACATCCAACGCCAGCCGTTTCGGGTGGTGGGCGTGGGCGACATGTCGGGTGACGTTTTCGGCAACGGCATGCTGCTGTCTCAACAGATCCGCCTGATGGCGGCGTTCGACCACCGCGACATCTTCATCGATCCCGATCCCGACGCGGCCGTCGGCTTCGCCGAGCGCCAACGCCTGTTCGATCTGCCGCGCTCCAGCTGGCAGGATTACGACCGGGCCAGGATCTCCAAGGGCGGCGGCGTGTTTCCGCGCTCGGCCAAGGCGATCACGCTTACGCCCGAGATGCAGGCGTTGCTGGGGCTGGTGGTGCCAAGCCTGACGCCGAACGAGCTGATCCGGGCCATCCTGAAATGCGAGGCCGATCTCCTCTGGTTCGGCGGCATCGGCACTTATGTCCGCGCCTCATCCGAGCGCGACGCAGATGTCGGCGATCGCACCAACGATCCGCTGCGCGTGACGGCGGCGGAGGTGCGGGCGAAGGTGATCGGCGAGGGCGCCAACCTCGGCGTGACACAGCGCGCGCGGATCGAGCTTGCCCGGCGCGGCGGACGCGTGGACACCGACTTCATCGACAACTCGGCCGGCGTGAACACCTCCGATCAGGAGGTGAACATCAAGATCGCGCTGCAGCCGGCGGTGCGGGCCGGCGCTCTGGCCGAGGATCAGCGGCGCCAGCTGCTGGCGGAGATGACCGGCGACGTGGCGGCTGCGTCGCTGCGCAACAACTATCAGCAGTCTCTGGCCTTGAGCCTGGCGGAGCGCAGCAGCGCCCGCAACCTTCCTGACTATGCCGCCCTGATGCGGACGCTGGAGGCTCACGGCCTGCTCGACCGCGCACTGGAGGCGCTGCCATCGGACATGGAGCTGCAGGAGCGGGGACGCGCCGGGCGTGGGCTGACGCGGCCGGAGCTGGCGGTGCTCATGAGCTACGCCAAGATCGCACTGCAGGCGGACCTGCTGAAGAGCCCGGTGCCGGGCGAATCGCAGCTTCATAGCTGGCTCACCGGCTACTTCCCGCCGCTGCTCCGCGAGCGCTTCGCGGCCGGGATCGACGGCCACAGCCTGCGCCGCGAGATCGTCGCACTCGGGCTCACCAATGCCGTGGTCAATCGCGGCGGGCCGGCGATGGCGGTGCGCCTTGCCGAGGAGACCGGCCGACCGGTGTCGGATGTGGCGCTGGCGTTCATGGCGGTGCGCGAGGTCTTCGATCTGACGCGGCTGTGGGCGCGCATCGATGCCCTTGACGGCGAGATCGGCGGCGAGCTGCAGTTGCGGCTCTACGAGGCGACGCAACAGCTGGTGAATGTGGTGACGCGACAACTGCTCCGCAGCGGGGCACCGCTCGGCGATCTTGCCGGCCTCATCGCGCGTCATAAGGCAGGGCTCGCGGCGCTGGCGCAGAGCCTCGATGAGGTTCTGCCGCCCGATCGCAGGGACGACGTCTCACGTAAGGAGGAGCAACTCGCCGCGGGCGGGATCCCGGGCGACCTGGCGCGCGACATCGCCCGGCTGCAGGTGCTGGTGCAGGGGCCGGATATCACCGAAATTGCTGCCGCGCTGGGGACGACGGTGCCGGAGACCGCGTGCGTGCTGCTGGAGATCGGCGAGCGGCTGTCTATCGACAGGCTCGCGCAGAGTGGCTCCGGCCTGCCGACGGGGGACCAGTACGACCGTCTTGCCGTCGCCCAGGCCATGGACCAGCTGGCGTCGGCGCAGCGTGCGTTCACGCGCGAGGCCCTGCACGCCGGTGGCTTCGAGGCCTGGCTCGCCAGGCAGGGCGACCGGCCGGAGCGCATCCGGCATCTGGTGGCCGACGCGGCCGGCAGCGGCGCGTTGACGCTGTCGCGGCTGCTGGTCGCTGTCGGGGCGCTGAGGGACCTTGTTGCGCCCGCGGTGCGTGGGGCGGATTGATCCTACGCCGGCACCCGGGCAATTGCCGCGACCTCAATCAGAAACTCCGGCTTCACCAGCCGATTGATGACGAGCAGCGTATTGGGCGGGTACTTGCCCGAGGGATAGAGCCTCGGAAACAGCGCTGCACGCGCCGACATGAAGACCGGGAGATCGTCGGCGCTGGTCAAATAGGTGGTGAGTTGCACCACCTGGTCGAAGCCGGAACCCAGGTCCTTGAGAATGCCATGCAGGTTGGCAAACACCTGCTCCACCTGGGCGGTCAGATCTCCCACTCCGACCGATGCGCCCGTGCGGTCGCACGAGACCTGCCCGGCGATGAACGCCAGATCGCCAGTGCGCGCCACGTGGCTGTACATGCCGGCCGGCGGTGTCGAGCTTGGCGGATTGACGTAGGTGACGTGCGCGCTCATGCGATCCTCCCTCTCATACTGCTCCAGGAAATTCTGACTCGGTAAGGCAGGAGTGGGAATAGAGAGATCGAGAGTGGGGAAGCGGTCCGTGGTTCGCGGGCGCGACGCCCCATTCCTCTTTCCCCTTTTGAGACGCCGGATAGTCAAAACCTGGCCGGAGCAGTCTCACTTGGGCAGCTGGGCATCCAGCTTGCGACGGGTCGCCTCGTCGCATGAGCCGCGGGCCTTGAGCTGGTCAGTCGTGATGCCCTGCTGGATGCTGTGAACGACTGCGATCAGCGCCATCTGCCGACTGTTGAGCCTGGCCTTGCGCAGATGGTCCATCAGCGGGCGCACGCTGCGGCGATCGCCATCAAGGCCACACCAATTGGCCAGCGCCGTGCGCGTGCCGGTGATGATGGCGGCGCGCGCCTGGTCGAGGCTCACGGGTGGATACTGCAGCTCGCGCGGCGTCGCCGGCTGGCACAGGTTGAAGCCGTCGCAGGCCGCCTGCTGGATATTTTTTAGCGCGACGATGAGGATCTTCTGCACCGCCGCGTCCGAGAGGGGCGACCCGGGCGCCTGGGTCGACTGTGCCGCAGCGCGGGGTCCGAGGCCGGCGCCGAGACCCAGGAACAAGGCCGTCAACGCAGCAGCCGCTATCGCTCGTCGCATCGCCGCGCCTATCCTTTCTCGATCCAGACGTGATTGTCGTGGAAGGCCGCGCCGCCATAGGGCGCAGACTGGAACGCGCTGGTGAGCGTATTGATGCCCTCGCCGTTCTCGAAGTGTGCATTGGGCGCGATGCACTCGACAATGACAACGCCCCGCTGCACGCCGTCGAATGCCTCGGCCCGAAGCGCGATCTCGCCGCGCTCATTGCCAAGACGCACACGCGCGCCATCGTCAATGCCAAGGTGCGCCAGATCGTCGGGATGCACCTTGACGCGCGGGCTGCCATGGCGCGCCTGGCTGGTCGGCGTCTCGTTGAACGTCGAGTTCAGATAGTCGCGCGACGGGCTGGTGGCGAGCCGGAATGGGTGCCGCGCGTCCGCGGTCTCGTTGACGTCCCAATGGTCGGGCAGGCTCGGCATCGCTGCCTCGACACGGATTCCGTTGCCGCGCGGCGCCGGCGCGTTCCGCCAATCCGGCTTGAAGCGGAACCTTCCGTCGGGATGGCCGAAGCCGCCGAGATAGTGCGCCTGCTCGAACGGCTCCTGGCAGTCGATCCACTTGGCGGCCTCCAGCTCTGCGAGGCTGCCCCAGCCGGACTGCTGCAGCGTCCTGTCGAGGATCTCCCGCGCGCTCATGCCGAAACCGGGATGCCTGGCCCCGACGCGCTTGGCGAGCTCGCACACGACATCGTGGTTGGTGCGGCACTCGCCGGGAGGCTCGACCAGCTTCGGGCCCAGCAGGATGTGCTGGTGTCCGCCGCCCTGGTAGATGTCGTCGTGCTCCAGGAACATCGTCGCCGGCAGCACCACGTCAGCCATCTCGGCGGTCGCGGTCATGAACTGCTCGTGCACACAGACGAACAGGTCCTCGCGGGCGAAGCCGGCCTTGACCTTGCGCTGCTCGGGCGCCACCTGCACCGGGTTGGTGTTCTGGATCAGCATCGCCGTGACCGGCGGGCCGCCGTTGAGATCGTGCGGGTCGCCGGTCAGCACCGGCCCGATGCGCGACTGGTCGAGGATGCGCACGCCCGGATCGACGACGTCGAGACCCTCGATCAGCGACTTGTGCCAATGGAAGATGGCGCCACTGTTGTGGAAGGCGCCGCCCCCCTCGTGGAGCCAGGCCCCGGTGACGGCCGGGATTGAGAGCGCCGCATGCATGTTGTGTGCGCCGTTGCGCGAGCGGCTGAAGCCGTAGCCGAGCCGGAAGTAGGTGCGCGGCGTCGTGCCCACCATGCGCGCGAACGTCTCGACCTCCTCGACGCTCAAGCCGGTGATGCCGCTGGCCCACTCGGGCGTGCGCGAGGCGAGGTGTGCCTCCAGCTCGCGCGGGCAGTCTGTGTACCGCTCCAGATACGGCCAGTTGGCATAGCCGTCGCGGAACAGCACGTGCATGACCGCTGAGGCGAGCGCGCCGTCGGTGCCGGGTCTCAGGCACAGCGCCATGTCGGCCTGGGCCATGGTGCCGTTGCGATAGACGTCGACGGCGACGATCCTGGCGCCGCGCTCCTTCCTGGCGCGGATCGCGTGCGTCATAACGTTGACCTGGGTGGAGACAGCGTTGGTGCCCCAGATCACGATGAGGTCGGACTTTGCCATCTCGCGCGGATCGGCGCCGGCCAGCCTGCCGGTGCCGGCCAGGTACCCGGCCCACGCCAGCGTCGTGCAGAAGGTCGCGTGCATGCCGGCGTAGCGCTTGGCGTGGCGCAGGCGGTTGATGCCGTCGCGCATCAGGAGGCCCATGGTGCCGGCGTAGTAGTAGGGCCAGACCGCCTCGGCGCCATAGCGGTGCTCGGCGGCGAGCATGGCCTCTGCGGTGATGTCGAGGGCATCGCTCCACGAGATGCGCTCGAAATTCGCCAAGCCCCCTCCGCCCCCCTTGGGGCCTTTGCGGCGCAATGGGTGCATCAGCCGGTCGGGATGGTGCAGGCGCTCGGCGTAGCGCGCAACCTTAGCGCAGACGACGCCCGCCGTGTAGCTGTTGTCCCTCGCCCCATGCACGCGGCCGATGCGGTTGCCACCCAGCAGCTCGACGTCGAGCGCGCAGGTGGATGGGCAGTCGTGCGGGCAGGCCGAGTGCCCAATTCCGGGCGTGCTGGCGGGCCTCGTGTATGCGTTCATGCGCGATCTCGGCAAGCGGCGGGGTGATACCGCACGCTAGCCGAGTTGGGGGCGCAGGCCAAGGCAAGAGGGCGCCCGGGGATTCGCGTTCAAGGCCCATCAGGTTGCGGCGGTCGCGCAGCAGGAAAGATCCGCGCGACCGGGCTCCGCGGGAGTGGCCTAGTAGTTGTTGCTCCAGCCTCTGCCCCAGCTGCCCCACCCGAAGCCGGGCGTGAACTTGTAGGTCAGGGTGAGCCGGCCGGTGTGCATCGTCGGCTCGACGTTCATCCTCAGGTCTTCATCTTCATCATCCCTGAAGATGCGCTCGCTGTCGAATTGCGAGAAGCGGTACTCCAGGCGCGCGAACCAATTGGTGGGGCCCAGGCGGGTCTCGATGCCGCCGCCCACGAAAAATCCATCG
>DASURA010000216.1:0-6344 GCA_036280295.1 Hyphomicrobiaceae bacterium
CTTGATATAGGCGGCCGAGATGATATCCTTCGACGCGTCGAGGCCGGCCGGCTTCAGCACGGCGCCGACCGAGATCGATACGTTGTTGAGGTAGTGCACCGGCTTCCATCCGATCTCGTGCGCCTTCTTGATCGCCTGGGCGGCGAACTTGGGCGTCGTGATATTGAAGAACACGTTGGCGCCCGAGCTCTTCAGGGCGATCATCTGGCTGTCGACGTTCGGATCGGCCACCTCGTAGGTCGCCACCTGGACGATCTTGCCGGCGTCCTTGCCGAGACCCTTCTTGAAGCCGTTGAAATAGTCGCGACCGTAGTCGTCGTTCTGCATCAGGACGCCGATTTTCGCGTCCTTGATGGTGGCCAGGATGTGCTTGGCGTAGATGGCGCCCTCGGTCTGGTAGTCGGGCTGCCAGCCCATGGTCCACGGGTACTGCTTCGGGCTGCCCCAAGTGGAAGCGCCGGTGGCAACGAACAGCTGCGGCACCTTCTTGGCGTTCATGTACTTGCGGATGGCGGTGTTGGACGGCGTGCCGAGCGTCTGGAAGACCAGCAGCACCTTGTCCTCCTCCACCAGCTTGCGCACGCCCTCGACCGCCTTGGGCGGCGAATAGCCGTCATCGTAGGAGATGAACTTCACCTTGCGGCCGTTGATGCCGCCTTTGTCGTTGACCATGTTGAAGAAAGCATCGAGGGTCCGGCCGATCTGGCCGTAGGCGGAGGCCGGCCCCGAGTACGGGTTGAGATGCCCGATCCTGATCTCGGTGTCGGATGCGCCCGGATCGTACTTCTTCTGGGCGCTGGCTGGCCCCGCCGCCACGGTGATCGCCAGGGCGCAGGCCCCGGCGAGCTTCAGATTCGATAGCCTCATCGCGTTTCCTCCTTCTTCCATCCCGCGCCGTTTGCCGGCGTCACGAGCCTTTAAGGCGCCGCCAGAGCGCCGCCAGGCCGCCAGCGATGCCGGTCGGCATGGCATAGATGAGAATGATCAGCACGGCACCGTAGATCAGCCACGGCTCCAGCTCCAGCGGCAGCGGCACCACGGCCGCGATCTGCCTGGTGAGCGCATCGGCATACTTCTCGATTACCTGCACGAACGCGCCGCCGATTACGGCGCCGGGCAGCGAGGCGATGCCGCCGACCACCGCGCCGACCAGGATGGAGATGGACAGCTCGAAGCGGTAGCTGTCGGGCGCCACGAACTCGAAGATCACGCCGTGCAGGGCGCCGGCGACACCGGTGTAAAGCGCGCTGATGCCGAACACCACGGCCTTGTACTGGGAGACGTTGATGCCCATCGTGCTGGCGGCCATGGCATGATCGCGGATGGCGATCAGGGCACGCCCGGTGCGGCTGTCGAGCAGATTTCGCGCGACCCAGAACAGGAAGGCGGCAACGGCCACCACCACCAGAAGCATCCACTGGTCGGTGCTGAGCGGCAGGCCGAACGGCGCCTCTGGCTTGAAGACGCTGATGCCCATCACGCCGTTGGTGAGCGGCTCGATGTGGCGGTACTTGAGGATCTGCGGCACCGCCACGGCGAGGGCGAAGGTGGCGAGCGCCAGGTAATGGCCCTCGAGCCGCAGCGCCGGCAGGCCGAACAGGTAGCCGGCGACAAAGCAGATGACGGCTGCGACCGGCAGCGTCGCCCAGAACGGCCAGCCGGCCTGGTCCATCAGGATCGCGGCGGTGTAGGCGCCGACCGCGAAGAAGGCGCCGTGGCCGAGCGAGATCTGGCCGTTGAAGCCGGTCAGCAGGTTGAGGCCCAGCACGGCGATGGCGTAGACCACCATCAGGCTGAGTTGCAGGATCTGGAAGTCGCTGACGAGCCCGGCCTGTCCGGCGGCGATCAGCAGTGCCAGGGTGGCGACCAGCAGCAGCCAGTAGCGGATGCGCCAAATCCAGGCCAACGGTGAGCTGACGGGCGCTGCGGTGGCCGTCGAGACGGTTTCTGCCATGGCCTCAAACCCGCTTCACGGTGACGTGGCCGAACAGGCCGTTGGGCCGCAGCGTCAGCACGGTCACGACGATGATGAGGGCCACCGTGAGCTTCTCGCCGTTGCCGACGATGTAGAGTCCCGTGCCCCTCTCGACCACGTTGCCGAGCCAGGCGACCAGGTTCTCCAGCACGCCGACGATGAAGCCGCCGGCCACGGCGCCACCCGGGCTGGAGATGCCGCCCACCAGCGCCCCGGCAAAGCCGTAGAGCAGGATCGACGCCATCATGTTGGGCTCCAGGTAGACCGCGGGAGCCACCATCGTGCCGGCCACGGCGCCGACCGCCGCCGCCAGGCCCCAGCCCAGCGCCAGCATCCAGTCGACGCGGACGCCGGCGAGCCTCGCGGAGGTCGGGTTCTGTGCGGCGGCCCGCATGGCGAGGCCGAGCGGCGTGAAGCGGAAGAACGCGAACAAGGCCAGCAGCACGACCAGCGTCACCGCGATCATGCCGAGCTGGTGTGCCCCGATGTAGGCCAGTCCGGGGAACTGCACCTCCGGGAACGGCGACGGGAACGCCTTGATGGTGTGGCTCCAGATGCCGCCGGCGAGCGCATGGAAGATCGTCAGCAGGCCAATGAATACCACCACGACCGACAGCACCGGAGCGCCGTGCAGCGGCCGCAGGACTGCGCGCTCGATGGCAACGCCGATCGCAAACGACAGCACCATCGTCAGCGGCAGCGCGATCCAGAAGCCCAGCCCCCACTGCATGAGCTGCCAGGCCAGGAAGGCGCTGAACATGGCCATCTCGCCCTGGGCGAAATTGATGTGGTCGGTGGTGACGAAGATCATCACCAGCGCGAGGGCGAGGCTCGCATAGATGGCGCCATTGGCGAGGCCGGCGGCGATCTGCTGTAGGAGCTGCTCCATGCGGGTCGTCTCAGTAGCCGAGATAGGATTTGCGGATGGCCTCGTCGCTGCGCACCGCCGCGGCACTGCCCGACATGACGATGCGGCCGGTCTCCAGCACGTAGGCGTGGTCGGCGAGATCAAGCGCCAGAGCCGCGTTCTGCTCGACCAGCAGCACGCTCACCTTGGCCTCGGCGTTGATGCGGCGCATGATGCGGAAGATCTCCTGCACCACCAGTGGGGCGAGCCCGAACGAGGGCTCGTCGAGCAGCAGCAGGCGCGGGCCGAGCATCAGGGCGCGGCCGATCGCCAGCATCTGCTGCTCGCCGCCGGAGAGCGTGCCGGCCTGCTGGCCGAGGCGCTGCTTCAGGATCGGGAAGTACGCAAGCACCATCTCCAAGTCGCGCCGCACCGCCGCCCGGTCGCGGCGCGTATAGCCGGCGACGCGCAGGTTCTCCTCGACGGTCAGGCCGGTGAATGTGCCGCGCCCCTCAGGCACATGGCCGACGCCGAGCCGCACGATCGCCTCGGTCGCCCGGCCACGAATGGGGTGGCCGTCGAAACGGATTGCCCCGTCGGTTGCAACCATGCCGCAGATGGCGCGCAGCGTCGTGGTCTTGCCGGCGCCGTTGGCGCCGAGCAGCGTGGTGATGCCGCCCGGCTCGAGGCCGAAGCTGACGCCGTGCAGCGCCAGCGTCTCGCCGTAGGAAGCCTTGAGATCCTCCACCTCCAGCAATGGCATCAGAGCTCAGTCCCCCGTGCCCAGATAGGCCCGGATCACGTCCGGGCACTGCTGCACCTCCGCCGGCGTGCCCTCGGCGATCTTCTTGCCGAAGTCCAGGGCCACCACCCGATCGCAGACCGACATGACGAGACCCATGTGATGCTCCACCAGCAGCACGGTCACGCGCTGGGTGTCGCGGATGCGGCGGACCTGGCCGCGCAGCACATCGACCTCGTCGTGGTTGAGACCGGCGGCCGGCTCGTCCAGCAGCAGGAGCTTCGGACCGCTCGCGAGCGCGCGGGCGAGCTCCAGGCGCTTCTTCACCGGGAATGGCAGCTGCCCCGCGGGCCGCCCGGCAAACGCCTCCAGGTCCATGAACGCCAGCAGCTCGCAGGCGCGCGTGTCGATGCGCCGCTCCTCCGCGGTCCGGGCAGGCAGACGCAGGGCGTTGGCAAGAAAGCCGGTGCCGGTGCGGGCGTGGCAGCCGACCTTGATGTTGTCGAGCACGCTCATGCGGTCGAACAGGGCGGCGTTCTGGAAGGTGCGGCCGATGCCGAGCGCAGGGATGGCGTGCCGCGACTGTCGCAGGATCGAGCGGCCCTCGAACAAAATGTCGCCTTCGCCAGGCACATAGAGTCGGGACAGGCAGTTGAAGAGCGTCGTCTTGCCAGCCCCGTTGGGGCCGATCAGTCCGAGAATCACCCCCGGGGGCACATCAAAGGAGACACCGTTCAGCGCCACGATTCCGCCGAAGCGCACAGACACGCCTCGCACGCTCAACAATGCGCTTGCGCCTGCCCCTGAGGCAACGCGCGCGGCGACGGCGGCATCCATCGAGAGTTGGGCCCCTCCCCCTTACTCTTCTTTATCGCCTCTGGCCTTTGGCCATGAGACGCACTGTACGGATCGGCGTCTTTGACGCGAGTTTGGACGGAGTTGCGCTGGCGGTCTAGCAGATTCTCGCAGGCATCATTGCTGCACTGCGCCAGCAGTGCGCATGCCGCACACCGATGTTCCCGGATGCCTCGCATTATCCGCACTGCAAGAACGACAAGGCCAGTGCCTCAATTGGCGGCGCTCGGCTCGACGCGGCGGACCGTCCC
The DNA here is from genome assembly GCA_036280295.1 of Hyphomicrobiaceae bacterium. GTDB lineage: Bacteria > Pseudomonadota > Alphaproteobacteria > Rhizobiales > Hyphomicrobiaceae > AWTP1-13. Next base: position 4,671 of record DASURA010000216.1, read on the forward strand.
GCCGGTCACGGCTCGCGATGTCAACGCCACATCGTCAAGCGCCTCGCCGTGCAGGTCGTACAGCTGCTCCAGCGCATCGAGGAAGGTGGCGACCAGATCGAGAAGGGTCCCGAGCGGGAGGCGGCCCGCCACCTGGTAGTCGTCGCCCACGGCCAGCCGCGACACGTGCTCAAGACCCGCGGCATCGGCAGCAAGCAGGCCGCGGCTGCGCAAAAACGCCAGATCCAGGTCCATGCCGTCGAAATCGCGGGCATCGGTGTCGCCAAGCTCAGCAGCCCCATCCAGCAGCGGCTGCGTGCCGGCGACGAACAGCGCGAGGAACGGCCTGAGCCGGATATCGTCGCGCCGCAGGTCGTCAGCCCGCTTGCAGGCCTGGATCAGGCGCGCCGTCAAGGCGTACTCCAGCGTCCGCACCGACGCCACGAACGCCTCGAGCTTGCGGGTCTGCCGGATCCAGTCCCGCAGGCCCGGACGATCCGGCCGATTAATTTCCAGGTCTGCGGTCTGCAGATCCTCCCCCAGGGCCAGCGCGGCGTCGAGGTGGTCGCGCAGCAAGTAGAGGCTTGGATGGTGCTCGAGGGCGGAGAGGGCCATGGGTGTCGCTCGCGTGATTGAGGAGCGACCGAAGACTGATTCGTTGGGCAAACCCGTGGTGAAATGTGGCAGATGCCATCAAAAAGCCCGCCTTGAGCGGCGGGCGGGGAACTGATGGCTCTGCAGCATGCTACGCGAAGGACTCCGGCAACGCCGGCCTTCGCCGATAGAGACGAGTCCGGAGTGACACCGAATCGTGCGTGGAGAGGACTCGGGGCGCGCTAACTGCGCTGCACCGAGCCGCCGGGTGTGTCGGCCGTACGTTGCGCATTGGCACCCGCCAGCCGGTGCAGGGCGCTCTGCGCATCCTGCTCGTTGGTATAGGCGCCGATCACATCGCGTGGACCGGAGGCCGGACCGTTGGCGGTCATGGCGACGCGGGTGATGACAACTTGCCCCGACGGATAGCGGATGAGCTCGTAATCCGAGAGTTCCATGGATCGCCCCCTGCAAGAGATCCGAAACCTGCGAATTCTTCAGCGCGCGAGCCCCTCACGCCAAGGGATTGCCGCCCGCCAGACCTGGCCTAGACGCCGGCCGTTGCGGGCTGGCGGCGTTTCACATAGTTGTCACAAGTGTTACCGTCAATGCGGCAATCGGGTCGTTTGCGGGGCTTTTTTGCTGTGACAGTTGCCACATTCGGATACATTTTACTTCGCGAAAAACGGGCGACCTGAAACAGGCCATCTCAATCGCCCGGGGGGTTCTGGTACCGGTCGAGCGCCACCATGACGGCGTCGAACCTCTCGTTCAGGAGGTCGATGAAACGCGCCTCAGCCGCCCCGATCCGGTCGTCAAGCCGATCAATCCGGTCATCAAGGCGCCGCTCAAGCTCCACGAGCTTGGCGCCCATGCGCAGTTCGGATTCCTTGATCTTCGTCTCCAAGCGCTGCTCCGATTCGGAGACGATCTCGGCGACGGCGCGCTCGATGGATTTCTCGCGCTCCGCGCCCTTCTCCAGGACGGTCACGCGCCGGTCGAGATCTTCGAGGGTGAGCGCCATGGTACGCAGCATACCCCGTGTTTCGGGCTTCGGCAACTAAATGTACACATGATGTTCCGAGCAAGGCGTGGGGGTCA
>DASURA010000217.1:0-42328 GCA_036280295.1 Hyphomicrobiaceae bacterium
CGAGCTCAAGCTGTCTCCCGAGGGCGAGATCCTGCTGCGCGGCCCGCACGTCTTTGCCGGCTACCTCAACAAGCCCGAGAAGACCGCGGAGGCGCTGCGCGACGGCTGGCTGCACACGGGAGACGTGGGCGAGATCGACGCCGCCGGCTTTGTGCGCATTACCGACCGCATGAAGGACATCATCATCACGGCGGGCGGCAAGAACATCACGCCCTCGGAGATCGAGAACCAGCTCAAGTTCTCGCCCTACATTTCCGATGCGATCATCATCGGCGACAAGCGCGCCTACCTCACCTGCCTCGTCATGATCGACCAGGACAACGTCGTGAAGTTCGCCCAGGACCACGACGTGCCGTTCACCAACTATGCGAGCCTGTGCCGGGCGCCCCAGGTGGTGGAGCTGATCGGCCGCGAGGTGGAGGCGGTGAACAGGAAATTCGCCCGCGTCGAGACCATCAAGAAGTTCCGCCTGATCGACCAGCTGCTCACCGCCGAGGACGAGGAGCTCACCCCGACGATGAAGCTCAAGCGCTCCCTGGTCGAGAAGAAGTACCGCGAGCTGATCGAGGGGATGTACGCGGGGTAGGTGTCGAAAGGGCCGATGCGGAACTATGCGATCGAAATTGGCGTCCCCCCCCTTGTGGGGAGGGACAGGGCGGGGGGATTGCAGAACATTCAATGTCGGGATTCCCCCCGCCCCTAACCCCTCCCCACAAGGGGGAGGGGAATCGCGTCGCGACTGTGACATGGTGGTGAACACAAGAGGAGAAGGGAAAAACATGAGGAAACTGTCCAAGCTCGCCGCCGGGGCGCTCCTTGCCGGAGCGCTCGCTGCTCCGGCCGTCGCCGAGGACGGCGTGACGGATACCGAGATCCTGATCGGCAGCCACACGGCGCTTTCAGGCCCGGTGAGCGCGTGGGGCATCGGCTCCACCGAGGGCGCTCGCATGCGCTACGACGAAGCCAATGCGAAGGGCGGCATCTACGGCCGCAAGATCCGGCTGATCGTCGAGGATCACGGCTATGCCGTGCCGCGCGCGGTGCAGGCCGCCAACAAGCTCATCAACAACGACAAGATATTCATCATGCATGGCGCGCTTGGCACGCCGCACAACAACGCGGCGTTCGCCGAGCAATTCGCGAAGGGCGTGCCCAACCTGTTCCCCTTCACCGCCGCGCGCTCGATGGTGGAGCCGTTCCATCCGCTGAAATTCCAGACCTTGTCCAGCTACTACGATCAGATTCGTGCCGCCACCAAGTACTTCGTCGAGAAGGGCGGCAAGAAGAAGGTCTGCACGATGTACATGGATACGGATTTCGGACACGAGATCCGCGACGGCGTGCGTGATGAGGCCAAGGCGTCGAAGTTCGAGATCGCTGCCGAGGCCACCTTCGGCCCCACCGATACGGATTTCACCGGCCAGGTCGGCAAGCTCAAGGCGGCCGGCTGCGACCTCGTCGCCATGGGTTCGATCATCAAGGAGACGATCCAGACCATCGCCACGGCGCGCAAGGGTGGCTGGAAGGACGTGACGTTCGTCGGCCAGGCGGCATCCTACGACCCGATCGTCGCTCGTGCGCCGGGTGGCATCACGGAAGGCTTCTATTCGGGCACCGGCCAGCCGTTTGCCTATCCCGACTCGAGCCCCGAGGTGAAGGCGTGGTCCGACAAGTTCAAGGCCAAGACTGGCCGTGATGCGAACACCGCCGCCCAGTACGGCTATGGCGGCGCCGACATCATCGTCAAGGCGCTGGAGGCGGCGGGCAAGGACCTCACGCGCGCCAGGTTCCTCGCCGCGCTGGAGGCGATCAAGGACTTGAAGCCCGCGATCTTCCCGGGCCCGACCGTGACCTTCGGCCCCAAGAAGCACCAGGGCTCGAATGCCACCTACCTCGCCAAGGTGGAAGGCGGCCGCTGGAAGGTAGTGGCGGAGAATTTGACGTATTGAGAGGGAGCCCTCTCTCCCCGCTATCGGGGGGAGAGGGTTGGCGTGAGGGGCAGCAGGATGCGACGCTGGAGTGTGGCCCTGCCCCTTAACCCCCGCCCTCTCCCCGCGCAGTCGGAGCTTGCGGCGAGGTTGGCAGTGCGCGGTGAGAGGGGGCTCTCGGCACGATCGGCACACTGAAGGCGCGTCTCGGGCCGGCGTGCCGCAGCGTGAAGTGCCACCACTCCCTGGCGTAGTTGCGGAAGCCGTGGCCGGCCATCGCCGTGACCAGGGTCTGGCGCCAGCGGCGCTGCGTCGGCGTGATCTCGGCGGCCTTGGTGTGGCTCAGCGTATCGAAACAGTCGAAGCTGGTGCCCATGTCGACGCTGGTATCGGGCGCGCGCTGCTTGGCGGGGCCGGTGCAGGCGCCGTAGACGACGTCACGTTTGAAGGGCGGAGCGGCTTTTTCCGGCAGCTCAACCAGCGTGAGGTCGACGGTGTCACCGAGCGAGTGGCGCGAGACGGCGGCGATGTAGCCGAGCTTGATCAGCTCGCTGCGCTCTGTCTTGGGGTGGAAGCGCTTGAGCAACGGGTCGTCCGCCACCGGCGCCCGAGTGACCCAGGTGACGAACGCGCGCACGGCGCGGCGCGGCCGGTAGCAGTCGTAGACCTTGAGCGAGAGGTTGCGTGACTTGAGCGACTGCTGCACACGCGCCAGCGCCTCGGCGGCCTCGCGCAGCAGCACGCACTCCCCGGCGCCGTAGCCGGCCACGCGCCTACCGGTGAAATTGTTCGAGCCGGCATAGCGCATGTCCTGCAGGATGCTGGGATCGATGTCGCGCAGGTAGACAAGCGGCTCCGGGAGCGGCTGGGGATGCGGCGGCTTTTGCGCGGCCTGGGCCGGAGCAGCTTGCGCGATTGTCTGGGCCGCAACACCTGGCACCAGGGCGAACGCCCCAAGCGCAAGGAGGACTCTCGCCGCATTGGCGGTGCGAGCCCCGCCACGAGCCATTCTTCTTTCCATAGCCTGTTCCGATCATCCCTGCAGATGACAGTCTGCAATCCACCGCCGTTTCCCGGCGCTGGTGGCCTGATCGGCTATCTCCTGCAGGCTAGGCGTACATAGGGATTGTTTTGTGACCGCAAGCGACGCCTGGTGCGATGCGTCCGCTGCAGCGCCTGCAGAGGCAATGATCGAATCCGCAGGGACACCCGACCGGCAGTGCGGGTCGAGCGAAGCGGCGTCTCGCCGCATGCAACGCCGAAGCGCTGGCGAATGCGTTGAGCCTTCCCGACGCTCGGCCTCGGTCGGCGCGCCTCGTCAGATTCCCGCCGCGCGGCAGTAGGCCTGCGGCACGATGCGCAGCGAGTTCAGCTCGATCCAGCCGCGCCCGGTGACATTCCTGACGAGGAGATAGCCGTCGTCCTGGCGCAGCACTCGGAAGGCGCGGCCGTAATGCACCGGACGCCAGCAACGATAGCTGTCGCAGTACGGCCGGATAAGCCAGGCTCCGTGCTTGGCGGCCACGCAGGCGTCGAAGTGGGTACGGTAGTGACCGGCACGGGCCGGCGCGGCAGCAAGCGCGGCAAGGCTGGCGACGCACGCCGCAAGAGACAAGGCATGGAGAAATCTGCGGGACACGGAAGACACCCCCAAGAACAAGCTTGGAACGACGTAGTCTGAGGCAAGCATACTCCCGATTGTACCCGTCTGTCGAGAAGACGGTGGTTAGGCGGCGTCAGACCATCCGGGCGGTCATCACATGAACGTGTGCAGGTCCCTGCGTAACATCCGCGCCGTGCGCCGCGAAGCTTGCGGAGTAGGCGGCGTTGCCGCCTGGCATTGGAAGCAATCTGAGCAAAAGGAAGCCCATTATGAGCCTTCGCAGCCGCTTGGCGCTGATCGTATCCGCATGCGCCGTATCGCTCAGCCTCCTGCTGGCACCCGCCGTCCTTGCCCAGGGCCAGAAAGACATGATGGGCAAGGACGATATGATGACGAAGGACAAGATGAAGGCGAAGGGAATGAAGAAGGACGCGATGGACAAGCAGAACAAGATGCCGAAGAAAATGGACGAGACGATGAAATAGGAAGCGTAGGGCGTATTTCAGATGGAGCGCATTGCACCGTTCCGAATGAAAACGGTGCAATGTCTCCAACCCTTGTTGCATCCTACTTCTTCTCCGCCGTCGCCAGGCGGATGTGCAGCTCGCGGAGCTGCTTCGGGCTCACCTCGCTCGGGGCTCCCATGAGCAGGTCGTTGGCCTGCTGGTTCATGGGGAACAGGGCCACCTCGCGCAGGTTCTTTGCGCCGACCAGCAGCATGACGATGCGATCGATGCCGGCGGCCATGCCGCCGTGCGGCGGGGCGCCGTACTGGAAGGCGCGGTACATGCCGCCGAACCGCTCCTCGACCACCTCGGGTCCAAGGCCGGCGATGCCGAACGCCTTGATCATGGTCTCGGGCTTGTGGTTGCGCATGCCGCCCGAGGCGATCTCGAAGCCGTTGCAGACGATATCGTACTGGTACGCCTTGATCTTCAGCAGGTCCTCGTCTGACTTGGCCGCCTCGAGCGCGGCCAGCTCGCCCTGCGGCATGGAGAACGGGTTGTGCGAGAAGTCGATCTTCTTGTCGTCCTCGTTCCACTCGTACATCGGGAAATCGACGATCCAGGCGAGCTCGAAGCGGCCCTCGTCGATGAGCTTGAGCTCCTGGCCGATCAGCGTACGCGCGTCGCCGGCGAACTTGGCAAACTTGGCGGGATTGCCGGCGGCGAAGAACACGGCGTCACCGACTTTCAGCCCGAGCTGCTTCTGAATCGCCATTGCCCGCTCAGGCCCGATGTTCTTGGCGATCGGGCCGGCGCCGCCCTCCTCGCCCTCGCGCCAGAAGATATAGCCGAGGCCGGGCTGGCCCTCCTTGATGGCCCAGGCATTCATGCGGTCGCAGAACGCCCTGGAACCGCCACCCGGCGCCGGGATCGCCCACACGCGCGCCTTCGGATCTTTCTCCAGCATGCCGGCGAACACCTTGAAGCCGGAGCCGCGGAAGTGTTCGGAGACGTCCTGCATCTCGATCGGGTTGCGCAGGTCCGGCTTGTCGGAGCCGTACTTCTGGATCGCCGTGTCGTAGGGAATGCGCGGCCACTCCTTGGTGACCGGCTTGCCGTCGGCAAACTCCTCGATCACGCCGGTGATGACCGGCTCCATGGCGGCGAAGATGTCCGCCTGCTCGACGAAGCTCATCTCCACGTCGAGCTGGTAGAACTCGCCGGGCAGGCGATCGGCGCGCGGGTCCTCGTCGCGGAAGCAGGGCGCGATCTGAAAGTAGCGGTCGAAGCCGGAGACCATGAGCAGCTGCTTGTACTGCTGCGGCGCCTGCGGCAGGGCGTAGAACTTGCCCGGGTGGATGCGCGACGGCACCAGGAAGTCGCGCGCGCCCTCGGGGCTGGAGGCGGTGAGGATCGGCGTGGCGAACTCGAAGAAGCCGGCCTCTGTCATGCGGCGCCGGATCGAAGCGACCACCGCGATGCGCTTCATGATGTTGGCGTGCAGGGTCTCGCGGCGCAGATCCAGGAACCGGTACTGCAGCCGCAGGTCCTCCGGGTACTCGGGCTCGCCGAACACCGGGACGGGGAGCTCCTTGGCCACCGAGAGCACCTCGATCTCGGTGGCCATCACCTCCACCTCGCCGGTGGCGAGCTCGGGGTTCACAGTAGATTTACCATCGATGACTGGGCGCTCGCGCACCTTGCCGTCGACGCGGATCACCCATTCCGAGCGCACCGTCTCGGCGGCCTTGAAGGCCGGACTGTCCGGATCGGCCACCACCTGGGTGATGCCGTAGTGATCCCTCAGATCGACGAACAGCACGCCGCCGTGGTCGCGCACGCGATGCACCCAGCCCGACAGGCGCACGGTCTTGCCGATGTCATCTTCTCGTAAGGCTCCGCACGTATGCGAGCGATAGCGGGGAAGCGCGCTTGCCGCGCTCGCTCCGGCTGCGCGATTTGCCTTAGCCATGACACCTCTGTTCCGAGATTGCTCTCCCGTTTGCGGTGCGGAAAGACACATGGGGCTCTCGCCTTGTCAAGGTTGACCGATGTACGGCAATAAGCGAGCGTGAGCGTGGCTGGTCGGTCACGCTGAGCCGGGCAGCGGTCGTGTAGGGTTGATCAATTTTGCACCACCGCGTTGGAGAAGATGACTGTGACTAGCGTTTCGTCGCGTTTTGTCGACGTCTGTCGACATTTTCTCAATGGCGCAGCAGTCGCCCTCGTTCTTTCATCGCTCGCCGTGGGGAGCGTGCAGGCGGAGCCCCGCTACGGGGGGGATCACAGCAGCTCGGCCAGTTCCAGAAGGAAGTCGGAGGTCCCACGGGGGCCCCTTTTGACCGTCGTATCGCTCGCCAAGCAGCGGGTGCTGGTCTACGGCCCCTCGGGCTTGGTGGCGCAAAGCCCGGTCTCGACCGGCATGGCCGGCCACCGCACTCCGGCGGGCGTATTTTCGATCCTGCAGAAGAGCCGGCATCATCGCTCCAATATCTACTCCAACGCGCCAATGCCCTACATGCAGCGCCTCACCTGGTCCGGCATCGCGCTGCACGCCGGCGTGCTGCCGGGCTACCCGGCCTCGCACGGCTGCATCCGCATGCCGCACGAGTTCGCCTCCGAGTTGTGGCGGATGATCGGCATGGGCAGCCGCGTGGTGGTGGTTCCGGACGATCCTATTGCCGTGCCGATCGAGCACGCACGGCTTCCCTCGGCTAGGCTCTTGCCGGCCCCGGTGGAGGAGGAGCTGCGCCAGAGCCAGAGCGGCACGGCGGCCGAGACGGAGGTGGCAGCCGCCACCAGCACAACCATGACGGACGCCGGAAGCATGGCCACCGGTGAGGTGCGGCTGCTCAATCCGGTCGAGCGTGCCAAGGTGATGAAGAGGTTTTTTGCCAAGGACGCGGCCGAGAAGACCAAGGCGGCGCATGAGGCGGTCGAGGTGGCGTCGACACGAGCGGCAGAGGCCCGCCGGGCCGCTGCCATGCTCGATGCGGCGGAGGAAACCCTGGCCCGCACCCAGCGTCGGCACGAGAGCGCTGCGCAAGAGGCTGCACAAGCTGCAGAGGCGGCCGCCAGGACATCGGCGGCGGCCGGACGGGCTGCCGATGCGGCAGCCAAGGCCGCAGAGACGCCAGGGGGCATTGACCTCACCGACCGTCCCAAGGAAGCGGCGGAACGGGCCGCAGAGCGGGCGCTTGCCAGGGCCGAGCATGTCGCCGAGCGGGCGAGGGAAGCGGCCGGACGCGCGACCACCGATGCAGCCAAGGTGACGGCGGAGAGGGCCGCACAACGGGCGAAGGAGGCGATTGATCATGCCACCGAGCGCCTCAAGCAGACGACTGAGCAGGCTGACATCCGCGCCAGGGAGGCGGCGGAGCGGGCGGCGCGGCGCGCCAAGGAGGCGGCCGAGCACACCGCTGAGCGGGCGGCGGAGACTGCCGCTCGTGCTCAGCAGGCCGCGGTGCGGGCAAAGGAGGAGCTCGACGAGGCGAAGGCTGATCTGCGCTATGCCCAGAGGACGCTGGAGGAGGCAAGCCTGCTCGACGCCATGGCTGGCGCCCAGGCGGCCGCGGCCCAGGCCGTTGTGACCGAGAGGGAGAGGGCGCGCAGCGAGGCCGCGCTGGCGCTGAAAGTGGCCGAGAAGGCCGGTCAGCCGATTTCGATTTTCGTCAGCAGGAAGGCCGGCAAGGTGCTGGTGCGGCAGGGGTGGCTGCAGATCCATGAAGCCCCCGTGACGTTCACGGAAGGTGCGCCGATCCTCGGTACCCACGTCTATCTGGCAATGGGGCAGGAGGCAGACGGCGAGACCATGAAATGGCTGTCGGTGTCGCTGCCGTCCTCGGATCCAGTCCGGTCGCGCAGAAGGGCGCACGGCAAGGCGGCGCCGGCGGAGGCGGTTCAGCAGGAGACCGCCAAGAGCGTGCTCGATCGATTCACGCTGCCGGAGGCGAGCCAGCGCTTCATCGAGGAGCGGCTGTGGACTGGTGCGACCTTGATCGTCTCCGACAACAACGTGAGCCATGAGACGGGCCAGCATACCGATTTCATCGTGCTGACGCGCTGAGCCGTCTCCAGTACCCAATCGGCGCGACCTTTCTGCGCCGGCTTCGGCGCAGCCCATCACGCTTCGAACATGACGCTTCGAACAAGGAGCCCTGCGACGGGTTCGCTTTCGCGCCTGATATGGCGCGAGAGCCCCGAAACGAAACGCAAGTCGTAAGCTTGCCATCCCGCCTCATCCACTGCCTGAGCGCAGCAGATGGGCAGCTGATCCAAGTCGCCGATGCAACCTGGCACAAAGGTGTGTGCCGTGAACGGCGTTTTCGCCTTGTCGTCGCCGTCACGCAGGGCTACTGCGAAGGCGCGCCGGACGGTGGTGGCGCGCCGGCAAGCTGCGCGCCGTGGCACGGCGCAGCCGGCTCGATCGGGGGAAAAGCGCATGCGCAAGGCCATCGCGGCTGTCGTGATCGTTCTGCTCGTAGGGACCGGTGGCTATCTCGGTGTCACCTATTGGGCACAGCAGGCTGCCGCCCGTGAGGTCGACGCCATGCTCGACCGGTGGCGAGCGAGCGTCGGCACGGTCACCCGCGGCCGGGTCGATTTCGATCTGTGGACGCGCACCCTGAAGGTTTCCGACGTGGTGGTGCAGGCGGGCTCGAGCGGTGAACCGAGGCTCAGGGCGGCACAGGTGGTAGCCTCCGGGATCGACATGTCGGGCAAGGCGACCCGCATTGACATTGCCGATCTGGAGCTCACCGATGCGATGGTGGGCCAGCCCGGCGTGCGGGTGCAGCAGAAGGCGCGCAACGTCACGCTCACGGATTTCTCGGCCCGGCCACTGCCGGCACGCAAGCCGCCGGCCACGGGCCTGGAGCGGGCACGCCTTTGGCTGGAGCAGTTCAGCGCGATCACAGCCGCTTCAATCGAGATTCCGTCGCTGACTGTGACAATCGTGCCGGAGGCTGGCGAGAAGGCTCCGGCGGCCATGGGTCCGTCGGAGTATACGTACTCGAACCTTGTGCTTCGCGGGGTGCGCGATGGCCGTGTCGCGGAAACAACGACGGACGGCATCGTGCTCCGTAGCAGCGTGCCGGGGACGGTGCGTGAGCTGTCGGGCGAGATCGGCAGGTCGACGGTGACCGACGCCGACATGCGACCGCTGCTCGCGCTGCTCGATCCTGCTCTGCCGCAGGCGGAGGGCTATCAGCGCATCTACCGGCAGATGACGATGGGGCCTTATACGCTGCGCTTCGGCGACGGCGGCAGGATGCGCATCGACAGCATCGTCGCGGAGGATATCGGCCTGCAGGCGTCGAAGCTGTCACTGGACGACCTCGTCTTCCTGAGCGAGGTGACGGCGTCTCCCGGTGGGGTTCACGGCGGTGGCCCGGCTGGTGTGCCGGGGGTCGGGCAGATGGCCATGCTGATGGACAAGATGGCCGGACTCTACGAGGCGTTTCACCTCGGCAAGCTCGAGATTGCGGGCGTGAGCGTTTCGGCCGGCGAGCGCGACGGGGCTCAGATCGCCAGCATTCGCATCGACAGTCTTGAGAATGGCCGCTTCGGCGAGCTTGCCATCGACGGGCTTGATGCCAAGCCGACGGCCGGTGCGCCCTTCAAGCTCGGGCGCCTGACTGTCAGGAGGTTCGATTTTGCCGGCCTGATGCGCGTCGCTGCGACGGAGCTGAGCCAGCCGACAGGGCAACAATCTCTCGGCTCGCCGAGGAGCGGGTCGCCAAACCCCAAGCTGATCGCCGCCATGCTGCGGCTGCTCGAGGGCGTCGAGCTCAGGGACGTTGCCCTGCCTGATCCGAAGACGCGGCGCCTCCTGCGGCTCGACACGTTCAAGGCATCGTGGGGTCAGCTTGTCGACGGCGTGCCCTCGCAGTCGCGGGTCACCATGAAATTCTCTGCGCCAATCCGCGCTCCTGACCCCGAGCCGTTCATCAACCTGCTGGCCGGCGCCGGGATCCAGGCGCTGACGACGGGCATCGATGTCGGCGCCAGGTGGAGCGAGCCTGCGCAGGTCGTCACGCTGGAGCCGGCCACCGTCGAGATCGACGGTGCGTTCGCGCTGGCGGTGAAGGCGACCGCGAGCAACGTCTCGCGTGATCTCTTCTCCACTGATGTGCTGAGGGCGATGGGAAGCGCGGCTTCGATCGAGATCGGTCCGATCGAGGTGACGCTGCGCGATCTCGGGCTGCTTGACCTCGTTGCCGCGGAGATTGCCCGTCCGACAGGGCAGGGGCCGGACGTGGGCAGAAGCCTGCTGCTTCAGGCTTGGGAGAAACAGGCGTCGACGCAGCCCGACCCCGGCGCGCAACCCTTCCTCCAGGCGATGCGCCAGTTCGTGCAGGGCAAGGGCGAGACGTTGACCGTCCGGCTGACGCCGAAGGGCCGGGTGCGCGCGCTGGAGCTTGCCGAGGCGCTGAGGCTCGATCCGGCCGGTGCAGTGCTGGCCGGCTTCGCCGTGGAGGCGACGAGCGGCAAATGATCCCCAGGCCAACGCCAAACCGGAGGCTGTGCGTTGCGGCTACGCGCCGCATGGATTGTGTGGCGCAGTGGTAACGGTTATAAACCGGCCGCCCATGCGAGTTATCACGACCACCACGGATCTGAGCGACCTCTGTCGTCGACTCAGCACCCACAAGTTCGTAACCGTCGACACCGAGTTCATACGCGAGCAGACGTTCTGGCCCAGGCTGTGCGTCATCCAGCTTGCTGGACCCGACGATGAGGCTATTGTCGATCCCCTCTCACCGGGCATGGATCTCGCGCCCTTCTTCGCCTTGATGGCCGATCCGGGCGTGGTCAAGGTGTTTCACGCTGCCCGCCAGGACCTGGAAATCGTCTGGATCCAGGCCAAGCTGATCCCGCATCCGATTTTCGATACCCAGGTGGCGGCGATGGTCTGCGGCTTCGGTGAATCCGTGAGCTACGTCAGTCTCGTCAAGCAGATCACCGGGCACAATCTCGACAAGACCTCGCGGTTCACCGACTGGGCCAGGCGGCCGCTGTCGGAAAAGCAGCTCGCCTATGCACTGGCCGACGTCACGCACCTGCGCGACATCTACCTGGCGCTGAAGGCGGAGCTGGAGGCGACCGGCCGGCTGAGCTGGCTCGACGAGGAGATGGCCGAGCTGACGAGCCCGGAGACCTACGAGACGCGACCCGAGGAGGCTTGGCGCCGCCTCAAGCTGCGCGTGCGCAATCGCAAGGGCCTGGCGGTGCTGATGGAGCTGGCGGCGTGGCGCGAGCGGGTGGCGCAGAGCCAGGATGTGCCGCGCAGCCGGGTGCTGCGCGACGAGGCGCTCTACGATATCACCAATGCCGCCCCCACTGAGACGGCGCAACTCTCCCAGCTGCGCTCGCTGAGCGAGGGCTTTGCCCGCTCCAGCCGTGCCAAGGACATCGTCGATGCTGTCAATCGCGGGCTGAAGCGCGATCCCAAGACGTTGCCGCAGCTGCGCGAAGGCACCGGCCTGCCGGCTGAGAAGCAGGCGACGGTGGAGCTGCTGCGCGTGCTGCTCAAGGCCTGCGCTGCCCGCAATAAGGTGGCGCCCCGGCTGATCGCCGATGCCGAGCACCTGGAGCGGCTGGCGGCTGAAGACGAGCCCGATATTCCTGCCCTCAAAGGCTGGCGCTACGAGCTGTTCGGCGCCGAGGCGCAGCGCCTGAAGCGTGGCGAGCTGGCCTTGCGCATCGAGCGCGGCGAGGTGGTGCCGCTGACCATTGCGCGAAGGGCGGATTAGCGGAGCGCGATCCCCCGCGCCTCGATCTCGCGTGAGCAAGGATGGGCGGATTACGGGGCGGGCTTCACCCTCATCCACTCTGCGACTGACTACCGCCGGCTGACGCCGCCCATCCTGTAGAAGGTGTTGGCTGTTCCGTTCGGTGCCGGCGAAGGGACCGCGGCCGGCTCGCCATCGCCGCGCTCGCCGATCGAGCTCCACAGGCGACCCCGGTTGCCAATCGCCCCCAGCACCGCACCCAACAGTGCGATCACGAGCAGGCCGGCAATGCAGATGGCACGCAGCGTACGCATCCAGCTCAAAGAGCGGGTCATGGGTTCTGTCCGGGCGGTATGCAGCGCGGCAGCTCCGCGCTGAGGGCCGATGGCCCCTGAGTTCTCCGCCATGATCCTTTCTGACCTCTTAGATGGCGATGGAAATGCTTCCAGTGAAGGCGGCTTCACGCCAGGGTGACCAGTCTTGAAAGGCCGGGCACTGGAGCGTGAGATCCGGTATCGGCGCGCAGCGAGTACAGATTACGGACGTCCTGGATCGTATTTGTGCTTCTGCCGCCACTCGGAGAGGAAGTAGCTGAGCTCATCGTCGATCTGGTCCGGCAGCACGACGCGCACGGTGACGAGCTGGTCCCCGGTGTGGCCGGTGGTGGTGTTGTGCACACCCTTGCCCTTGAGGCGGAAGATGCGGCCGGAGCTGGTGCCCTTGGGGAGCGTGAGCTGCACGCGGCCGGATATGGTGGGCACCTCGATCTTGGCGCCGAGCACCGCCTCGTCGAGGGTGATCGGCACGTCGATCGCAATGTCGTCGTCGCTGCGCTTGAAATAGGGGTGCGTGCGCACCTTGATCTCGATCAGCGCATCGCCGGCCTCGCCGCCACGCTTGCCGGGCAGGCCGCGGCCCTTCAGGCGCAGCACCTGCCCATCCACTACGCCCTCGGGCACGGTGATGTCGACGGCGCCGCTGTCGGGCAGAGTCACCCGCTTCTTGGCCCCGGTTGCCGCCTCCAGGAAGTCGACCTCCAGGCTGTAGCGGGCATCGCGCCCGCGCCCGTTGACGCCGCCACCGAACGGGCTGCCGGGCTCGCCGCGGCCACGGCCGAACAGGTCCGAGAAGATATCGCCGAAGCTGAAATCGTCTGGCGGGCGCTGGCCGCCGGGGCCGTGCGGGCCGAATGGGCCGGAGCCCGGCGGGCGGCGGAAGCCGCGCCGTGGCTCACCACTGGCGTCGATCTCGCCGCGGTCGTACTGCTTGCGCTTCTCCGGGTCGCCGATCACGCCATAGGCGGCAGAGACCTTCTTGAAGCGCTCCCCGGCCTGGGCAGGGTTGGCCGGGTTGAGATCCGGGTGAAGCTCCTTGGCGAGCTTGCGATAGGCACGGCGGATATCGTCCTCGGAAGAGGTCCGAGGCACGCCCAATACCGTGTAAGGGTCGTCGGCCATCCGTGCTCGCCCATCTCCGCCATCATCATCTGGACGCCATGCCAGATTATGGCACCTATACGCCAAGCGCGCGCAGCGGGCCAGCGTGGGTCACACGATACGTATTTCCACGTCGCGTTCCAAGAGCTCGCCGAGGGTGGCGAGGCGCCGGCGCAGGCGCTCGCCATCGAGGGCGGCATGGACCTTGGGGAGCGACAGGACAAGCTTGTTCCGCACGTAGGAGAGGGGCGTGTGGTCAACGATACCGGGACGTCCGATGGACAGCATGTGCGCCGTGCGCACGGCGGCGCCGATGATCCGCGCGCGCCGGTAGAGGCGTTTCGACAATAGCGCCCGCAGGCGCAGCGAGAGGCGATCGGTGGCGTCGCCCTCATCGTCGCGGCCGGCGCCCAGGTGGCGGAAGTAGGCGGCAAAGGCCAGGAATACCCGGCCAGGGTGGTCGATCGCCGCCAGCGCCGATTGCGCGATCAGGATCAGGCTCTGCTCGGCGCGGTAGTCGGGATGGGCGCGCCAGCTGATGTCGGACAGGAGGCAGGCTGCCCAGCGCAGCCGGCGCTCCTCCTCGCTCTCGGCAGGACCGGGCGGTTTAAAGAGCGGATCCGTCCACCGGCACAGCTCGGCGGCATGCTCGGCCGAGCGGGCACGAAGGCGGGCATAATCGGCACAGAACGACAGCAGCGGGTCCTTGCGCCGCTCCGCCTCCGACATGAGGTCATAGAGCAGGCCCTCGCGGATGCCGAATACCGAGAACACCACCTCGCGTGGCTGCAGGTGTCGCAGCAGCCGCTCCAGCACCAGGGCGCCCATCGGCAGCACCTCGCGGCGCGGCTTCGAGATCTTGGCGATGCCCTTCAGTGCCGAGAGCTTGCGCGTTCGGCGGATCTCCTCGCAGAAGGCGATCATCTCCTTCACCGGCGTGGCATAGGCGTGCATCACGTGCAGCGGATAGGCTGTCGCCTCCATGTGCAGGCGCGCGATCGCCCGCCAGGTGCCACCGACCGCATAGAAGCCGCGGCCGCGCATCTTGCCGAGCCAGGGTACCCCAGTGATCGCCGCGTCGGCGAACTCGGCGGCGCGGTCGAGCCGTCCGCCGGAGGCATCGATGAGGCGCAGGCCGCCCAGCGGCAGCGTCACCGCCTGGCGCATGGCATCCTTGACGACGTCGACCAGCTCCAGGCTGCCGCCACCCAGGTCGCCCGCAACGCCCTCAGGCTCGCGAAAGCCCATCAGTATGCCCTTGGCGGCGAGCTCAGCCTCGCGTTCGCCCGTCAGCAGCTGGATCGGCGCCCCCAGCGCCGATTCGGCGTGTAGGATGAAGCTCGGGCCATTGCGGGCGTCGCGGCAGGCGGCGGTGGCAATGGCGTGCACGCGCTTGACATTCAGGATGTCGGCGATCGCCCGAAAGCGACGCAGCGCCTCCAGCGCGCGCTTGATGCTGGCCTCGTCCAGGCGGTTGGTTGAGGCGATCTCGCGGCCGAGGCCGCACAGGACCTTCTCGTTGAAGATCGGGGTCGGGCTGCGTATCGCGCCGTCGTAGACGACAAGGCGCACCGAGTTGGAGCCGATATCGACGACCCCCAGCGGCTGCAGGTCGCGTCGGCCTCCCGGAGAGACGTAGTCCTCCATCACGTGCTTTGCGCTTCGCTCGCGGGTATCCGCGGCGGCGTGAAGCGGAGCGGGAAGCTTTCTTTCAGCGATTCACCGCGTCCGGACAGGCTTGGATTGGTCATGAAGTACTCATGGGCGTTGAAGGGCTCCTCGCCCTTTGCTGCGGTGATGCGCACCGAACTGCCGTCCGGCAGCAGGCGCCAGCTCTGCTGGTTGTCCTTGAGATTGGCCCCCATGATCTGGCCGACCACCTGCTCGTGCACCGTCGGGTTGGTGATTGGCAGCATGACCTCGACGCGCCGGTCAAGGTTGCGCGGCATCATGTCTGCGGACGAGATGTAGGCGATGGCCTGGGTCGAGGGCAGCCCGTGGCCGGCGCCGAAACAATAGATGCGCGAGTGCTCAAGAAAGCGGCCGATCAGGCTCTTGACGCGGATGCGTTCCGAGAGCCCCGCTATGCCGGGGCGCAGGCAGCAGATGCCGCGCA
The DNA here is from genome assembly GCA_036280295.1 of Hyphomicrobiaceae bacterium. Taxonomy (GTDB): domain Bacteria; phylum Pseudomonadota; class Alphaproteobacteria; order Rhizobiales; family Hyphomicrobiaceae; genus AWTP1-13. The sequence continues at coordinate 15,263 of DASURA010000217.1, forward strand.
CCACCAGGTCGATCTCCACGCCTGCCTGGCTCGCCTCGTAGAGTGCATCGATGATCTCCCTGTCGACCAGCGAGTTCATCTTCATCCAGATGGCGCCGCGGCCACGCTTCCTGGCGTGGCCGATCTCGTCGCGGATATGTGCCAGGATGCGGGCACGGATGCCGTGCGGGCTGGCCGCCATCTCCTCAATGTCGGCCGGCTCGGCATAGCCGGTGACGAAGTTGAAGATGCGCGTGACATCGCGGCCGATCACCGGGTCCGCGGTGAAGAAAGACAGGTCGGAATAGATCTTGGCGGTCACCGGATGGTAGTTGCCGGTGCCGACGTGGCAGTAGGTCGTGAGCTCGGAGCCTTCCCTGCGCACGATCAGGCCGAGCTTGGCGTGGGTCTTCAGCTCGATGAAGCCATAGACCACGTGCACGCCGGCGCTTTCCAGGTCGCGCGCCCAGCGGATGTTGGCGGCCTCGTCGAAGCGGGCCTTGAGCTCGACCACGGCGGTGACGGTCTTGCCGGCATCCGCCGCCTCCATCAGCGCGGCCACGATCGGGCTGTTGTTGGAGGTGCGGTAGAGCGTCCACTTGATGGCCATGACGTTAGGGTCGGCCACTGCCTGGCGCAGGAGCTGCACCACGACGTCGAACGATTCGTAAGGGTGGTGGACAATCAGGTCCTTCTTGCGCACCGCCGCGAAGCAGTCGCCGTTGAACTCGCGGATGCGCTCGGGGAAGCGTGCGGTATAGGGCTTGAAAACCAGATCCGAGCGCTCGGGAATAATGAGCTGGGAAGTGTCGGCGAGCCCCAGCATGCCTTCCTTGATGAAGACGCCGTCGTCGCGGATGTCGAGCTCGCGCACCACGAAGGTGCGCAGCCGCGACGGCATATGGTCGTCGATCTCAAGCCGGATCACGTGGCCGCGCCGGCGCCGCTTGAGCGCCGTCTCGTACAGCGCCACCAGGTCCTCGGCCTCCTCCTGGATCTCGATATCGCTGTCACGCAGGACGCGGAACGCACCCTGGCTGCGCGCCAGGAAGCCAGGGAACAGCTTGCTGACGAACATGCCGATCGCTGATTCGATGCGGATGAAGCGGAACACCGGCGTGCTGCTGCCGCCGTCGGTGCCGGTCGTCTCGGCCGCCGGCAGCCGGATGAACCGTTCCAGCTGGCTCGGGATGGGGAGGAGCGCGTGCATGGTCTTGCCGTCGCGCTGGCGCCGGAGCTCGACGCCGATCGTCAGCGCCCGGTTGTGGATGAAGGGGAATGGATGCGCCGGATCGACGGCGATCGGCGTCAGGACCGGCAGGTGCCGTGTCAGAAAATGCTGCTCCAGCCAGGTTCTCTCGGCTGGCAGCAGCTCCTTCGGCTCGACGATGACGATGCCGGCGTCCGCCAGCTCGATCTTGAGCGCGGTCCAGATCGCCTGCTGGTCGCTGACCAGGCCGGCAGCGAAGCTGTTGATGGCCGCAAGCTGCTGCGCCGGTGTCAGCCCGTCCTGGCTCGGCTGCACGACGCCAGCGGCCAGCTGCCCATAGAGCCCAGCGACGCGCACCATGTAGAACTCGTCGAGATTCGACGCGGAGATCGACAGGAACCGCAGACGCTCAAGCAGCGGGTGGCGCATAGTCTGCGCCTCCTCCAGAACGCGGCGGTTGAATTGCAGCCACGAGAGCTCGCGATTGTAGTAGCGGGCGGCGCCGGTGGGCGGCGGCGGCTCAATCGCAGCCCCATTCGCGGCCTTCTGCGCAACCCCGGGTGCAGCTTGTGCGCGTGCTTCCTTCAGCCTGAGCTTCGTCATGCGGTACCTTCGGGTGCGACGATGGCATCAGCCGCGAGCCATCCTACCATATGGTGTGAACCAGCAAGCACACCCCTGCAAAACTAGCATGAAGGATCGGTCAGTCGTCGCTCCCCGCCGCGGGCGCCCGGGCGAGGATCTCGGCCGCCAGCGCCCGCGTCACCTTGCGGTGCGAGGCCAGTGCCGCCTTGTCGATTTCGGCCACGATGGCGGCCGCCGCCTCCATGGAGCGCTCCATGCGCAAGGCAATGTAGCCGATGAGCCCCGGCTCGACACTGAGCTGGCGATCGGTGAACAGCTTGACCAGCACCGCCTTCAGCAGCGTCTCATCCGGTGGATCGATCGTCACCACTGGGAGGGCGCGCAGGCGCGAGCGCAGGTCGGGCAGCTGCACCTCCAGCTCCCCGGGCGGCGCACGAGAGGTGAGCAGCATAGTGAGCTTGTGCTCGCGCACCGCGTTGAGAAGATGGAACAGCACGCGTTCATCGGCGATGCTGGCGTGAAGGTCTTCGACCAGCACGGCCCCTTGTGTGGTCGCGGTCGGGACATCGGCCTCGCGCAAGGCGCCGGCCTCGAGCCGCACGGCGCCCGACCTGCGCAGCCAGACATTGGCGAGGTGGGTCTTGCCGGCGCGCGGCGGCCCCACCACCGCGACCGATGCCTGCGGCCACTGCGGCCAGAGATCGATCATGGCGGCGGCGGTCTGGTTGGATGGGCTGATGAAGAAGTCGCTCGCGTCCAGCGCAGCGCGATGCGGCAGGTCGAGTGTGAGCTGGCGGTCGGTGGTCATTGCGCCGTTCCGGCGCCAGGGAAGGTTTCAGGTTTCAGGGGCCAGGTTCTGGGGAAAAGGGGGAGGCAAGCGGCAACCCCACGAGATCTAGAGCGAGGTCTAGAGCCAGACACAACAAGGGGCCAGCGAGTTGAGTAATACGCAACGGGCAAGCGACAACGGGGTCCCCCTCCCCCTTGTGGGGAGGGGTTAGGGGTGGGGGGATTCCCGACCTGCGATGTTCTGCGATCCCCCCCACCCTGTCCCTCCCCCACAAGGGGGGAGGGGACGGTGTGGCGAGCGCCGGTTTCTTCTATTGAGGGTTGGTGAAACTGGTGAGCGGCTGGAACCTGAAACCTCGTCATTGCGGGGAGCTGTCGCCGTCCCCGTGGCCCGCCATGTGCCGCACCCACAGCTGCATGTAGGCGGCGAGCGACAGGACGGTGGAGACGCCGGTGATCCATACGAGTGCCAGCCGCGTGACCTCTAGTCCCAAATTGAAAGCGTTGTCGCCCAGCACGGTCGTGGCCAGGACGAGCTGCGCCGCTGTATTGATCTTGCTGATTGTGAGCGGCTTTATGACGAACGGACGGCCTATGAGCCACGACAGCAGCACGGCCAGAAGGATCAGGATATCGCGGCTCACCACTGCGATCGTCAGCCAGAGCGGGATCTGCTTGGCGACGGCGAGGGCGATGTAGATGCTGACGATCAGAAGCTTGTCGGCCAGCGGGTCGAGGTAGGCGCCCAGCTCGCTGGTCCAGCGGAAGCGCTTGGCAAGATAGCCGTCGACGCCATCGCTGATGCCGGCCAGCAGAAACACGATGAAGGCACTGCGGGCATGGCCGTTGACGAGCAGCCAAAAGATCACCGGCACGCTTATGACGCGTCCCAGCGTGATGAAATTGGGGAGGTTGTTGAGCACGGCGGTTACGCGACTTGGGGCGAGCCCTCGGGATCAGTCTCAAGATCAGTCTAGGGGGCGGCAGGTCGGCTGCAAGCGCCTCCGGCGCCCCGAAAGTGGTGCGGCCCGCCAGACGATTGCGGCCGGGGCCATGGCCTCTCGCGAACCTGCCTTACTGTACCGACAACACCCAGCCACCGCCATTGCTGCGCAGGCTCAGGCCTCGCCGCGCCAGCTCGTCGGCGAGCTGCTCGGCGCCAGCCGGATAGCGCAGTGTCACGCGGGCGCCGCGTGCCGACAGGCCGGCCACGTCGAGCTCCTCAATGCCTGGAGTGCCGCTGAGCTTGCGGCTGATATCCTGCCACTCGCTCATGCCGCGGAACTCCACCGCGATCAGCAGGTCCGTCGCGCTGCCACCGCCGATGTCCGCGGTCACCGGTCCCCCGCCTGACTCCGGCGAATGGACCGCCTTCCAGCGTCCCTCGATCGTACGCAACGCCACCACCGCCGCCAGCTCGCGGGCATAGCCGGGGTCCGACGCATCCACGCGATACTGCCGAGGCAGAACAAACGGCCCGACAGCATCCACGCCGGCCAGGGTGACGGCGAGGCGGCCGGTTGCCGCATCAATGCCGGCGAAGGCGACGAGCAGGCGCTCCGACTTATAGCGCGCGACGAGCGTGCGCGTGGCGCCGATCTCGCCGGCGGCGACGGCGGCGACCAGGTCGGCAGGCGTGTCCTTGCGCAGCGCTGCCAGCTTGATCGGCGTCAGCGAATATTCCAAGTCGAGGCCTTTCCAATGGGCAGTCCAGGCGGCCTCGTCCCTGGCCGATCCGCCCTGCCAGACGGGAATGAGCGTGGTGACGGGGGCCTGCACGTCGGTGAACGGGATGCCCTCGCGGCGCAGGATGTCGCGGATGGTCTTGGCCCGGAAGGTGAAGTCATAGCTTGCCAGGTACTCAGTGGCCGAGTTGCGTTCGGAGCGCACCCTGACGGCATCGACGAGATCCGCGGCCTTGATGGAGGCAAGCTGCTTGACGCGCGGATAGGCGGTCACCGGCATCAGCCGCTTGAGGAGCGAGCGGAACGCCGCCTGCTGCCCGTCCGCCAGCGCATGGCGCTTGGCTGCGACCGCGTTCTCCGCCACCGCCTGCACGGGGTAGTTGGCGACCGTGTAGACCTTGTCCGAGGCCCGCGCGCCGGTAGCGGCCGCCAGCACCAGGGTGCACAGCAGCGCAGCCAGGGCGCGCCGAATGCCGCGCTCTCCATCCCGGAGCGGCCTGTGCCAGACGTGCCAACCCTGCATTGCGCCCATTCCTGCCCCCCGACCTCGGGCCACCCTATCGATTCCCGAGCAAGTCTGCTATGCCGCCGCTACGCTGGAGCGCAATAGGGCAAAATTTGGGTGCCGCCAGACCACGCCTCCGAGCCAGGACGGAGCGAGATGCCAGACCGCCAGCCAGACCCTCAGCCAGACCGCGCATCGATCTCATACCGGGACGCTGGCGTGGATATCGACGCCGGCAATGCCCTGGTCGAAGCGATCAAGCCGCTGGCCAGGGCGACGCGCCGCCTCGGTGCTGATGCCGATCTGGGCGGCTTCGGCGGTCTGTTCGACCTGAAACGGGCCGGCTTTACCGATCCGATCCTGGTTGCGGCCAATGACGGCGTCGGCACCAAGCTCAAGATCGCCATCGAGACCGGCCGGCACGACAGCATCGGCATCGACCTGGTGGCCATGTGTGTCAACGACCTCCTGGCGCAGGGGGCGGAGCCGCTGTTCTTCCTCGACTATCTCGCCTGTGGAAAGCTCGACGTGGGCGTTGCCCGCGCGGTGGTGGCCGGCATCGCCGAGGGCTGCCGCCAGGCCGGCTGCGCCCTGATCGGCGGCGAGACCGCCGAGATGCCCGGCATGTACGCGGGGCCGGATTATGACCTTGCCGGCTTCGCTGTCGGCGCCGTCGAGCGCGCGGCGCTGCTGCCGCGCGGCGATATCGCCGTTGGCGACGTGCTGATCGGCTTGCCGTCCTCGGGCGTGCACTCCAACGGCTATTCCCTGGTGCGACGGCTGGCAGCCGATGCCGGGCTCGCCTGGGAGGCGCCGGCGCCGTTCGATGCCGGGCGCTCGCTGGGCGAGGCGCTGCTGGAGCCCACTCGCATCTACGTGAAGCCGGTGCTGCGCGCCATCCGCGAGACGGGCGCGGTGAAGGCACTGGCGCATATCACCGGCGGGGGCCTGTCGGAGAACCTGCCGCGCGTGCTGCCTGACGGGATCGCCGCGCACGTCGACCTCGGTGCGTGGAGCGCTCCACCGGTGTTCGGCTGGCTCGCCGAGGCGGGCGCCATTGCCCCGGACGAGATGCTGCGCACCTTCAATTGCGGCATTGGCCTGGTGCTGGTGGTCGCCGCCGACGGCGTGGACGCCGTGACGCATGTGCTGTCCGACTCCGGCGAGACCCTCCTTCGTATCGGCGAGCTGGAGCCCGGCCGCGGCGTCAAGTCCGCCGCCAAGGGCAAGGGCGAAGCAGAGGCGGTGCGGTATTCGGGGAGATTATCCAAGGGCAATGAGGTCTAAGCGCTACAATCAATTGCAGTGGCGTGGTAGGTTTGCCGTATGGCCAGGACTGAGCAACTTGTGGCAGTCGCCGAGCGCCTCACCGACGAGCAGATCGAGGCGCTGCTGGACTTTGCGCAGTCGATGACCCATGAGCCGTTCTATGAGCGCGCTCCGGCAGAGGCATCGGAGTCTCTCGGGCGCGGGTTGGCTGAACTCGACCGCGGTGAGGCAGTCCCGTTCGAGGAGCTTGCTGATCGCCTGTCTACGGCAGCCAAACCACATGGCATATGAAGATCGTTCTCTCGCCTGAGGCAGCAGACCGTCTCGAGGCGCAGATTGCCTATTTGCGGGATGTGGGTGCCGCGGCTGCTGCTGTTGCACGATTGCGCGTCAGCGTCATGGGCTTTCTGGAGAATCACCTGGCAAACTTTCCCCGTACCGGCCGGCAGTTGGGGGATCACGACCTTTGGAAGATGTGGATTCCCCGCACGCGCTTGGTGCGCTGGTATCGGATTACGTCTGAGCAGATCGAGATCGCCACGGTCTGGCATACATCGCAGGATCGTCATTCCGCGGCAAAGCCATGAAGAAGCGTGTCGGCATCCTCATTTCCGGCCGCGGCTCCAACATGATGGCGCTGATCGAGGCGGCGCGGACGGCGAGCTATCCGGCCGAGATTGCTGTGGTCATCGCAAACAATCCGGATGCCGCGGGGCTGGTGTGGGCCAAGGCGCAGGGCGTGCCGACCGGCGTCATCGATCATAGGGCCTGTCCGAGCCGCGAGGCGTTCGATGCGGCCGTGCATGAGACGCTCACCGATCTGGGCGTCGAGCTGGTGGCGCTGGCGGGCTTCATGCGCCTGCAGTCGCCCGGCTTCGTCGAGAAATGGCAAGGGCGGCAGCTCAACATCCACCCCTCGCTGTTGCCGCTGTTCAAGGGCCTGCATCCGCACCGCCAGGCCCTCGACGCGGGTGTGAGGATCACCGGCTGCACCGTGCACTTCGTGACAGCGGAGATGGATTCGGGGCCGGTCGTCGCCCAGGCCGCGGTGCCGGTCATTGACGGCGACACGCCCGAGACCCTGGCCGAGCGGGTGCTGGCGGCCGAGCACCGGCTCTATCCGCACGCGCTGGCCCTGGTGGCATCGGGGCGGGCCTGGATGGAGAACGGAAGGGCCCGGCTTGCCATCGACGCCGCAGGGGATGTCTCTGGTTGCCTGTTGTCGCCACAACCTTGACGCTTGGTCAATACCGGCCACACCCGCGGGGGAAAGCCTCTAAGCCGCAGGAAGCGGGGCTGGACAGCGAGCCAGGGCGGGGCTACGAGACGCGCTTAACCCTTGGGATAGAACGAGGGACCTCCGGGAGGGCAAGTCGGCGCGGGTGGATCCTACTGTTCCCGCGTTTCGTACGAACGATGGGCTGGCGCGCAACCTGGCCTTCACGCCGGCCTTCAAGGGGATGCGCCCACAGCCGTGCCTCTACGGAGCGCGATTAAGATGTCTGCTGCCACTCGATCTTCTGCATCCTCTGCCCAGTCCCATATTCATCAGCTCGGCGAAGAATCCTCCGTCTGGTTCACGCTGACGCCTCTGCTCAAGGGGCCGAGCAACCCCCTCACCGTCATCATGCAGATGGCCGAGCGCTACGGTGGCGTGATCCCCATCAACATGGGCAACCAGCGCATCGTGCTGCTCACCGCGCCGGAGCACTTCAAGCGCGTGCTGGTGACGAAGCCGGACGACTACGTCAAGTATTTCGACGGCCTCAAGCCGATCTTCGGCAAGTCGATGATCACCAACGACGGCGCGCTGTGGAACAAGATCCGCATGCCGCAGCAGCCGGCGTTCCACCCGGACATGTTCGCCGAATACATCCCCTACTTCATTGATGCCATCCGCACCAAGATGGAGATCTGGGGCAAGCTGGCTGAGACCGGTGAGACGGTGGAGATGGTGGAGCAGACCTGGACGCTGGCCGCGGACATGATCTGCAAGGCGCTGTTCGACCGCAATATGCCGTTCAATCCGCACTTCGTGTTCAAGTGTGTGAAGACCTATACCGACGTGATGAACCACAAGTCGATCCGCCTGAAGAAGGTGGCCGGCGAGGAGTTCGAGATCACCGAGGAGGACGCCGCCAAGGCGATGGACACCTGGGGCAGCGTGCCGCCGCTGGTCATCGCCTCCGACCCAAGGGAGCATCGGGAGCGCACGCTCTTGAAGATGATCCAGGCGGCGGTGGCCGACCCGAGCATCCCGGAGTTCGACCAGGCGCAGGCGGTGGACGAGCTGAAGCAGTACCTGTGGGCCGGCACCGAGACCACGGCGCTGACGCTCGCCTGGTCGCTCTACCTCGCCTCCCGGCACCCCGAGACGGCCGAGCGCATCCGCCGCGAGGGCGAGGAGGTGATGGGCGAGCGCGAGCCGACTGCGGCCGACTACTCCAAGCTCGTCTACACCCGCGCGGTGATCCAGGAGACGATGCGGCTCTATCCGCCGATCTGGATGCTGATCCGCGTTGCTTCCAAGCCCGACGAGATCGACGGCAAGGAGATCCGGGTGGGGGACCGCATGGCCATGTTCGCCTACGGCATCCACCACAATCCCAAGTACTGGCCCGACCCCGAGGCATTCATGCCCGAGCGCTGGATGGCCGAGGGTGGCAAGAAGCGCGTGCCGGCCCCATTGACCTACCTGCCGTTCGGCGCGGGCAAACGCAGCTGCATCGGCGGCGCCATGAGCCAGGTGGAGAACACGCTGGCGCTTTCGATCCTGTTGCGCCGGTTCCGGCCCGAATACGTCGGCGCGGAGCCGCCCGGCATCAACGCCACCGTGACGCTGACGCCCAAGGGCGGCCTGCCGTTCAAGATCCGGGCGCTAAGCTAGATCAGGTGTCTTAATCGCGTCTCGCGGGGCGCGACTCCCCTTTCTTGATCCGACCCTGCGGGCTGACATCATGCCCGCGGGCGCTTTGTCATTCCGAGCCTTGTGGCCGGGGATGCATTATCCGTTGGCCCCGGACCCGCAGCTGGCTAAAGCCCAGTAGGTCGCGTGTTTTGGGTGGCATTTCGTTCTTTTCAGCGCGCAATATCCTAGTAATGCGTTTCAGCATGATCATCGCATGGAAGGTAGAGTTCTGAATGGCCATGAAGGACATGCCCGCGGCGAGGGAGCGCCGGATGCGCCGCGCCGCGGCACGCATGGGCCTCACGGTGCGCAAGCTCGACCATGGCAAGGAGCGCGGCCGGTTCGAGCTGCTCGATGGTGAGAATGGAGCGCCGAAGGCCTCGCCCGATCGCATGCACCCCACCACGTTCTCGCTGGAGGAGGCTGAGACCTACGTCGGCGAGTGAAAGCGCTGCGGGTGTGCGCCGAGAGTGCGGTGCACGTACGTACCAACGCCCCTGGCGGCGGTCTCGAATGGATCGAGACCGGCCAAGGGCTACGCGCCTGCGGTGACGAGAGCTCGTGAGACTCAGGGACGCGGTGCCTGCTCGTCGCCGGACGGCTCCTCAGCAGCGGCTTCCGGCTGCGTGACTGCCAGCACCGTCAGCCGGTGCCGGCGTCCGTCGCGGGCGGTCCAGCCGATCGACTGGCCGGGCGAGAGGCCGATCAAGGATGCGCCGATCGGCGTCAGGATCGAGACCTTGCCGGCCGCGAAGTCGGCCTCGCCGGGAAACACCAGCGTCACCCGCCGCTGCGGGCCGGTATCGGCGCGGAACTCCACGATCGAGCCCATCTGCACAATGTCGGCCGGCAAGCCGCTCAACGGCACCACCTGCGCCCGGCGCAGCTCGGCCAGGAGCACGCCGGCTGCCTCCGGCGCACGGTCCTCCGCTGCGGTCGCCAGTCTGGTGAGCCGCTCGTGATCGATATCGCTGACGACGATGGCCGGCATCGGCTCGGCATGCGGTTGGCTATGGGCGTGTAGGGTCTGTGTCATTGCTATCCGCCTTCTACGAGCAACGGTGAAGCGCGAGATGCGCCGTCCGCTGCATGCAGATGTTCTGGTCTGGCTGGTTTGGAAAAGGTGGCGCCGGCCAAGTGGCGCTGAGGCCCCGCGCGCGGCGCATTGCGCCAGGCCGGGGCTAGATACGCGCGACCGTGTGGGTCCGCAGAAAGGATGCGCGCACCTTGTTCATAGCGAAAATGTGGGCCGTCGGCCAGCGGTTGTCAAGCCGGGTGTCAGGCAGCCGTAGGTAGCTCGTGATCTGACGCGTGTTTGTAGCTTGTGAAGTGTCGTGTCTGAAGGTGCCTCCGCATGAGGGGGAGGCGGGATGGGCACGGCATCGGTACACGAGGGAGTGCGTCGGATGCGGTTTGAGAGCCTGGTCGACCGCTGGGAGCGTGGGGATCTCACTCAGATCGAGGCGGCCGAGATGCTGGGGGTGAGCGTGCGGACGTTTCAGCGCTGGACGGCTCGGTTCGAGGAGGCCGGTGGCGATGGCCTGACGGATCGTCGCCTCGGTCGTCCTTCGCCGCGGCGGGCGCCCGAGGCGGAGCTGGAGCGCATGCTGGGGCTCTACCGGGACAAGTATTCGGACTTCACGGTGAAGCACTTCCACGAGCAGCTGGTGAAGCGGCACAACTATGTGCTGGGCTACACGGTGACGAAGCTGGCGCTCCACGCGGCGGGTCTGGTGCGGCCTGCACCGAAGCGGTCGGCGCACCGCAAGAAGCGCCCGCGCCGGCCGCTGCGGGGCATGCTGCTGCACCAGGATGGGTCTCGGCATCAATGGCTGGAAGGACAGCCGGCGCTCGATCTGATCGTGACGATGGACGATGCGACGAGCGAGATCCTGTCGCTGTTCCTGGTGGCGGAGGAGGGGACGGCGTCGACGTTCCGGGGCCTGCGCGAGGTGGTGGCGGAGCGCGGTCTGTTCTGCGCGCTCTACACGGACCGGGGCAGCCACTACTTCGAGACGCCGAAGGCTGGGGGCAAGGTGTCCAAGACGCAGCTGACGCAGGTGGGACGGGCGCTGCAGCAGCTCGGGATCGAGCATATCGCGGCCTACTCGCCGGAGGCACGTGGGCGGTCGGAGCGGCTGTTCCGCACGCTCCAGGACCGGCTGCCGAAGGAGCTGCGGCTGGCGGGGATTACGACGATCGATGCGGCGAACGCCTGGCTCGAGGAGCACTACAAGGCCGAGCACAATCGGCAGTTTGCCATAGCACCCGAGGAGGATGGCACGGCGTTCGTGCCGGACCGGGCGGGGGCGTGGCGCGACATCCTGTGCGTGATCGAGGAGCGGGTGGTCGGCAACGACAACACGGTTGCCTGGAACGGCCGGCGGCTGCAGCTGCCGGAGAGCCGGCTGCGTCCGCACTTCGTGAGGGCCAAGGTTCAGGTGCGGGAGTATCCGGACGGGGAGATCGCCATTGATCTGGGGCCGCACCGGCTGGCGTGCTACGGAGCGGACGGCAAGGAGGTTCCGGCAGCGACGAGGGTGGCATCGTGCTCGAAGGCGTCAAGGGATGGCCTGTCGGGGTTGGAGCGCGAGGCTGGCGCATCGCAGCGGCCACCCTTGACGCCTTCTGCGCGCGCTGCCGAAGAGCTGCCATGCCGGCAAGGCGCAAAGGGCACGTCGAAAGGCCGTGCCCCTAAGCACAAAGAGGAGCGCAAACGCGCCGCCTGAGCCTTACGGAGCCCGCCGGCGCCCCAGCTTCCGCCCCAGCCCATCCGTTCACAAAGAAGCTGACAGTTGACGAGCTACAAAAACACGACAACTTCACGCGCTAGCAACAGCCGGGTGTCAGGCAGCCGGGTGTCAGGCAGGACTCGGGCAGATGAACGGAGCGTAACACCACCGATGCGCGCAGCATGGCGGATGACCGGCTCGCCCTGATCCGCCCTTGCCTACCGCGGCAGGTCGCTCCGCCCCATCAGGAACTTGTCGATCGCATGTGCGGCCTGGCGGCCCTCGCGGATGGCCCACACCACCAGGGACTGCCCGCGCCGGATGTCGCCAGCGGCAAACACCTTCTTGCGGCCCGCGATGCGGTAGTCCTTCTCGTTTGCATCGAGGCCCTTGAAGCGGCCGCGCGGCACCACGTTGAGGCGCAGCTCGTCCACCACGTCCGTCTCCACCGGTCCGGAGAAGCCCGTGGCGAACAGCACCAGGTCGGCCGGCAGCTCGCCCTCGGTGCCGGGGACCGGCTTCAGTGCGTTATCTACCCGCGTGTACAGCAGCTTCTCGACCTTGCCGTTGCTGCCGGCGAAACCCATGGTCGAGATCGAGTACTCGACCGTGGCACCTTCGGCCTGACTGGTCGAGACGCGCAATTTCATGGGCCAGCTCGGCCAGGTCAGCAGCTTGTTCTCCCTGGCTGGCGGCATCGGCATGATTTCCAGCTGAGTCACCGACTTGGCGCCCTGGCGCAGCGAGGTGCCGATGCAGTCGCTGCCCGTGTCGCCGCCGCCGATGACGATCACGTTCTTGCCCTCAGCGAGGATCTCCGGTTCGTCCTTCTGCGGCTCGCCGGCCACGCGCCGGTTCTGCTGCGGCAGGAAGGTCATGGCATACACCAAGCCGTCGAGATCGCGCCCCGGCGCCTTCTCGAACAGGTCGAACGGCCGCTCGGAGCCGCCGGCCAGCAGAATAGCGTCGTGCGCATCCTCCAGCTCCCGCGCGGGGATCGTACGGCCGACATGGACGTTGCAGTGGAAGACGACGCCTTCAGCCTCCAGCTGTGCGACGCGCCGGGAGATGATGTGCTTCTCCAGCTTGAAGTCAGGGATGCCGTAGGCAAGCAGGCCGCCGGGCCTCGGATTTTTCTCGTAGACGTGCACCTCGTGGCCGGCGCGCGCCAGCTGCTGGGCCGCGGCGAGGCCGGCGGGGCCGGAGCCGACGATGGCGACCTTCCTGCCGGTCTTGCGCTCGGCCGGCTGCGGCGAGATCCAGCCCTCATCGAAGGCGCGATCGGTGATGGCGCACTCGATGGTCTTGATGGTGACGGGGTTGTCCTCGATGTTCAGCGTACACGCCGCCTCGCACGGAGCCGGGCAGATGCGGCCTGTCACCTCGGGGAAATTGTTGGTCGAGAGCAGGTTGAGCGCGGCCATGCGCCAGCGATCACGGAACACCAGATCGTTCCAGTCGGGGATCTGGTTGTTTACCGGGCAGCCGTTGTGACAATAGGGGATGCCGCAGTCCATGCAGCGCGCGGCCTGCTTCTTCAACTCGTCCTTGGGCAGCGGCTCGACGAACTCCTGCCAATGCTTCAGGCGCTCCTCCACGGGCCGGTATTGCCGGTCCTGGCGGTCGAATTCCATGAAGCCCGTGATCTTGCCCATGTGGTCTCTCAGGCGCGTTGCAAGACAGCGTTGACAGAGGAAAAGGCGCCGCCCAGATGTACGTGGGTACCATCCAGGAGGGGCCGATGAAAGTCGAGAAGTGGTGCGACGATCTGGCCATACGGTTGCCTGCCGAGATCGTCGAGGTCTTGGATTTCAAGGAAGGCGATGAGGTCGATATTCAAATCAGCGGCCCCGACACCTTCGGTATCGAATGCGCGCGGGGAACCGAGCGCATGTTCGAGCGCCTGGGCAAAGAAGCTCCACGGCGCGAGCGGCACGTCTGTTAGTGATCTTGTCACGGCGTGCACCATCGGTTTCACTTTTTATCCGCCGGCTGCAAGCCCAGAACCGCTTCGCACCGCCCGATCCAGGCGCGCACGTCCGGGCGGGACGACAGGTCGAAGCCCCTCGTGCGCCAAGCGCGTGTAGGGCAGCAGGGCGATGTCGGCAATCGTCATGGTCTCGCCGACCAGCCATGGCCCCTCGTTCAGTCGGTCGTCCATCAGATCGAGCGCGGCCTCCCCACGCTCAACGCGCCAAGCCTCGCGCTGATCCAGCGAGTGCTTGAGGTAAACGATGTGATAGCGGGTGGTGGCGACATAGGGCTCGTGGCTGTACTGCTCCCAGAACAGCATCTCATCGATCTTGGCCTGGGTGAAGGCATCGTCCGGCAGGAGCGCGCTGCCGCGGGCCAGATAGCGGATGATGGCGTTGGACTCGGCGAGGCAACGCCCGTCGTCGAGCTCCACGGCGGGGATTCGGCCAAGCGGGAAGCGACTCAGATACTCAGGCGTCCTCGTCTCGCCCTTCATGATGTCGACGGGCACCCAGGTATACGGCAGACCCAGATGGTCCGCCGTGTACTTGACCTTTAGGCAGTTGCCTGAGCCGAGGTCGCCGTAGATTCGCATGCGCTTCGTGTCGTTCGCCCGCGCGCCGGGCGCGCAGGGTGAACCCACGCGCCCAGGCACCTATGCCTTGTCCGCTCGCAGGCCGATCTCGATCACCTCGAGACCTGTCGGATCGGCTGCCTGCTGCCTGGCCATCTCCGTCAGCGCCTTTCGGTACTCCACCGGCATCACCTTCTTGAACTTGGGCAGGTAGGCGGCCCAGTTCTCCAGGATCGTGCGGGCCCGCGCCGAGTTCGTGTAGTGCACGTGCCGGCTTATGAGCTGATGCAGGCGCTCGGCATCCTGGCCCGTGAGGTCGCGCATCACGTCGACGAGCCCGTGGCTCTCCAGATCGCCCACCTGGTTGGCGAGGCGGCGCATCACCTCCTCCTCGGCCTCCACCGGCTCCAGATCGATCATTGCCAGGTTGCAGCGCTGCTCGAAGGAGCCGTCCTCATCCAGCACGTAGGCGATGCCGCCAGACATGCCGGCCGCGAAGTTGCGCCCCGTAGCACCCAGCACCACCACCACGCCGCCGGTCATGTACTCGCAGCCATGGTCGCCGGTGCCTTCGACGACGGCAATTGCGCCGGAGTTACGTACGGCGAAGCGCTCGCCGGCGACGCCGTGGAAGTAGCACTCGCCGGCGATGGCGCCATAAAGCACCGTGTTGCCGACGATGATGCTCTCCTCGGGCACGATCGCCGAGACCGGGTCAGGACGGACGATCAGCTTGCCGCCGGAGAGGCCCTTGCCGACGTAGTCGTTGCCCTCGCCGATCAGGTCGAGCGTGACGCCGTGTGCGAGCCAGGCGCCGAAGCTTTGGCCGGCCGTACCCTTGAACGACAGCCAGATGGTGTCGTCCGGCAAGCCGGCGTGGCCGTAGCGCTTGGCCACCTCACCCGACAGCATGGCGCCGGTGGTGCGGTCGCGATTGCAGATGGGCAACTCATGCCGCAACGGTTTTCTCTCGTCCAGGGCAGGCCCCGCCAGCTCGATCAGCGTCTTGTCGAGCACCGTGTCGAGGCCGTGGTTCTGGCGCTCGCGATTATAGATGGCGATGCTGTCCGGCACCTCCATCTTGTGGAACAGCTTCTCGAAATCGAGGCCGCGCGCCTTCCAGTGGCTGATGGCGCGTTCCTTGTCGAGGCACTGCGACTGGCCGATCATCTCGTTGAAGGTGCGGAAGCCCAGCGCCGCCATGATCTCGCGCACCTCCTCCGCCACGAAGAAGAAGTAGTTGATCACGTGCTCCGGCTGTCCGGTGAACTTGGCTCGCAGCGTCGGATCCTGGGTGGCGACGCCCACCGGGCAGGTGTTGAGATGGCACTTGCGCATCATGATGCAGCCCATGGCGATCAGCGGCGCGGTGGCGAAGCCGAACTCGTCGGCACCGAGCATCGCGCCGATCGCCACGTCGCGACCGGTGCGTACGCCGCCATCCACCTGTACGGCGATGCGGCCGCGCAGGCGGTTGCCGACCAGCGTCTGGTGCGTCTCGGCCAAGCCGATCTCCCAGGGCGAGCCGGCATGCTTGATCGAGGTCAGCGGGGATGCGCCGGTGCCGCCCTCGAAGCCGGAGATGGTGACATGATCGGCGCGGGCCTTGGCGACGCCCGCTGCCACCGTGCCGACGCCGACCTCGGAGACGAGCTTGACGGATACGTCGGCCGCTGGGTTGACGTTCTTCAGGTCGAAGATCAGCTGCGCCAGGTCCTCGATCGAGTAGATGTCGTGGTGCGGCGGCGGCGAGATCAGGCCGACACCGGGCGTGGAGTGGCGCACCTTGGCGATGGTCTTGTCGACCTTGTGGCCGGGCAGCTGCCCGCCCTCGCCGGGCTTGGCCCCCTGCGCCATCTTGATCTGCATGACGGAGGAGTTGATCAGATACTCCGTTGTCACCCCGAAGCGGCCTGAGGCTACCTGCTTGATGGCCGAGCGCATGGAATCACCGTTCGGCATCGGCTTGAAGCGATCGGGCTCCTCGCCGCCCTCGCCGGTGTTGGACTTGCCGCCCAGCCGGTTCATGGCAATCGCCAGCGTCGTGTGCGCCTCGCGCGAGATCGAGCCGAAGCTCATGGCGCCGGTTGAGAACCGCTTGACGATGCTGGCCGCGGGCTCGACCTCCTCCAGCGGCACCGGCTTGCGCTTCATCTCCTCGGCAGCCTTGATGCGGAACAGGCCCCGCAGGGTCATCAGCTGCTCGGACTGGTCGTTGATCTGGCGCGCGAAACCGCGGTACTTGTCCGGCAGGTTGCCGCGCACTGCGTGCTGCAGGTCGGCCACCACTGTCGGGCGCCACATGTGCGCCTCGCCGCGCACGCGGTAGGCGTACTCGCCGCCCACGTCGAGATCGTGCTCCAGCACCGGTGCGTTCGAGAACGCCAAGCGATGGCGTTCGGCGGCCTCGCGCGCGATCTGGCGCAGGCCGACGCCTTCAACCTGGGTGTGCGTGCCGGTGAAGTACTTCTTCACGAACGACGACTTGAGACCGACGGCATCGAAGATCTGGGCGCCGCAGTAGGACTGGTAGGTGGAGATGCCCATCTTGGACATCACCTTCAGCAGCCCCTTGTCGATCGCCTTGATGTAGCGCTTCTGCGCTTCCTTCAGGGTCAGCTGCTCGTCGAGGTCGGGCAGCAGCTGCTCCAGCGTCTCGAAAGCCAGATATGGGTTGATGGCCTCGGCCCCGTAGCCGGCAAGGACGGCGAACTGGTGCACCTCGTGCGCCTCGCCGGTCTCCACCACGAGGCCGACGCGGGTGCGCAGGCCCTGGCGGATCAGGTGGTGGTGCACCGCCGAGGTGGCGAGCAGCGACGGGATCGGGATGCGGTCCGGCCCGGCGGCGCGGTCGGACAGGATGATGATGTTGTACTCGCGCGAGCGCACCGCCTCCTCGGCCTCGGCGCATACCACGTCGAGCGCCGCCATCATGCCGTTGGCGGCCTTCTCGGCCGGGTAGGTGATGTCGATCGTCACCGAGGCGAACTGGTTGTCCTTGACGAGGCCGATGCGGCGGATGCGCTCCAGGTCCTCGTTGAGGAGGATCGGCTGATACACCTCAAGCCGCTTCACTTTCGCCGTGCCCTCCAGGTCGAGCAGGTTCGGCCGCGGCCCGATGAACGAGACCAGGCTCATCACCAGCTCCTCGCGGATCGGATCGATCGGCGGGTTCGTGACCTGTGCGAAGTTCTGCTTGAAGTAGGTGTGCAAGAGCTTGGGCTTCGACGACAGCACCGAGACCGGCGTGTCGGTGCCCATCGAGCCCACCGCCTCCTGGCCGGTATGGGCCATCGGCGACATCAGGAACTTCAGGCTCTCCTGCGTGTAGCCGAACATCTGCTGCAGATCGAGCAGGGCGACGTTGGTGCGCTTGCCCGAGCCGTGCTTGGGCAGCGGCAGGTCGCCGACCTGGATCTGCGTGCGCTGCAGCCACTGCTCATACGGATAGCGCGAGGCGAGATCGGCCTTCAGATCGTCGTCTGAGATGATCTTGCCCTGCTCCATGTCGATCAGCAGCATCTTGCCGGGCTGCAGGCGCCACTTCTTGGCGATCTTCTCCTCCGGCACCGGCAGCACGCCGGATTCGGAGGACATGATCACCCGGTCGTCCGTCGTCACCAGGTAGCGCGCCGGCCGCAGGCCGTTGCGGTCAAGCGTGGCGCCGATCTGGCGGCCGTCGGTGAAGGCCATGGCCGCCGGGCCGTCCCACGGCTCCATCAGGCAGGCGTGGTACTCGTAGAACGCGCGCCGCTTGGCATCCATCAGCGGATTGCCGGCCCACGCTTCGGGGATCAGCATCATGGCCGCGTGGGCGAGGCTGTAGCCGCCCATCACCAGGAACTCCAAGGCGTTGTCGAAGCAGGCGGTGTCCGACTGGCCCTCGTAGGAGATCGGCCACAGCTTGGAGATGTCGCTGCCGAAGAGCGGGGTCGAGACCGAGGCCTGCCGCGCCGCCATCCAGTTGACGTTGCCGCGCAGCGTATTGATCTCGCCGTTGTGGGCAACCATGCGGAACGGGTGCGCCAGTTTCCACGACGGGAAGGTGTTGGTGGAGAAGCGCTGGTGCACCAGCGCCATCGCCGAGGTGAGCCGCGGGTCCTTCAGGTCCAGATAGTAGTTCGGCACCTGATAGGACAGGAACATGCCCTTGTAGACCAGCGTGCGGCTCGACAGCGAGACGGTGTAGTGGCCGATGTCGCGGTCCTTGTAGGCGTAGTAGAGCGTATTAGAGACGACCTTGCGGATCAGGTGGAGCCGGCGCTCGAACTCCTGCCGGTTCTCCATGCCCTCCGGGCGGCCGACGAGCAGCTGGCGATGCACCGGCTCGACGGCCTTCACCATCTCCGACAACCCGGTACTGTCCACCGGCACCGAGCGCCAGCCCAGGAACTCCAGCCCTTCCTCGCGGATGATGCGCATCCACACGCGCTCGCAATGCGCGCGCAGGCGCTCGTCCCGCGGCATGAAGATGTGTCCGCAGGCGTACCAGCCGGGCTTGGGCAGCTTGATGCCAAGGCGCGCGCTCTCCTCGGCCAGCAGCTCATGCGGCATCTGGATGAGGATGCCGGCGCCGTCGCCGGACAAAGGGTCAGCGCCCACTGCGCCGCGATGCTCGACATTGCACAGGATCGAGAGCGCATCCTCGATGAGCTGATGCGACTTGCCGCCCTTGAGATCGGCGATGAAGCCGACGCCGCAGGCGTCATGCTCACGCCGCGGGTCGAACAAGCCTTGCGGCTTCGGGAAGAAGGGCACAGCGCGGGGCTGCTGCGCGGTCATGTTGCTCTCCAATCCAGCAGCGCAGAGCGGACGTCGCTCGCACTGCATCTCGGCTTCTCGTTCCAGGGCGGGCTCGGCGCGCGCGATCCTGTCCCAAAATGGGAGGGATCACTGACGGAGATGCGGGGAGCCAAGCGACGCCACCCGCACCATGGCGCTTGATGCATGCCGCGCCCTCCGCCTGCAACACGGGAGAAGCCCACCAATGCAGCGTCCATGCGGCCGTATTGGCGCCGCCCTACCCTGGTCTTGCGGCATAGTCTCTGCACGATATCTGCGGCCGTCCTGCTTCGGCACCATGCATCGCGCAAGCTACCCACAATAAAGGACAGCTTAGCTGACCTAAATTGAACCTGCAAAGGTGATTTGCAGGCCGTGCCGGGATATTTTTCGCGAGCACCGCGCCTGACTGTCTGCCACATAATTGTGGCGCTTGCACGCACCCAACGACTGGAGCGCCTCATGCCCGCCAAGAAGCGGACCCTGCCCTACGGTACCTGGCCATCACCGATCACCGCTGCCGTTGCTGCACGCGCGAGCCGCCGTCTCGGAATGCTCCAGGCTGACGGCGACTTGCTCTACTGGACTGAGTCGCGGCCGGAGGAGCAGGGACGGCAGGTCATCGTCCGCGCCGGGCCAGGCAGCAGCAGCGAGGACATCTTGCCGCCCCCGTACTCGGCCCGCTCGCGCGTGCATGAATATGGCGGCGGCGAGCTGCTGGTGGCCGGCGGCCTCGTCTATTTCGTCAACGACAAGGACCAGCAGGTCTACACGCTTGCCCCGGGTCAGCAGCCCGAGCGCCTCACTGCTGCGGCGCGGACGCGCTTTGCTGATCTGACCCCCGATCCGGTCCGCGAGCGCCTGGTGGGCGTCGCCGAGGTGCACACCAAGGGGAGCGATGGCGAGCATGCCCCGCCCCGCAACGTTCTGGTCGGCATTGCCCTCGGCAGCAAGCGCGGCAAGCTGACCGAGCTGGCGGCCGGCCGCGACTTCTATGCCAGTGCCCGCCTCTCGCCGGACGGCCGCCAGCTCGCGTTCCTGGCCTGGGACCTGCCGGACATGCCCTGGGACAGCGCGGCGCTTTATGTCGCGAGCGTGCGCGACGACGGCAGCCTGGGGCGGCCCAACCGCATTGCCGGCGGCCACGGCAGCGCCACGTTCCAGCCGGAATGGGGGCCGGACGGCCAGCTCTATTTCGCCTGGGATGAGACTGGCTGGGGCTGCCTCTACCGCTGGGACGGAGAGCGTACCGCACTGGTGCTGAAAGCGCCGCGCGCCGAGCTGTGGCGCTCGCAATGGGTATTCGGCATGCGATGCTATGCCTTCGGCGCCGACGGCCGGCTCGCGGCCGTGCTGATCGAGGATGGTCAGCCGGTGTTGGAGCTTGGCAGTGTCGTGGGCCGCAAGCTCGTCACCGAGCGCGCCGCGCAGAAGGATGCGGCACGGATCGACGATCCGGTGGCCGTCGGCAACACCTTCGCCGCCATAGTCGGCCCGGCGCTGGCCGCACCGGCGGTGATGCGGCTGCAGCGTGGGCAGCTCCGGCCGGTCGTGCCGGCGCCTCCGCCGCCCGTCGAGCCGGGCTATCTGAGCCGCGGGGAAGTCTGCGAGCTGCGGAATGCCAGGCGCGAGAGAGTGCTCGGCGTCTATTACGCCCCGCGCAATGCCGGGCACCAGGGCCCCAAGGGCACGCTGCCGCCGGCCCTCGTGCTTGCCCATGGCGGTCCGACCAGCATGACCGATGCCAGCCTCAAAATGCGCGTGCAGTACTACACCAGCCGCGGCTTCGCCGTGCTCGACGTGAACTATGGCGGCTCGACCGGCTTCGGCCGCGCCTACCGTGAGCGGCTCGACGGCCAATGGGGCATCGTCGACGTGGCCGATTGCGCAGCGGCAGCACGCCATCTCGGCAGGCAGGGTCTCGCCGCTCCCGACAAGATCGCCATCGCCGGCGGCAGCGCCGGCGGCTATACCACGTTGATGGCGCTGGCCACCACGAACGCGTTCGCCGCCGGCTGCAGCCACTACGGCGTGTCCGACCTCGGGCTCCTGATGGAGCACACCCACAAGTTCGAGTCGGGTTATCTGCACCGCCTGCTGGGCACCAGGCCCGGCCGATGGAAGACAGTTTGCGCCGAGCGGTCGCCACTCAACCTGATCGACGGCATCCGCGCGCCGGTGATCCTGTTCCAGGGCCTGGACGACAAGGTGGTGCCGCCGGAGCAATCACGCCTGATCCGCGACAAGCTGCAGGCCCGCGGCGTCGAGGTCGAGTACCACGAGTTCCGCGGCGAGGCGCACGGCTTCCGCAAGGCGGAGACGATCATTGCGGTGCTGGAGGCGGAGCTGGCATTTCTGCGGCGGGTGATGCTGGTGGGATAAACCCGTTACCGAGAAATTCTGACTCCGTATCGACAATTAAGCGGTGGGTAAGCCGCAACTTCTGTCACGGTCGCCAACAGGTCCCCCTCCCCCTTGTGGGGAGGGGTTAGGGGTGGGGGGCACACCAACCTCGGATGTTCTGTGATCCCCCACCCTGTCCCTCCCCCACAAGGGGGGAGGGGACGCTGTCGCGCGCGTCCCACCTCAACCTTGGCGCTCAAGCGCTGTGGTCAAAACTTTGCTGGAACGGTGTAAGGCGCTTTCCCTCCCCGGGTCACTCCGAGTGCCCTCAAAACCTCTCCGCCCGATAGGGTGCGGGATCGGTGAACGGCGTCTCTCCTGTCATCATCTCGGCAAGCAGCCGGCCGGTCGCCGGGCCCAGCGTGAAGCCCAGGTGATGGTGGCCGAAGTCGAACCACAGGCCGCGGTGACGCGGCGCGCGGCCGACGATTGGCAGCATGTCCGGCAGGCAGGGCCGGCGGCCGAGCCAGGGCTCCTTGTCGACCGCCTCGCCCAGCGGGAAGATCTCGCGCGCCGCCGGCAACGAGCGGGCGATCTGTACGGGCGACGACGGCGCGTCGCGGCGGGCGAACTCGACGCCGGTGGTCAGCCGGATGCCGGCCGTCATCGGCGCCAGCACGTAGCCGCGCTCCTCGTCCATGATCGGGCGGCTGAGAGTGGCATTGCCCTGGGCGGCGAAGTGCTGGTGATAGCCGCGCTTGACGCCGAGCGGAAAGCGATAGCCCAGGCCGCGAAAGATGTCGTCCGCCCATGGCCCCAGGGCGAGCACCGCCTCGGGCGCGCTCACCGTGTCGCCGTCGACTGCGACCTCCCAGCCGTGTGCCGCCTCGGTGAGGCTGCGCGCGTCGCCGCGCAGGACGAGGCCGCCGCGCTGCTCGAACAGTCTGGCGTACGCCTTCACCACCGCGCCAGGATCGGCGACGCTTGCCGGGTCTGGCATCAGCACGCCGCCAATAACGGCATCGCTAAGGTTCGGCTCCATGGCCGACACCGCCGCCCGGTCAAGCGGCCGGAAGTTGACGCCATAGGTCTCGCGGTCGGCCGCATCGTCGGCGAGAGCGGTGTCGAAAGCTCGGGCCGTGCGATAGACGCGCATGTAGCCGGTGCGGCGCACCAGTGCCTCCACGCCGGCGGCCTGCAAGAACGGCTCATGTTCCACGATGCAGCGCTCGACGAGCGGGCGCAGGCCGCGCGCGGTGGCCGCGACCCGTGCAGGCGTCGAGGCACGCCAGTAGTGCCAGAGAAACGGCGCGATCCTCGGCAGCGCCGACCAGTGCAGATTGGATTCCGGCAGCAGGTTGAAGGCGTACTTGGCGATCAGCACCGGGTCGTGCGGAAAGGCGTAGGGCACCACGCCCTCGCGCTGGATCAGACCGGCGTTGCCGTAGCTCGTCTCCTCGCCAGGGCCTCGCCGGTCGACCAGCGCCACGGCCCGGCCGCGCTGCTGCAGATGCAACGCAGCCGACACGCCGGCGATGCCGGCTCCAAGGACGATGACATCGGCTCGAATCATGCCCGGTCCATAGCGCGTTATGCCGCCCGGCGCAGCTGTTGGTGACGAGCGTGGTTGCGGGAGAATCTTCCTCTCCCCGCGCCACGCCGACCTCGCTGTGCGCCGGATCGGCGCGGGGAGAGGGGCAGGACTGCACTCGACGCTGGAGCCTGGCCGAGCCCCTCACCTTAGCCCTCTCCCCGCGAGCGGGGAGAGGGGATCTGCGTTACACAGCCTGTTGCGCGGGAATGAGAATTCTTGCGTCGGTTTGCATCGGGGACGTCACGCCTCCACCACCGGCGCCCTGTGCGGATGCACCAGGTGGAAGCCGACGCCGAACCGGTTCCACAGGTTGATGGCGCCGATTGCGAGGGTCAGCTCCACGATCTCGGCCTCGGAGAAGTGGGCCTGCAGCTCGGCGTAGACATCGTCGGGCGCGCCCGTCTCCGGCAGCAGCGTCAGCGCCTCGGTCCAGGCCAGTGCCGCGCGCTCGCGGCCGGAATAAAGCGGCGACTCGTCCCAGGCGTCGAGCAGATAGATCTGCTCCTCGCTGACACCCGCCTTGCGCGCGTCGCGCGTGTGCATGTGCAGGCAGAACGCGCACTTGTTGATCTGCGACGCGCGGATCTTGAGGAGCTCCAGCAGCGGCTTCTCCAGCGTGGTCTTATCCACGGCGGCCTGCAGCGTGAGCAGGGCCTGATAGGTGGCGGGGGAGGTCTTGGGGTAGTTGAGACGAGCTTGCATGATGCTCCTGCCTGGATGGATGAGAGAGGTGCACAACAAGTGGCGCTGCGCCGCCCCGCGGTCCAGCACTCCCGGCGGCCGCCGCCGTCACTAGGCCGTGAGGTTGGCGTCAGTCCCTACTGGTACGACCTTGCTGCCATTCCATCCATGGAATATATGCGCATGAGCTGGAGTGTCGAGCACACCCAAGGGGCTGACCCGATGAGCGGGCATCGTCTGTTTGCCGAGCTGACGCGCAAATTCACGCCCAGGCGCAAGGCGAGCGTGGCCCGGCGCGTTGCGGTGCTGAAGACCGAGATGGTGCTGGCCGAGCTGCGCCAGGCGCGCCAGCGCTCGCAGGAGGACCTGGCGCGCGCCCTCAAAGTGAAGCAGCCTGCGGTCGCCAAGCTGGAAAAGCGCACGGACATGTACGTCAGCAACCTGCGCCGCTACGTCGAGGCCCTTGGTGGCCAGCTCAAGATCACCGCCGAGTTTCCGGAGGGGGAGGTGGTGATCAGGAATTTCGGCGATATCGATGCGCCGCCGGTCAGGAGGCCGCAATTGGCCAAGTGATAAATGGTCAGAAACCAGATAAAATGACAACAATATACGCGCAGCGCAAATTTGAGAGCAATGCTGATTATTATTCAGCGACGTCATTTCCGATAGTCAGTGGAAAGGTATCGCGCGCCCCAGTTGCATTTGCCGCGTGAATCTGTCACAGAGGCGCCGCTTCATGGAGGAGGGGCGATTCGTGGCCCGGCGCGCACAGAGGTGCGTGCCGCTGTTCGTGTATGAGGACAAGCCAAAATGGCCAAGTCAGTAAGCGGAAAGGGCAGCGGCCCGGCCCGCATCAGGTTCGTAATGTTGGATGCTGAGGCGCCCGACGGCGACCTCAGCCAGATTACGCTGGCGGTTCAAAACGCGCTCCGCTCATCCGACGGCGCGGGTGGCGCGCGACGACTCATCACCACCGTGTCGTCGAAGTCCACGCCGACCGCCGACGGTGTCGAGGGAACCGTCGAGGAGGTTGCAGAGGAGCCCGTCGAGGAGACTTCCGCGCCGCAGGCGACTCGCGCAGGTTCGGCGCGCGCCAGCCAGCCTCGCAAGGGTAAGATGCCGACGGTGCTCGACCTGGATCTGACCAGCGGGGTGTCCTTTGACGACTTTGCGCGACCGAAGAACCCGGCCAGCAACCAGAAGCGGCACCTAGTTGTCGCGGCCTGGTTTAAGGAGCACCGCAACCAGGACACGATCACGGTCGATCACGTCTACACCTGCTACCGCTCCATCGGCTGGCCGTGCAATATCCCCGACTTTGCGCAGCCGCTGCGCGAGTTGAAGCACGACCAGCTCCTCGAGCTCAGGGGTAAGGGCCTCTACGCGATCAACCACTTGGGGCTCGCCAAAGTCGACAAGCTCAAGGGTGAGTAGGGCGATAGGCCATGCAGCTCACCGAGCTGATCGCCCAGGTCTCGGGCTATGAGACTCTGGCGCCACGCGAAAAGATTCGTCTGTTCGCGTGGCACCTCCACGCGCACCGCAGCGTCGAGGTCATCGACAACAGTAGCATCCGGGAGTGCTTTCGGGAGCTGCACGAGGCACCACCAGACGTCACCGTCTACCTGCCTCGGATGGCGGATGGGAAGCCCGCAGATCTCGTGCGGGTACGCGGCGGGTACAAGCTCGCCGGCTCGGTCAAGCGAGCGCTCGACGCCAAGTACGGCACGCACCAGAGTGTGATCGCCGTAATCCAGCTGCTGGCGGAGCTGCCCGCCAAGGTGCCCGACCTCGCCGAGCGCGCGTTCTTATCCGAGGCGATCAACTGCTATCGCGCCCAGGCGTTCCGCGCCGCCATCGTCATGGCGTGGAATCTAGCGTTTGACCATCTGCTGGGCTGGGTCGCGGCGAGCGCGAGCCGACTCGCCAAGTTTAACGCCGCCATCGCCCAGCGCTACCCGAAGAGCAAGGTGGAGATACACAAGCGCGCCGACTTCGAGGAGTTGAAGGAGGCGGAGGTCGTCGAGGTCTGCCTGACAGCCGGCTTGCTCACCAAGAACGCCGTCGAGATCCTGCGCGAGAAGCTCAAGCGCCGCAACATCGCGGCGCACCCGTCGCAGGTCGTCATCGTTCAGCACCAAGCCGATGACGTGATCACCGACCTCGTGAACAACGTGGTGCTCGCACTTCGCTAAGTGGAGAGCGCCCTTACACCAACCGACTCTGCTCCACCGCCGCCGCAATGAACGCCCGGAACAGCGGGTGCGGGTCGAAGGGGCGCGACTTGAGCTCCGGGTGGAACTGCACGCCGATGAACCAGGGGTGGCCGTCGATCTCGATGATCTCCGGCAGCAGGCCGTCCGGGGAGAGGCCGGAGAAGCGCACGCCAGCTGCCTCCAGGCGCTCGCGATAGTGCGTGTTCACCTCGTAGCGGTGGCGATGGCGTTCTGAGATCTGCGTCGCCGCGTAGATCTCCGCCACCTTGCTGCCCGGCGCCAGCTGGGCCGGATAGGCGCCGAGGCGCATGGTGCCGCCGAGATCTCCGCCCTGCCGGCGCGTCTCCTGCTCGTCGCCGCGCATCCATTCCGTCATCAGGCCGACCACCGGTTCCTCGCACGCGCCGAACTCGGTCGAGCCCGCCCCACGCAATCCCACCAGACCGCGTGCCGCCTCGATCACCGCCATCTGCATGCCGAAGCAGATGCCGAAATAGGGCACCTTGCGCGTGCGGGCGAAGCGGGCGGCCAGGATCTTGCCCTCCGAGCCGCGCTCGCCGAAGCCGCCAGGCACCAGGATGCCGTGCACGTCCTCCAGATGCCGGGCCGGGTCGTCGCCCTCGAACACCTCGCTCTCGATCCACTCCAGTTTCACGCGCACCCGGTTGGCGATGCCGCCGTGCAGGAGAGCCTCGTTGAGCGACTTGTAGGCGTCCTTGAGGCCCGTGTACTTGCCGACGATGGCGATCGTCACCTCGCCTTCCGGATTGGCGATGGCGTGGGCGATGCTGCGCCACTTGGAAAGGTCCGGCTCCGGCGCATCCTTGATGCCGAACGCGGCCAGCACCTCCTTGTCCAGCCCCTCGGCGTGATAGGCCAGCGGCACCTCGTAGATCGAGGACACATCGAGCGCCTGGATCACCGCCTCGGGCCGCACGTTGCAGAACAGCGCGATCTTGCGGCGCTCCGAATCCGGCACCGGCCGGTCCGAGCGGCAGAGCAGGATATCCGGCTGGATGCCGATCGAGCGCAGCTCCTTCACCGAGTGCTGCGTTGGCTTGGTCTTGAGCTCGCCGGCCGACGGGATGAACGGCATCAACGTGAGATGGATGAAGATGGCATCGCCACGCGGCAGTTCGTTGCCGAGCTGGCGGATCGCCTCGAAGAACGGCAGGCCCTCGATGTCGCCCACCGTGCCGCCGATCTCCACCAGCACGAAGTCGATCCCCTCGTTGCCGGA
>DASURA010000218.1:0-3799 GCA_036280295.1 Hyphomicrobiaceae bacterium
CAAGACGACGCAGGCGCGGATGCTCGCCGAAGCCCTGCGCCGTGCCGGCATCGTGCCGATCCTGACGCGCGAGCCCGGCGGCTCGCCGTTCGCCGAGCAGGTGCGCAACCTGATCCTCGATCCGGAGATTGCCCCGCATTCGGCGCTGTCCGAGGCGCTGTTGTTCTATGCCGCCCGCGCCGACCACATCGAGAAGGTGATCCGCCCCGCCCTGGTCGCCGGCCAGTGGGTGATCTCCGACCGGTTCTCCGATTCCACCCGCGTCTATCAGGTCGAAGCCGGCGGTTTGCCGCTCGACGTGTTCAAGGCATTCGAGCTGATCGTGGTCAAGCTCACCTATCCCGATCTCACCTTCGTGCTTGACCTACCGCCTGAGGTTGGCCTCGCCCGCGCCACCACGCGCCGGCTGGCGCAGGCCATCTCCGGCGAGGACGCCTTCGAGAAGCGCGAGCTCGATTATCACGAGCGCCTGCGCCAGGGCTTCCTGGAGGTGGCCAGGGCGGAGCCGCACCGCTGCCAGGTGATCGACGCGACCGGTGCGCCCGAGACGATCGCGGCCGAGATCTGGTCGAAGGTGCAGCGCCGGCTGATACCGCGGCCGCCAGCACATCGGCAGAAGGGGCGCTGATGGCGCGTGCGCCCCGGAGCCAGACAAGGGCATCGACAAGAGTACAGGACGTTCCGGACGCCGAGGCGCTGCCCGAGGCCGACCGCCTGGGCAACTTCCCGCATCCGCGCGAGACGCATGTGCTGTACGGCCATGCGGCGGCGGAGCGGACCCTGGCGCAAGCCTACGCTGGCGGGCGCACGCACCATGCCTGGCTGCTGGCCGGCCGCGCCGGGATCGGCAAGGCGACGCTCGCCTATCGTATGGCGCGGCATGTCCTCGCCAGGCCGGAGGAGCGCGATCCGGTGGCCCAGACCCTGGCGGTGCCGGCAGACGCGGCGGCAACGCGGCAGATCGCCCAGCTCGCGCATCCCGGACTCCTGGTGCTGCGCCGGCCCTACGATCTGCAGAGGAAGCGTGTGCTCTCCGTCATCTCGGTGGACGAGGTGCGCAAGCTGCGTGCGTTCCTCGGGCACACGGCCGACGCCGGTGGCTGGCGGGTGGTGATCGTCGACAGCGCCGACGAGCTGAACGTCAACGCCGCCAACGCTCTCTTGAAGTCGCTGGAGGAGCCGCCGCCACGCGCCCTGTTCCTGCTCGTCGCCTCGCAGCCCTCGGGCCTGCTCCCCACCATCCGCTCGCGCTGCCGCCGGCTCGACCTGGCCCCGCTCGATGCCGAGAGCCTGCGCCAGGCGGTGACGGCGGCGCTGACAGCGGCCGGCGAGAAGCCGCCGTCCGCGGACAAATGGCAGCAGCTGGTGCGCCTCGCCGAGGGCAGCGTCCGCAGCGCCCTGCAGCTCGCAACCGGCGGCATCGATCTGCACGACAAGCTCGGGGCGATCCTGGCGCGCCTGCCCGCCATCGACTGGCCGGTGCTGCATACGCTCTCTGACCAGCTCGCCACCGATGCCCAGGAGCAGCGCTTCGAGATGCTGTTTGCCCTGCTGCTCGACACACTGGCCCGTCTTGTCCGCGCCGCTGCCTCCGGTGAGGGGACGCCCGAGGAGGCCGCGCTTGCCGCTCGCCTGATGCCCGTTGCCCGCCTCCCTGCCTGGGCCGAGCTGTGGCAGGCGATTTTGCGCGACAAGGCCGACGCCGACGCCCTCAACCTTGACCGCAAGGCGCTGATCCTGCGTGCGTTCGCCAGGATCGAGGCGGTGGCGCGCATGTGACCGCATGCCATCGCATCCCTTCTCATTCTCTACCGCATTCGACGATGGCCTTAGAGATCGTCCGCGTCATCCGCGCCGCGCGGAAGCTTGATGACGTGTCTGACAGAGGCAGGCGGGCTGGCATCGCCGCCGCTTTTGTGCTAGGCGAACCGCACCATGACACCCACCGCCCGCCATTGCCGTTCTGTTGCGCTAGGAGCACTGGCTCCGGCCGCGGCTAAGACCTGGGCGCGAATGTGCTGATCCGTTCCGGCCGCTCCTCAGGCGGCGGCGCATGTTCGCATTCCTGTAAGACAAGCCAAACCGAACGGAACTTGCCACCATGAGCGGGCAACAGAAATTCTATATCACCACCGCCATCTCCTACCCCAACGGCAACCCGCATCTGGGCCACGCCTACGAGGCGATTGCGACCGATGCCATCGCCCGTTTCGAGCGGCTGGATGGAAAGGACGTCTACTTCCTGACCGGCACCGACGAGCACGGCCTCAAGATGAAGCAGACGGCGGCCAAGGAGGGGATCACCGCGCGTGCGCTTGCCGACCGCAACGCGCAGCGCTTCCGCGACCTGGCCGCCGCCCTTAATCTCTCCAATGATGACTTCATCCGCACCACCGAGCCGCGGCACTACAAGGCGTCGGAGGAGATCTGGCGCCGCATGGCTTCCAACGGCGATATCTTCGTCAAGAAATACGCCGGCTGGTACTCCGTGCGCGACGAGGCGTTCTATACCGAGAAGGAGACTACCCTCGGCCCCGATGGTGTGCGCCTGGGCGGCCAGGGCACGCCGGTGGAGTGGTTTGAGGAGGAGACCTACTTCTTCCGTCTCTCCGCCTACCAGGACAGGCTGCTCGCCCACTACGAGGCCAACCCCGATTTCATCCTGCCGCGCGAGCGCAGGAACGAGGTGGTCAGTTTCGTCAAGGGCGGGCTGGAGGATCTCTCCGTCTCGCGCACCACGCTCGACTGGGGCATCCCCGTGCCGGATGCACCGGGCCATGTCATGTACGTGTGGGTCGACGCGCTGACCAACTACATCACCGGCGTCGGCTTCCCGGACGAGAAGAGCCCGCTCTGGCACTACTGGCCGGCCGATATCCACGTCATCGGCAAGGACATCCTGCGCTTCCACGCCGTCTACTGGCCAGCGTTCCTGCTGTCGGCGGGCCTGCCGCTGCCCAGGCGCGTCTACAGCCACGGCTTCGTGCTGAACCGCGGCGAGAAGATGTCGAAGTCGCTCGGCAACGTCGAGGACCCGTTCAACCTGATCGAGGTCTACGGCGCCGACCAGCTGCGCTATTTCTTCCTGCGCGAGGTCAACTTCGGCCAGGACGGCAACTATACGCCCGAGGCGATCGCCAACCGCATCAATGCAGACCTGGCCAATGGCATCGGCAACCTGGCGCAGCGCTCGCTCTCGATGATCGCCAAGGGCTTTGACGGCAAGGTGCCGGAGCCGGGCCCCTTCACCGATGCCGACAAGGCGATGCTCGCCGTCGTCGACGGCATCTACCCGAAGGCGCGCGAGGCCATGGATCGCCAGGGCCTCAAGCCGTACCTCGACGTTGTGTGGGCGGTGGTGGGCGATGCCGACCGCTACTTCGCGAGCGAGGAGCCGTGGAGCAAGGACAAGACGGCGGAGCGCAAGGGCACGATCCTCTACGTCGCCGCCGAGGTGGTGCGTCAGGTTGCCATCCTGGCCCAGCCGGCGACGCCCGCGGGCGCGGCCAAGCTGCTCGACCTGCTGGCCCAGCCGGCCGATGCGCGCAGCTTCGCGGCCTTGGGCGAGACCGGCCGCCTCAAACCCGGCACACCCTTGCCGGCACCCACAGGCGTGTTTCCACGCTACATGCCGCCCAAGGACGAGGAACCGGCGAAGAAGCCGGAGCCGAAGCCTAAGAAGAAGGCACCCAAGGGTTGACGCTCCGCCATCGGTGCCTGTCTCCGCCGTCATCGCGGGCCTTGTGCCCGCGATCCAGCGTGAAGCAGGCTCCGGAGCGCGTTGTTGGCTGGATTGCGG
>DASURA010000219.1:0-16517 GCA_036280295.1 Hyphomicrobiaceae bacterium
ACGGATTTGTCGGCGCGCGTGCTGCGGGCAGATGGAACGCCGTTGGGGAACGTCTTCGCCGCCGGCGAGGTTGCCGGCTTCGGCGGTGGCGGGATGCACGGCTACCGCGCGCTGGAGGGGACGTTCCTGGGCGGGTGCCTGTTCTCGGGGCGCGTGGCCGGAAGGACGGCGGCAGGGGTGGCGTAGGGTGCAATAAGCGCAGCGCATTGCACCGTGTCCGGGCGTTCCGAAGCGATACGGCGATATTGGTGCAACGCGGCTGCGCCTTGTTGCACCCTACAATCTAGGTCAGCTCCGGTAATCCGCATTGATCGAAATGTAGCCGTGGGTCAGGTCGCAGGTCCATACCGTGGCGGCACCGGTGCCGAGCGCCAGGTCGACGCCAATCTCGATCTCGGCGCCCTCCATGTACCTGGAGACGGTGGCCTCGTCGTAGGTGGGGGCGCGCTCGCCATTTTTCGCGACCTCGATGCCGCCGTAGCGGATCGACAGGCGGTCGCGGTCTGCCGCCTCGCCGGCCTTGCCGACGGCCATGACCACGCGGCCCCAGTTGGGGTCGCAGCCGGCGATGGCGGTCTTCACCAGGGGTGAGTTGGCAATGGCAAAGCCGATGCGGCGGGCGGCGGCGTCGCTCTCGGCGCCCTCCACCCGCACCGTGACGAACTTGGTCAGCCCCTCGCCGTCCTTCACCACCATCAGCGCCAGCTCCAGCATCAGGTCGTGCAGGGCGGCGGCGAATGCCTGGCTCTCGGCGCTTGACGCATCCTCGATGGCAGGTGCGCCGCGCGCCGCGGCGGCACCGGTCGCGAAGGCCAGGACGGTGTCGCTGGTGGAGGTGTCGCTGTCGATGGTGATGCAGTTGAACGTTTTGTCAGCCCCCGCCGCCAGCATCGCCTGCAGCGCCGTCCGGTCGATCGCCGCGTCCGTGAAGATGTAGACCAGCATGGTGGCGAGGTCCGGCGCGATCATGCCGGCACCCTTGGCGAAGCCGTTGATCGTCACCTCGGTGCCGCCGAGCCGCACTGTGCGGGTGGCGAGCTTGGGGAAGGTATCGGTGGTCATGATCGCCCGTGCCGCGGCGTGCCAGGCATCCGGCGCGGCTGCCTTGGCGAGACCGTCCAACAGATGCGCGAACTTGCCTGCATCGAGCGGCTCGCCGATGACGCCGGTCGAGGACACGTAAACCTCATCGGGGGCACATCCGACCGCGGCGCCGGCAGCCTCCGCCGTGATCCGAGTCGCCTCGGCACCCTTCTTGCCGGTGAAGGCGTTGGCATTGCCGGAGTTGACCACGAGCGCCCGCGCCGTGCCCCCCTCCAGTCTCTTGCGGCACCACAGAACCGGCGCCGAGCAGGTCTTGGATCGGGTGAGGACCCCCGCCGCGGTCGTTCCCGGGTCGAGCACGGCCAGCATAAGGTCCGTCCGGCCTGCATAGCGAATGCCGGCGGCGCAGGAGGCAAATCGCACGCCGGGGATCACCGGCATCTCGGGCAGCCTCGCGGGTGCGAAGGGGGAGACGGTCGATGCGGCCATGGCAACAGCCTTTCAGCTAGCTAGCGGTTTCGGTCGGCTGCAGACGGGGTCAGGCCCCTCGGCAAAACGTTGGCTCATTGGCTCATAGCGACACGCGGTGGCAAGGGATCTGACCCCGTCACCGTGGCGCGCGGATAATCGGCTGAAAGTGCGGTCTGCGGCAATGCGGCGGGCGAGCGCCCGGCCTGAGCCCGATTAAATCTCCTCCAACCTCTATCTAAACCCAGTCCAGTGCTGTCATATCGCGGTCGAGGGCGCCGGTCATCCTGCGTTGACAAGGCTAGTGCCGGTCCTTATCTGAGGGTGGGCCCAGCGGGACCAGCAGCTGCAGGCGCTTTCTCCGCGCGGGTTTTTGGTGTGTCTCCCCCGCTTTGAGAATCCGATAGCGGCGCGCGGCCACGATGCCGGGACCTGTCTGTGCCAAGGCTGGTGCTGGGTCTTTGGCCGACCGCTCAACTCGTGGCGATTCAACGGGATTTTGCCAAATGCTGTCTTTCGGCGCGCTAGCTGCCAAGGTTTTCGGGTCGGCCAACGACCGCAAGGTCAAAGTCTACCGTCCGACGGTGGATGCGATCAATGCACTTGAACCGGAGCTGGAGGGCCTGACCGACGCCGAGCTCAGGGCGCGCACGGAGACCTTCCGCCAGCAGCTGGCCGACGGGAGCGCCGATCTCGACGATCTGCTCGTCCCTGCCTTCGCCACGGTGCGCGAGGCCGCCAAGCGCACGCTCGGCCAGCGCCACTTCGACGTGCAGATGATCGGCGGCATGGTGCTGCACCAGGGCAAGATCGCCGAGATGAAGACCGGCGAGGGCAAGACGCTGGTTGCCACACTCGCCGTCTACCTCAACGCGCTGGCCGGCCGCGGCGTCCACGTCGTCACTGTCAACGACTATCTGGCGAAGCGCGATGCCGAGTGGATGGGCCGTATCTACAAGTTCCTCGGACTCACGGTCGGCTGCATCGTGCACGAACTCGACGACGAGCAGCGGCACGACCAGTATGCCTGCGATGTCACCTACGCCACCAACAACGAGCTGGGCTTCGACTACCTGCGCGACAACATGAAGATGAGTGCCAGCGAGATGGTGCAGCGCGGGCACGCCTACGCCATCGTCGACGAGGTGGACTCGATCCTGATCGACGAGGCGCGCACGCCGCTCATCATCTCCGGCCCGGTGGAGGACCGCTCCGAGCTGTACACGGCGCTTGATGAGCTGGTGAAGCGCCTAGTGGCCGAGAACACCAAGATCGTCGCTGCGCTCAGCAAGGAGCACAGCAAGGAGGAGCTGAAGGAGATCATCAAGACCCAGGGGCTGGTCGAGCTCGACGAGAAGCAGCGCCAGGTCGCCTTCACCGAATCCGGCAACGAGATGATGGAGGAGCTGCTGCGGGAGGCCGGCCTCCTCAAGGGCGAATCCCTCTACGACATCGAGAACGTCTCGGTGGTGCACCACGCCAACCAGGCGCTGAAGGCGCACGCGCTGTTTTTGCGCGACCGCGACTACATCGTGAAGGGCGGCGAGGTCGTCATCATCGACGAGTTCACCGGCCGCATGATGCAGGGCCGGCGCTATTCCGACGGCCTGCACCAGGCGCTGGAGGCCAAGGAGCACGTCAAGATCCAGCCGGAGAACCAGACGCTCGCCTCCATCACCTTCCAGAACTACTTCCGCCTCTACAGCAAGCTCGCCGGTATGACCGGCACCGCCGCCACCGAGGCCAACGAGTTCGGCGACATCTACAAGCTCGACGTGATCGAGATCCCGACCAACATGCCGGTCGCCCGCGCCGACGAGCACGACGAGGTGTATCGCAGCCAGCTGGAGAAGGCGCGGGCCATCATTGCCGAGATCGCCGACTGCCGGCGCAGGGGCCAGCCGATCCTGGTCGGCACCGTGTCGATCGAGAAGTCCGAGCAGCTCTCCGCCATGCTCAAGGAGCGCAAGTTCATCCGCGAGCTTGGCGGGTATATCAAGGCCCAGGCCGAGCAGATCAAGAGCGCCAAGGAAGAGGAGCTGAAGCAGCAGCTGCTCGACCTGGGCGGCTACCTGGAGGAGCTGTCGCGCAAGGGCAGCGGCGATCCGGTGCCGCACCAAGTGCTCAACGCCCGCTACCACGAGCAGGAGGCCAATATCATCGCCCAGGCCGGCGTGCCCGGCGGGGTGACGATCGCCACCAACATGGCCGGCCGCGGCACCGACATCCAGCTTGGCGGCAACGATCGCTTCCGCGCCCGCGACTGGCTGAAGGAAGAGATCGACGCCGGCCGGATGGCCGCCGTGCACCTGGCTGGCGAGGACACCGACCAGCTGCGCAAGTGGATCGATGACGTCCTCTATCTCGGCGACGACTGGATCGACACGCGCCTCCGGGCGCGGATCAACGAGCAGGTCGCCGCGTGGGTCAGCGAGCAGTCCGCTGCCGGGCAGGAGCCCGGCCTGCGCGAGCAGGCGCGCGAGCGGGCGCGTATCACGGCCGACAAGCGCGGGATGGCGCTGCAGCGCGCCGAGATCGCGCGCCAGCTGGCGGCGGCGCCCTCGGACGGGCTGCGCAACGGCCACGACGAGGCCGAGCAGCTGAGCACATGGTTCGACGCAGGCCTGCGTGACGAGGCCCGGCAGTGGCTCGCCGACGCCGGCCGGACGTGGGGCTTCGGCCGCATCAACGAGACGCTGTTCCACTTCATGAACGATGCCCTGCGCGCCTGGGTGGCGCGCGAGATGGACGCCGGCCGCCAGGTCGGTGCCAAGGAGATCGCGGCCCAGCGTGCCGCCATCGTCGAGACCTTCAACCGGGTCAAGCAGAAGTGCGCCGAGATTCAGGCCGACGTGGCCGAAAAGAAGAGCCAGGCGATCGACGCCGGCGGGCTCTATGTGCTCGGCACCGAGCGGCATGAGAGCCGCCGCATCGACAACCAGCTGCGTGGCCGCTCCGGCCGCCAGGGCGATCCTGGCCGCTCCAAGTTCTACCTGGCGCTTGATGACGACCTGATGCGCATCTTCGGCTCCGACCGCATGGACGGCGTACTGACCAGGCTCGGCCTGCAGGAAGGCGAGGCCATCACCCACCCGTGGATCAATAAGGCGCTGGAGAAGGCGCAGCAGAAGGTCGAAGCCCGCAACTTTGACGCGCGCAAGTATACGCTCAAGTACGACGACGTGATGAATGACCAGCGCAAGGTCATCTTCGAGCAGCGCATCGACATCATGGGCCACGACGACGTGAGCGAGACCGTCGCCGAGATGCGCCAGCAGGTGGTGGCCGA
The DNA here is from genome assembly GCA_036280295.1 of Hyphomicrobiaceae bacterium. Classification (GTDB taxonomy): domain Bacteria; phylum Pseudomonadota; class Alphaproteobacteria; order Rhizobiales; family Hyphomicrobiaceae; genus AWTP1-13. The sequence continues at coordinate 4,802 of DASURA010000219.1, forward strand.
ACTGGTGGCGAAGTGCATGCCCGAGGGCACCTACGCCGAGCAGTGGGACATGGCCACGCTCAAGGGCGAGGTGCAGCGCATCTTCGACCTCGACCTGCCGGTGGAGGCCTGGGCCGCAGAGGAAGGCATAGCCAACGAGGAGATCACCGAGCGCCTCAACGAGCGGATCGAGGCGAAGGCCAAGGAGACCGAGGCGGAGTTCGGGCCAGAGGGCATGCGCCAGGTCGAGAAGATGGTGCTGCTCCACATCCTCGACCACCTCTGGCGCGAGCACCTGGTGCAGATGGAGCATCTGCGCAGTGTGATCGGGCTGCGCGGCTACGGCCAGCGCGATCCCCTCAACGAGTACAAGGCGGAGAGCTTCGAGCTGTTCGAGACCATGCTCGCCAACCTGCGCGAGGAGGTCACCATGCACCTCATGCACGCGCGTCCGGTGGCGGGCGGTGCCCCCGACGAGTTCTTGGAGCCCGTCGAGCTGCCGCCGATGCACGCCCATCACGATGACCCCTTCTCCGGCGAGGACGAGCTGGCGCTCGCCGACGCGGCGCTGGCGGCCGGCACCCGCGCGCCGGTGGGGGAGCGGCGTGCGCCACTGCAGACGCGGAAAGGTGCGGTCGCCGTCAACCCGAGCGACCCGTCCACCTGGGGCAAGGTCTCGCGCAATGCGGTCTGCCCGTGCGGGTCAGGCAAGAAGTACAAGCATTGTCATGGCAGGCACGATTGATGGCGCGATTGGAGCGGGGCCAGAGCCTCGCCATTGCTTCGGAGAATCCAAGGTAAAGCCCTGAACGAGGGTCCGGACTCCGTCGCAAGCTCTGACATGAGACGGTCTTAACGCTGTCATTCCTGTGTAGATTGTCATTCATCTAATTGGTGTAATTGAGTTTTTCCCAGCAAAATGCCGAGCCGAACGCGCTGTCGGCTCGACAAGGGGGGGCTGCTGGGCTCTAATAAGTCACTGTTGAACGGGGGCAGGCCTCGACCCGGAGGGGGTCTGAGGAAGCGTCCATCTGGTCGACCGGGAGTCAGCGGGGATGTCCCGTCGCCCCCGACGCTGGCGTGCTTCCTCCTTCGAGCTCAGCTGAGGGGTGCCCGACCTTGCGAATTCTCGGCATCGTGGCCAAGACCCATGACAGCGGCGTCGCTTTCCTCAACCACGGCGTGCCCGAGCTTGTGCTGGAGGAGGAACGCTTCAACCGGCGCAAGAAGACGCAGAAGTTTCCCAAGCGCGCCCTGGCGGCCGGCCTGGACGAGCTGCGCCTTGACCTCAGCGATGTCGATGTGATCACCACGCCGTGGGATCTGCGGCTGTTGCGCCGGTCGTTCACCGCGCTGCTGCTGCACCGTTTCCCGATGAGCCTCAGCCTGGCGCTGCCGCGCTCGCACACGGCGCAGAAGAACGACGTCGTCTTCCTCAACTACTTCCTGACCCGCGATCTCATCCGCCGCTTCGGGGCCAAGGCGCTTCCACCCATCGTCAACGTCGCGCACCACCACGCCCACGCCGCCATGTTCTTCGTATCGCCGTTCGAGGAGGCGCTGACGCTGGTGATGGACGGCTACGGCGACGACTGCTCGTCGAGCGCCTACCTCGGCCGCGGCAACCGGCTGGATCGGCTGTGGTCCACCGGGATCATGAATTCCGCGGGCCTCGTCTACACCTTCGTCACCGAGCACCTGGGCTTCGCCGGCTTCGGCGACGAGGGTAAGGTGATGGCGCTCGCCGCCTATGGCGATTCAACCTACGTTGAGCGCTTCCGCGACGTGATCCGCCCCCTGCCGGATGGCGGCTACGCGGTCAACATGGACTACTTCAGCTACGATACCTACGGCCAGCTGCGACCGTTCACGCGCAAGTTCCTCGATGCATTCGGGCCGCCTCGCGCCCGCGGCGAGCCCCTGACCGGGCGGCATCGCGACCTGGCCTTCGCCCTGCAGGCGGTGACCGAGGAGATCGTGCTGCACCGCGTACGCACGCTCTTGAAGGGTACCCCGGTGCGCGATCTCGTGCTGGCGGGCGGCGTGGCGCTCAACTGTGTCGCCAACGCCAAGATCCTGGAAGAGACCGACGTGCGGCGCCTGTGGGTGCCGCCGTGCGCGTCGGATACCGGGGCGCCGCTGGGCAGCGCGCTGTGGCACTATCACCACGACCTCGGCTACCGCCGCAACTACGAGATGAAGCACGCCCTGCTCGGCAAGGCCTACGGTGACGATGAGGTCGAGCGCGCCCTCAATGTCGCCGGGCTGCGCTATCGCCGGCTCGGCGAGCAGCAGCTCCTCTGGCGTGTGTCTCGCGATCTGGCAAATGGCCGGATTGTCGGCTGGTTCCAGGGCCGGTTCGAGATCGGCCCGCGCGCCCTCGGCAACCGCTCGATCCTCGCCGACCCGCGCCGGCCGGACATGCGAGATATCCTCAATGCCAAGGTCAAGCAGCGGGAATCGTTCCGGCCGTTCGCACCGGCCGTGCTGCTGGAGCGCGCGGCCGAGTTCTTCGAGATCGACCAGGCCGACCCGTTCATGACGCTGGCGCCACGCATCCGCCCCGAGTTCCGCGACCGCATTCCCGCCGCGGTGCACGTCGATGGCACTGGCCGCATCCAGACTGTCGAGCGCGAGAGCAACCCGCGCTACTATGGGCTGATCGAGGAGTTCGGCCGGATCACCGGCGTGCCGATACTGCTCAATACCAGCTTCAACCGCTCCGAGCCGATCGTCGCCTCGCCGCGAGACGCCATCGAGTGCTATCTCAAGAGCGGCATCGATGTGCTGGTGCTGGGCGATTATTATGTGGCCACACGTACGCCCGACGCCGAAGCCGGCCTGGCCGGGCGTACCGCCCAGCCGGCACGTTCACCGGGCAACCTGGCAGAGCCTGTGCTCGCTGTGAAGGCTGTGCCGAATTAGGCATTGGGTGCAGCTTTGGCGCGGTCGAGCCTTGTGCTAGGTTTGCGGACATGAACGAGCGTCTGCACCTCAACCGCCTCCCCGCCACGACGCAGGCCGCCGAGGGCCTGCCGCGCCGGCGCTGGACTGTGGCCCAGATCGAGGAGATGGTGGCCAAGGGCATCATCCTGGAGGACGAGCGTTTCGAGCTGATCGGCGGGGAGATCGTGCCCATGTCACCCAAGGGCATCCGACACGAGCTGGTCAAGAGAGAGCTGCAGAAGCACTGGTTTCCTCTCGTCGTCGGAAGCCAGATAGAGCTCATCACGGAGACAACGCTCCATATCGACGAGGACGAGTTCCGCGAGCCCGATTTCCTGTTCTGGCCCGCCAGCATTCCGCTCGATCAGGTCACGCCGGCTGCCGCTCTCCTGATCGTCGAGGTGGCCGACACCAGCCTGCGCTATGACCTGCAGACAAAAGCGCCGGTCTATGCGCGGCGGGGCGTGCGTGAGTACTGGGTGATCGACGCGACCACCCTCGTCACGTCCATCCACCGCAGTCCGACGACCGAGGGCTATCCGCCCCCGCACGAGGCCGGCCCGAGCGACCGGCTGGAGCCGCTGCTCATGCCGCAGCTCGCCGTGTGCCTGACCGATCTCGGCCTCGAGCCCGCAGCTTGACCGCCTCGCCTGCAGCGAACGTGTCAAGCCGCATGCGTCGGCCTTATGTCACTGCGGCGCTGCAACGGTTGACTCTCCCGTTCGGTGGGAGGAAAGTCCCGGCCGGAAACTTGGCCCAGGCTTATCGAGAGCTGCCCACATGGTTGAATTGGCCCTTCCCCGCAACTCCCGGGTCAGTGTCGGCAAGACCTGGAACGAGCCGAAGAGCAGCACCGGTTGGCAGGAGTTCCGCGTCTACCGCTGGAACCAGGACGACGGCTACACGCCCCATATCGACACCTACTGGGTCGACCGCGGCAACTGCGGGCCGATGGTTCTCGATGCGCTGATCAAGATCAAGAACGAGATCGACCCCACCCTCACCTTCCGGCGCTCCTGCCGTGAGGGCATCTGCGGGTCGTGCTCCATGAATATCGACGGTCTCAATACGCTCGCCTGCCTCAAGGCCATCGACGACATCGAGGGACCTGTGAAGGTCTATCCGCTGCCGCACATGCCGGTGGTGAAGGACCTGGTGCCCGACCTGACCAACTTCTACGCGCAGCACCAGTCGATCCAGCCGTGGCTGCAGACGACCTCGGCAACGCCTCCGGATGAGCGCCGGCAGGACATCGACGATCGCGCCAAGCTCGACGGCCTCTACGAGTGCATCCTGTGCGCGTGCTGCTCGGCTGGGTGTCCGAGCTATTGGTGGAACAGCGACCGGTATCTCGGGCCCGCGGCGCTGTTGCAGGCCTATCGCTGGCTGAACGACAGCCGCGACGAGGCATCGGGAGAACGGCTTGACAACCTTGAGGATCCGTTCCGCCTGTACCGCTGCCACACCATCCTGAATTGCACCAAGACCTGCCCGAAGGGGCTCAATCCGGCCAAGGCGATCGCCGAGATCAAGAAGAAGATGGTGGAGCGCAGCGTGTAGTTTGCTGCCGCCAAAAAACTGAAGCCGGAGAGTTACGCGGACACGCTTCTCCGGCCTCCAAACTCCACTGCCCATCTCAGCGCAACATGCCAATCCATCGCTCTGCCCTGGTGCCCTGCGGGGCGGCGTCGGATCGTGCGTGCGCGCTTGCCGGGCGCGGTAAGTCGTCAGGCGCGCTTCTTGGCGGGCGCCTTCTTGGCGGCGGTCTTCTTGGCGGCCGGAGCGGCCTTCTTCTTCGCGGCAGTCTTGGTCTTAGCGGCTGCTTTAGCCATTTTGCTCTACCCTTTCTCTCTTCGGTCCGAATCGATTTCGAACTCGCAGTATCATGCGCAAGTGAAGCGATTTTGTTGATTGAAAACAGTGAGTTCTAGATCGATCCTGACGCCTTTCGCGGCTTGTGTTGCAGGCAATCCACAAAAAATCGGATTCGAAGGCCGTCCGACGGCATTGAAGCATAAAATGCATGACGCGCATTAACCGGCATTTCATGTCGGGAGGCTGCATTTTTGTTTCTCGGAGATGGCGCGGCATCCCAGGCCGCGCTGCGCTGACGCGCCGGCATACCGCACCCATCCAGCCGTGTAAGGACGGTCCGGTCTCTGTCAGGTCTCGAAAAATTTCGGCGCCGTTGCTGCCGGTGGACCTGTGGACGAATTCTGAGACCAGAAGGGCATCCAGGCGGCTCGGCGCATGCACGAGTACGTCGCAACGCAATTCCGCTGGCCGGCCTCGGCGCTTCGCGCTGGTGGCAACCTGACGACCCGCATGATCTCGCTCGCATCGCGCCGTTCGTACCTCGCCAGCGCGAGAAGGCGCGCTTCTCGTACTCGCAGGCAGATACCGGCGCCGCCTGCCGACGAAGCCGTAGCTCGGCACTTGCAGTCGCTGCGAGATGACGTGATGGGAGCGACGGCGGACCACCGCGACGGTGGCGCCTATGGGTCGTGACCGTCTCGGAAGCACGCAGGCGCTGGCGGGCGCTGCCGCCTGCGCCCGTGGCATCCACCAGGCGACCAATCTTGCCCAGACCGAACGGCGGCATGCCGCTGGATATCGCCTCGTACTGCCCCGCACGCACGAGATAGGTTTCCGTGCCAGATCCCGGCATCGCCCCCGCTCTTGCTCACGCGGCGGTTGAAGGCGGTCCAGGCCGGCCAGAGGCTGAGCGCGGGCGCAGGCTTCCAGGTGCCTGAAAGAGCGCCTGGGTCGGCATAAGCTTCGGCATAGGCTGCGGAATTCGCTTGGCTGGGGCGGAAGGAATCGAACCTTCGTATGGCGGAATCAAAATCCGCTGCCTTACCGCTTGGCTACGCCCCATTGCCCAACCAAGACGCAAGGCGTCACATACATGGAACGTCGACGGGCGACAAGGTGCTGAGACGACGGAGCCCATGCGGGGAACGCAGCCAATTGCTGGCGGGATCGGCAGCGCGCTTGACAAGGCGCGGCAATAAAGCGTGCTATTCAGCATAACGGCCGGGCACAAAGCCCGGCTGGCTCCAAGGAAGCGTCACTACGCAAAAGGCTGGAGGTTGGACAGCGCGGTCGCTTCGTGCGGTGCCGCGCCATCCCGCCGCTTGTTGACAAGGGGAGGCTTGCGCATGACTGCGATCGCCAGGGGATTCATTGCCGCCTTTGCGGCTGCCGCACTAGGGCTCACCGCCTTCGCTGGCGGCGCGCAGGCAGCCAAGGTGCGGGTTGCGCTCGGCGACACAATCTCCGTTGAAACGTTATCCTATCTGATCGCCCTGGAGCGGGCCAAGGAGAAGGGTGCCGACTACGAGGTCACCTCCTTTGCCAAGGAGGAGCTGGCGATCCAGGCGGTTGTGAACGGCCAGGCCGACATCGGCATCGCTACACCCTATGCGGTCATCCAGAAGTCGAAAGCGCCGCTGCGCGGGCTGTTCCAGGTCAGCCGGCTGGTGTTCTTCCCCGTTGCCGCCAAGCAATACAAGACCTGGAAGGACCTCGACGGGCAGCCGTTTGCGTTCCACGCCCGCGGCAGCGGCACGGAGGCGATCGGCAACATCCTCGCCAAGCGCAACGGCATCAAATTCGGACAGCGGAGCTACGTGCCGGGGTCGGAGAACCGCGTCGTCGCCATGCTCAACGGTCAGATCAAGGCCACAATCGTCGACCTGGCGAACATGAAGCTGCTGATGGCGAAGGGCGGCGACCGCTTCCACGTGCTGCCCAGCGTCGACACGCCGGCGAGCGACGAGGTCCTGTTCGGCAATGTCGCCTGGATGCAGAAGAACGCTGCAACCGTCGATATCCTGGTCGAGTCTTTCGCGCGGCTGTGGAGCGAGATGGCCAAGGACCCCGGCGTGATCGAGGCTGAGCGCGTCAAGCGCAACCTGCTGAAGGACCTGCCGAAGGAGGTTGTCGCCGGCGTCAGCGGCTACTATGCCGATGCCATCAAGCACGGCCTGTTCGACCCCAAGGGCGGCGGCGCGGCGGCGGTGAAGGCCGACTTCGAGTTCTATACCGAGGCGGGCCAGCTCAAGGGCAAGGCCGGCGATCTCAAGGTCGAGGACTTCTGGAACCTTGGGCCGCTGGAGAAGGCACTGAAGAAGATCGGCAGCTGATGACGCCCGCCGGTCAGCCGGTACGGCGCGGCTCCCGCGCCTGCCGGCGTACGATGTTGGGGAGGCCCCGGCCATGACGATGGGCACCGATCTGGCGGCCTCCAACTCGGCGGCATCGGCACTCGCGGCAGCACGCATCCGCGTCGTGCGCAGGGCTCGCCAGGCAATCCCGCAGCTCGCCTTGATCCTCGGCGCCGCGGCAGCCTGGGAGGTGGCCGGACGTATCCCCATCAGCCCGACGTTTCCGACCTTCCTGGATACCGCACGGGTGACCGTCGGCATGCTTCTCGACGGGTCGCTGATCGTGGCGCTCGCTGTCACGCTGGTTCCGCTGGCGATTGGTCTGGTGCTGTCCGCCGTCCTCGGCGTGGCTATCGGCGTGGCGATGGGGCTCGACCGCCGGTGCGAGTGGCTCGGCCTGCCGCTGTTCATCGTTCTGCAGGCCGCGCCGCTTGCCGCCCTGGTGCCGCTCATCATCCTGGCCTACGGCATTGGCATCACGACCAAGGTGATGATCGTGTGCGTGATGGCGCTGCCGGTAATCGTCCTCAACTCGTTCAAGGCGGTGCAGCATGCACCGCGGTCGCTGATCGAGATGGGGTGCTCGTTTCTCGGCAGCCAGCGGCAGCTGATCGCCAAGATCATCCTGCCCGCGGCGGCGCCGGTGATCTTCGCCGGCCTGCGCCTCGGCGTGGCGTCAGGATTTGTCGGCGCAGTGCTCGCGGAGCTGCTGGTCACGCCGACCGGCATCGGCGACATCATCACCTACAGCCAGTCGGTCGCCGCGTATCCGGCCATGTACGGCGCGATCGCCTCGGTAATCATTGTGTCGGTCGCATTCATGCGGGTGCTGGAGTGGGCCGAGCTGCGCTTCTTCCGGCCTGAGAGAGGAACCCCGTGATGACCGCCGCTGCACCCACAGCCGCAACGATGCCGCCGCAGGCAGCCGAGCCGCGGCCGATCGTCGAGGTGCGGTCGGTCTCGAAGGTCTACCCCGGCGGGGTTCAGGCCCTCGACGCGGTCAGCGTGGACATCCCCGAAGGCCGGCTCACCGCGCTGCTTGGTCCGTCCGGCTGCGGCAAGACGACCCTGCTCAAGATCATCTCCGGCCTCGTCCCCGTCACATCGGGCGAGGTCAGGGTCGGCGGGCGCAGTGTCACCGGCCCAGGTCCCGAGCGCTCGTTCGTGTTCCAGGACTTCGCACTGCTGCCGTGGGCGACGGTGTTGCGCAACGCGGCCTTCGGCCTGGAGCTCAGGGGCGTGCCCCGTGCCCAGCGCGAAGCCGTTGCCGAGGTGCAGATCGCCAGGGTCGGCCTCAAGGGCTTCGAGCACAAGTACCCGCACGAGCTGTCCGGCGGCATGCGTCAGCGCGTCGGCCTGGCACGCGCGCTCGCCGTCGACGCCGCGATCATCCTGATGGACGAGCCGTTCTCGGCGGTGGACGAGCAGACGCGCCGCAAGTTCCAGGAGGACCTGCTGGAGCTGATCGCCAGGGAGCGCAAGACGTTCATCTTCGTCACGCACAGCATCGAGGAGGCGGTGTATGTGGCCGACCGCATCGTCCTGCTCACGCCCCGGCCCGGCCGCATCTCGCAGGTGATCGAGGTCGCGGTTCCGCGCGGGGGCGACCCCGATGCCATCCGCCGCGACCCCATGTATCTCGACACCGTCGAGAGCATCTGGGCCGGGCTCAAGCAGTACGTCGGGTGAGGGCGGCAGCCATGCAGGTGTTCGGCAGACGCCTTCCAGTCGCAGCCTCGCTGGTAGTGTGGGCGATCGCCTGGGAGATCGTCGGACGCGCCGGTCTGACGGCGCTGTTTCCGCCCCTGTCAAGCGTGCTGGCGAGGCTTGGCGAGCTGGTCGGCAACCCGACCTTCTGGGACGCGCTCGCCCTGACGGCGCGGACCTACCTGACGGGCACCGCCATTGCCATTGCCGCGGGGGTGCCGACCGGCCTCGCCATGGGCCGCTCGCGCATGCTCGATGCGCTGCTGCTGCCGTGGGTCAGCACCTTCACCAGCGCCCCGCTGACGGCGCTGGTGCCGGTCATCATGGCCGTGTTCGGCTTCGGTACAACCACCATCGTGCTGACGGTGGTGCTGTTCGCGGTGTGGATCATTATCCTGGATGCCCGCGCTGGCGCACGCGCCATCTCGCCCTCCCTGGTCGAGATGGCGGCGGCGTTCGGCGCCACCCGCTGGCAGGCGTTCTCGAAGGTCTACCTGTGGGCGGCGCTGCCCGAGGTCCTCACCGGCATCCGGCTCGGCATGATCCGCGCCGTTAAGGGCGCGATCATCGGCCAGCTGCTCGTCTCGGTGGTCGGCTTCGGGCACATGTTCGAGGTCTATTCCTCGAACTTCCTGATGGAGCACATGTGGGCTCTGCTGATCGTGCTGTTCGCCCTGGCCTTCGTGATCGATGCCGGCCTCGCCCGCATCGAGCGCAAGCTCGAGCACTTTGCCTCGTCCCGGGGATGAGCGCGCATCACATGAATGCGGCTCGGACGCATCACGCGGACATGAGCTGGCGTCCGGATGGGTGGAGCTTGACCGCGATGAACCATCGCGCCTGAGAATCGCCCAACGCGCCGGCGCGTCGACCCGTTTCCCCGATCATTCCGAAAACTTGGGATCTGTCGACGAAAAACCAATAAATATCAGCTGTTTCACGGGAAACGTGGTGGAGCCGAGGGGAATCGAACCCCTGACCTCTGCAGTGCGATTGCAGCGCTCTCCCATCTGAGCTACGGCCCCTGAGGTCGCGCCATTTACGGAATGCGGGTCGGGGTTGTCAAGCAAGCGCCTGATACCGCGCCAGGGAAATTCTGACTCGGTAAGGCGGGAGTGGGGAATGGGGAGATCGGGAGTGGGGGAAGCGACTCGCGCTTCGCGGACGCGACCCCCACTCCCCTCTTGGCGACTCTGGATACCGGTCAAAACCCCGCCGGAGCAGTATGACACCGTCTGCGACCATCAGCCGGAGTCCGGCAGGGACCGGGCACCGCCCGACCGGGACGCATGCACCTCAGCGCGGCGCCATCCGCAGTGCGCCGTCGAGACGGATGCACTCGCCGTTGAGCATGGGATTCTCGATGATGTGCGTCGCCAGCGCCGCGTACTCGGCCGGGCTGCCCAGGCGCGAGGGGAACGGCACCGACGCCGCCAGCGACTTCCTCGCCTCCTCCGACAGCTCATCGAACATCGGCGTCAGGAACAGGCCCGGCAGAATGGTGCAGACGCGGATGCCGCTCTGGGCGAGATCGCGCGCCACCGGCAGGGTCATGGAGTAGACGCCGCCCTTGGAGGCCGAGTAGGCGACCTGGCCGATCTGGCCGTCCTGGGCAGCGACCGAGGAGGTGCACACCATCACGCCGCGCTCGCCGTCGTCGTTGATGGGCGCGAGCGACTGCATGCCGGTCGAGCTCTTCGCCATCATCTGGAAGGTGCCGATCAGGTTGACGTGGATCACCTTGGTGAAGGTGGCGAGGTCGTGCGCCTCGAAGGCGCCCGTCTCCTTGACGCGGCGCGAGATGCGCTTGGCGATGCCGATGCCGGCGCAGTTGACGAGGATGCGCTCCTGGCCGTGCGCCGCCCGTGCCGCCGCCAGCGCCGCATCGACGCTCGCCTCGTTGGTCACGTCACCCTTGACGAACACGCCGCCCAGCTCCCTGGCGAGCGGCTCGCCCAGCCTGTCGTTGAGGTCGAGCAGCGCCACCTTGACGCCCTTGGCCGAAAGCGCCCGGGCTGTCGCCGCGCCCAGGCCCGAAGCTCCCCCGGTGACGACGGCGGCGATATCCTTCGAAAGCTGCATAGTTCTCGTCTTTCCTCTTGCTCTTCCTCGGTGCCTGCCTGCCCCTCCGGCCGCGGCGCGAGCGGACGATGACGCCGCCGGCGCTGCATAGACCGCCGGATTCCGGCTCGATCAGGGCTCAGGAGACGAAGTGGTAGCCGACGACAATGGCGTTGTACACCGCATGGGCGGCCATGGGGCCGACCAGCAGCCGCGTGCGGTCGTAGACGAGCGCGGCGGCGATCCCGAGGCCGAACACCGGTATGACGGCGAACGGCGCGTGCACCAGGGCGAAAATCGCTGCACTGGCAAGCACCGAGGCCGCGGGCCCGAGCGTGCGGCGCAGGCCGCCGAAGATCAGGCCGCGAAAGATGAACTCCTCGAACACCGGCGCCGCTGCCACGGCGAGAGCCAGCAGCCATAGCCCGTCGTTGGGGCCGAGGGCGGCGCTCTGCCGCGCGGCCTCGAACCACCCCATGTGCTGCACCACCGCCACATAGACGAGCGCGGCCAGGCCCGCCGCAGTGCCGGCGCCCGCGCCGAGAGCCACCGCGCTGAGGCCGCCGGTGCCGAAGGTGCACGGCACGCCCTGCGACTTCAGCCGCCAGTAGACGAACCGCATCAGCAGGAACGTCATGGCTCCGGCCATGCTGAAGGCGATCAGGACGATGCCGCCATCGAGCGGCCGCCCGTTCAGCGCGAAGACCGCGGCTACCAGCCCTTGCACCACGAAGAACATCATGGCGGCCACCAGGCCGTCCGACAGGGATACCCGCGCCGGCGGCGATGCCGACGGGTCGAGCAGATAGGGCAGGTGGTCGCGCGCCTTCTGCCACAGGGCGAGCCCGAGCAGG
>DASURA010000220.1:0-13033 GCA_036280295.1 Hyphomicrobiaceae bacterium
GGATGGTGGAGACGCCGTTGATGCGGTCCGGCACCACGCCCTCGCCGGGCGCGAACGTCCAGCCATCCTCCGCCATCAGCCAGTGCGTGACCGACAGGCCGATCATGCCTTCCAGTCCCTTGAGCTTGCGGTAGATCAGCACCCGGCTGGCCCAGGGGCAGGCCAGCGACACATAGAGATGGTACCGCCCCGCCTCGGCCTTGAAGCCGCCCTCGCCGGAAGGCCCTGGCGAGCCGTCAGCCGTGACCCAGTTGCGGAATTGCGCATCGGCGCGCACGAAGCGTCCGCCGGTGCTCTTGGTGTCGTACCACTGGTCGTGCCACACGCCGTCGATAAGAAGGCCCATGATCTGGTGCTCCTGTTCTTGGTGTCAGCCAAACGTAGCGCCCAATGGGGCGTCGGCTGCATTGCACCGATTTGCGGTGTGCAGGCGCGGCGCGCGAAAACGGTGCAATGCGCTCCGCCTATTGCACCCTACGCTACTCCGCCGCCTCCTTCCGCCCCCTCGCCGGCACCCACCGCAGCCGCGGCTCGCGCGCTGCCTTCGTCTCATCCAGCCGCCGGCGTGGCGCGAAGCGCGGCGCTTCCTTGAAGCGGCCGGCATTGCCCGCCTTGGCGGTCTCGGCCAAGGCCCGCAGCGACGCGATGAACTGGTCGAGGCTCTGCTTGGATTCCGATTCGGTCGGCTCGATCAGCATGGCACCGTGCACCACCAGCGGGAAGTATACCGTCATCGGATGGAAGCCTTCGTCGATCATCGCCTTGGCGAAGTCGAGCGTGGTGATGCCGGTGCCCTCCAGCCAGCGATCGTCGAACAGCGCCTCGTGCATGCACGGCCGGTTGCCGAATGCCGGCGACATCAGGTCGGCCAGCGACGCACGCACGTAGTTGGCGTTCAGCACTGCATCCTCGCTCGCCTGCCGCAGCCCATCGCCGCCATGGCTCATCATGTAGGCGAGCGCCCGCACGAACATGCCCATCTGGCCATGGAAGGCACTGAGGCGGCCCAGGGAGCGGGTACCAACCGTGCCGCACGCGCCGACAGGTCCCCCTCCCCCTTGTGGGGAGGGGCCAGGGGTGGGGGCAACCCCAACCTTCGATGTTCTGCAATCCCCCTCACCCTGTCCCTCTCCCACAAGGGGTGAGGGGACGGTGTGGCGCGCGTGTTGCCCTGAGGCACCGGTCTCCACGTAACGCAGCTCATTGCCGTCTGCCACCGCATACGGCACCGGCATGAACGGCGCCAGCGCAGCCGACAGCGCCACCGGCCCGGCGCCGGGGCCGCCGCCACCATGCGGTGTCGAGAACGTCTTGTGCAGGTTGATGTGCATGGCATCGACGCCGAGGTCGCCCGGCCGCGCCTTGCCCATGATGGCGTTGAAGTTGGCGCCGTCCGCGTAGAAGAAGGCGCCGACCGCGTGCACCGCTTCGGCGATCTCCGCCACGTCGCGCTCGAACAGGCCGCAGGTGTTGGGGTTCGTAAGCATCAGCGCCGCCACGTCCGGCGACAGGTGCTTGCGCACCTCCTCCACATCCACCGTCCCGTCGGCGCGCGCAGGTATCGTCTCGACCCGATAGCCGAGCAGCGCCGCCGTCGCCGGATTGGTGCCGTGTGCCGATTCCGGCACCAGCACTACCGAGCGTGTCTCGCCGCGCGCCGCCAGCGCTGCCTTGATCGCCATCATGCCGGTCAGCTCGCCATGCGCGCCGGCCTTGGGCGTCATGGCGATGGCCGGCATGCCGGTGAGCTCGGAGAGCCAACGGGAGAGCTCGGCGATCAGCGCGATGGCGCCGGGCACGGTTGAAAGCGGCTGCAGCGGATGGATGTCGGCAAAGCCCGGCAGTCGCGCCAGCTTCTCGTTGAGCCGCGGGTTGTGCTTCATGGTGCACGAGCCGAGCGGGAAAATGCCTGTATCGATGCTGTAGTTCTTCTGCGACAGCCGCACGAAATGGCGCATGGTCTCCGGCTCGGAGAGCCCCGGCAAGTCCAACGACGCCGTTCGCTCAAGCCCGCCCAATCGCGAGGGCACCTGCGCCGGCTCCGGCAGATCGACGCCAGTGGTATCGGCGCGCCCGATCTCGAAGATCAGCGGCTCCTCGATCTGCAGCGCGCGATTGCCGGTGAAGGTCTCTGGCGCGGGGATCCTGGGAATGGCATTCATGCCAGCACCTCCTTCAGCGCCGCAACGTAGGCGGCGCGATCGTCGTCGGTATTGACCTCGCTGGAGGCCACGATGATCAGGTCCGTCATATCGGGATTGTCCGGCATCAGCCGCGATGCCGGGACACCGCCCAGCACGCCCTTCTCCGCAAGCTGGTCGATTACCTCGGCCGCGCTTCCCGGCACCCGGATCGTGAACTCGTTGAAGAACGCTTCGTTGAGTACCGTCACGCCCGGCACCTGCGCCAGCATCTCGGCCAGCAGCACCGCGTTGGCGTGATTGATCTGCGCCAGCCGCCGCAAGCCCGCCGCGCCGAGCAGCGTCATATGGATCGTGAACGCAAGCGCGCACAGGCCGGAGTTGGTGCAGATGTTCGACGTAGCCTTCTCGCGCCGGATGTGCTGCTCGCGCGCCGAAAGCGTGAGCACGAAGCCGCGCCGGCCGTCCGCGTCCACCGTCTCGCCGGCGAGCCGCCCCGGCATCTGCCGCACGTGTTTCTGCCGCGTCGCCAACAGCCCGACGTACGGCCCGCCGAACGACAGCGCGTTGCCGATCGACTGGCCTTCGCCGGCGACGATATCGGCCCCCATGGCGCCCGGCGGCTGCACGAGGCCCAGCGACACCACCTCGGTGACGACGACGATCAGCAGCGCGCCGGCGGCATGCGCGGCTTCGGCGATCGGCGTCAGATCGCGCACCTGGCCGAAGACATCCGGGTTCTGCACGACGATACAGGAGACGCTAGAGTCGATCAGGCCGGTCAGGTCCTCGGCGGCGCCGTGCGGCAGTGGGGCGACGATTTCATGCCCCGCGTACCGTGCCGTCGTCGCGATGGTCTCGCGATAATGCGGATGCAGGTTGCCCGACAGGATCGCCTTGTGCCGCCTGGTGATGCGGTGCGCCATCAGCACCGCCTCCGCGGTCGCGGTCGAGCCATCGTACATGGAGGCGTTGGCCACCTCCATGCCGGTCAGCGCCGCCACCTGGGTCTGGAACTCGAACAGATACTGCAGCGTGCCCTGGGCGATCTCAGGTTGATACGGCGTATACGATGTCAGAAACTCCGAACGCTGGATCAGATGATCCACCGTCGCCGGCACATGGTGCTTGTAGGCCCCGGCGCCGACGAAGAACGGCACCGAGCCAGCCGCCACGTTGCGCGCCGCCAGCCGGCCGAGCGCGCGCTCCACCTCCAGCTCGCCCTTGGCGCCCGGAAGATCGAGCCGCAGGCCATTGAGGCGCTTGCCCGCGGGAATGTCCGCAAACAGCGTCTCGACATCGGCAACGCCGATCCTGGCGAGCATCGCCCTACGGTCGGCATCGGTGAGGGGGAGATAGCGCATGTGGTGCCTCTGGCGGGGTCAGGCCTGCTCTACCACCACCTCGGTCAGCACCGAGTTGGCGATGTAGCAGTCCTCGTGGGCGTGGTGGTGCAGCTCGGCAAGCTCGGCCGCGCTGGGTTGCCTGGCGCCGGAAAAAACGATGCGCGGCCGCAGCGTCGCCTTGGACAGGTAGAGCTTGCCGCGCGCATTGGGGGCCATCACGCCCGCGGCGTTGTCGTCGTAGGAGTCAACCACGAAGCCCTGCTTGGCCGCGAGATACAGAAAAGTGAGCATGTGGCAGCTGGACAGCGCCGCCACCAGCGCCTCCTCGGGGTCGACCGCCTCGGCGCACGAGAACGGCAGGCGCACCGACAGCGGTGACGACGAGGCCAGCACGGTGATGCCGCCGTCGAACGACCATTGGTGCGCGCGGCTGTACTTGTTGTCCGTGAACGGCTCGTTGCCGCCCCGCGTCCAGGCGATCGTTGCGGTATACTGATGTTTCATATTGCTGCCTCCCCTGACACTTGCCCTGCTAGGCTGACGTGTTGTCCTCGATGAACGCATCGTAGGCGGCCCGGTCCATCAGGCCGTCCAGCTCCGCCGCGCTGGCGATCTTGAGCTTGAAGAACCACGCCTGGCCCTCCGCATCCTCGTTGATGAGTCCCGGTTTGTCCGGCAGCGCGGCATTCACCTCGGCCACCTCGCCGGCCACCGGAGCGTAGATGTCGCTTGCCGCCTTGACGCTCTCCACCACCGCCAGCGCCTCGCCCTTGGCCACCTTGCGGCCTACCTCCGGCAGCTCAACGAACACGATGTCGCCCAGCTGATCCTGGGCATGTCGGGTGATGCCGACGGTGGCGATGCCACCATTGTCTGTGCGAATCCATTCATGGTCCTTGGTGAAACGCTCGACGCTCATGGGAGTCCTCCTCGGGTGGGGTGAGACCGCGGGTCTGACCCCTTGGCACTACGCGTGTTGCGATTTGAGGTCAGACCCCGAGGGCCTGACGCTCGCATAACGGTGCGGCACGAACGGGAGAGCCGCCACGGTGCCACTCAGCGCCTTGCCGCGCACCATCAGGTCAATGCGCGTGCCCGGAGCGGCGTGACGCGTGCCGACGTAGCCCATGGCGATCGGACCGTTCACGCTCGGGCCGAAGCCGCCCGAGGTGATGCTGCCGATCACCTCACCCGAGGCCGGCGCGCGGATCTCGCTGCCCTGGCGGGCGGGCGCGCGGCCGTCAGGGGCCAGGCCCACGCGCCGCCGCGCCGGCCCGTCGGCCAGCTCGCGGCGGATGCGCTCATAGCCCGGAAAGCCACCCTCGCTGCGCCGTCGTTTGCCGATCGACCAGGCGAGGCCGGCTTCGACCGGGCTCGTCGTCTCGTCGATATCGTGGCCGTAGAGGCAGAGACCGGCCTCCAGGCGCAGCGAATCGCGGGCGCCGAGCCCTATCGGCTGCACGCCCGGCTGCGCCAGCATCAGGCGCGCCAGCCGCTCTGCATCCGCAGCGTCGAGGGAGATCTCGAAGCCGTCCTCGCCGGTGTAGCCGGAGCGTGCGACCTGGCACTCGATGCCCCCGACCTGGCTCGGCGCCGCCGTCATGAAGCGCAACCCGGTGGCGAGGCCCGATAGCCGCGCCATCGTGTCCTTGGCGGCAGGCCCCTGCAAGGCAAGCAGTGCCCTGCCGGGCAGTAGCTGCAGGCTGACGCCCTGCGGCAGACGCCCGGCGATGTGCGCGGTGTCCACCACCTTGCGTGCGGCATTCAGCACCAACAGCAGGCGGCCGTCATCGTCGGGCGCGGCCGGGCGCGTCACGATCAGGTCGTCGATGATGCCGCCATCGTCGTTGAGAAGCTGGGTGTAGCGCTGCTGTCCCGGTATCAGGCCCAGGATATCCGCAGGCACCAATGTCTCCAGCGCCGCAGCGGTGGTGGCGTGGTCAGGCCCGGCGAGGATCGCCTGGCCCATGTGCGAGACATCGAACAGTCCTGCTTCGGCGCGGGTGTGCAGGTGCTCCCTGAGAATGCCCATCGGATACTGCACCGGCATCTCGTAGCCGGCGAACGGCACCATGCGGGCGCCCAGCTCGACATGCAGGGCATGCAGCGGCGTGCGCTTCAGGGCGGCAGGCGCATCGGGCGCGTGCGGCGATGTCTGGGATTGAGAGGTGGCGCTCATGTCGGCCCTGGTCTCCGCGCGGCTCATTCCCCGCGCCCCATGGCGCGAGAGCGAGCCCCCTCTGTCGCGGAACCTGAGAGATTTGAGCGGCTGCGTTTGAGCTAAGCCGCCTTACCCCTTCGGTGAGCCACCCCGTCGTCAAAGCCGGGCGGCTGCTTTCCAGAGTGCCATCGACCTGCGGTCCTTCTGCCTGAGAGGTTCCGGGGCGGTTGCTCCTTCGGCGCCGGCCAAGCTTTCCGGTCTAGGAAAAGCCCGGTCGATCTCTCCCGCAGGTCTTCGACTGGCGATCGCAGCATACGTGGAGCCGCAACCCTGTCAACGCAACAAGCGGCCAGGCAGGTCACCTTTTCACCAGCTCGGCGTGAACCTTCATCTGCGCCGCTGTGCAACGTACGCCAGCTGGCATGCGAATTCGGCTGCGGTTGCTTACATCGGAACGATGTTCATTTCTTGCTCGGGGCGCGAGGATCAGTGTCTTCGCCGAAACAGAGCCTCTCCCCTTCCAGCTCCGCCTGCTCCTGCAGAAGCTGCAGGCCCGCGCACCACCTCGTCGGCGCTGACGGCAGAGGTTGGGGTTGCGGCGGGACCTTTCTGGTAGTCACCCTCGGCCATTTCTGCGCTAGCGTCCCAGGGTTTGCATGCCGGAAAGGCTCAATCGGGGCTCGCCAAGAGGGGCGCGACCTTCGGCACGAGGGGGGCATCAAGGAGCCTGAGACCAGCCTACGCCATCGTTCCGATGGCAGCGCGAAATGCGCCGCGCGCAGGGGCGGTCAAGGCTGGCGCGTTTCAGCGCCACCCCGAAGGGGCTCGTCCTTGACCGTCGCGAGCACGGCGCAGCAATTAAGGCTGCAGGAACGAAGGCGCACAGACGGCTTCAGCAGCCAACACCCTAATCGATATCCTCCACCTGCACCGGCCCGCCGCCCTTGACGCGCTGGGCCAGCGACGCTTCCAGGAAGGAATCGATGTCGCCGTCGAGCACGGCCTTGGGGTCAGTGCTCTGGGTGCCGGTGCGCAGGTCCTTCACCAGCTGGTAGGGCTGCAGCACGTAGGAGCGGATCTGATGCCCCCAGCCGATGTCGGTCTTGGCGGCGGCCTCGGCGTTGGCCTTCTCCTCGCGCTTCTGCAGCTCCATCTCGTACAGGCGCGATTTCAGCATCGCCCAGGCGATGGAGCGGTTCTTGATCTGCGAGCGCTCCTGCTGGCTCGCCACCACGATGCCGGTGGGCACGTGCGTGATGCGCACCGCCGAGTCCGTCGTATTGACGTGCTGCCCGCCGGCGCCGGAGGCGCGATAGGTATCGATGCGGCAGTCGCTCTCCTTGATGTCGATCTCGATGGAATCGTCGATCACCGGATATACCCAGGCGCTGGCGAAGCTGGTGTGGCGCCGCGCGTTGGAATCGTAGGGCGAGATGCGCACCAGCCGGTGCACGCCCGATTCGGTTTTCAGCCAGCCGTAGGCATTCTCGCCCTTGATCAGCAGGGTCGCAGATTTGAGCCCCGCCTCCTCGCCGGCGCTCGCCTCCACCAGGCTCACCTTGAAGCCGTTCTGCTCGCCCCAGCGGATGTACATGCGGGTGAGCATCTCGGCCCAGTCCTGGCTCTCGGTGCCGCCGGCGCCGGCATGGATCTCGAGATAGGTATCGTTGCCGTCGGCCTCGCCCGAGAGCAGTGCCTCCACCTCCTGCCGGCGCGCATCGTTGGCGAGCTGGCGCAGGGTGGCCTCGCCCTCGTCAATGGTGGCCTCGTCGCTCTCGGCCTCGCCCAGCTCGATCAGGGTACAGGCGTCGTCGAGATCGCGCTCCAGCTTCAGGTAGGCATTGATGTTGCGCTCCAGCTGCTGGCGCTCGCGCATCACCTTCTGCGCCGCCTGCTGGTTGCCCCACAGCTTGGGGTCCTCGGCGCGCTTGTTCAGCTCGGCCAGGCGCTGCTCCGCGGTATCCCAGTCAAAGATGCCTCCGGAGCAGGGCCAGAGACTGGCGCACGGCATCGGCAAGCTTCTCGGCTTCGGCGCGCATGGGGATCTCCTGGGTCAGCGACAGATGCGGTGCCGGATATAGGGGCGCGGGGCGACTCTGTAAAACGCCGGTTGGCGCGGTTCAAGGACCGGCTGCGAAACCACCCCCCGCCGGCCGGAAGGCCAGCCGGCGTGAACCCTTCAGGAAACGGCCTGCGAGCGAAAGGCTTCGCAGGCCATAAGAGGCCGCCACGGCTGCACCGGGCGCCAAGCCGGCGCCTCAATACAGCCCGCGGGCGTTGCCGGTCGTGCGCGGATCGGCCTGGTCCGGCGTCATGAACGTGCCCGACTCGTTGGTGAAGCCGATCACGGAGTACTCGTCGTCCGGCTCCTCGTTCGGCTTGAACGCCTCCTCGACCGCGTCCTTGTCGCCCGGCCCTGCCTTGAGCCCCGTCCGCAGGCTCACGCGCATGATTTTTATGCCTGGAGGTCGTCGGAAATCCGCCAGCGTGATGCGCTTCGCGGCCAGCGCTTCCTTGATGAAGTTGCCGAAGATCGGCGCGGCCACGGTACCGCCGGTCTTGCCCTTGCCCATTGGGCGCGGCGTGTCATAGCCGACGAACACGCCGACTACGAGATCCGGCGTGAAGCCGAGGAACCACGCGTCCTTCTCGTCGTTGGTGGTGCCGGTCTTGCCCGCCACCGGCACATTGGGGATGATCCGCCTGACGTACGAGCCGGTGCCCCGCTTCACCACCCCCTCCATCATCGAGGTGATCTGGTAGGCGGTGTGCGGGTCGATGATCTGCCGCCGGTTGGCCTCCGGCAGCACCGGCTCCTCCTGGCCTTCCCAGTGGTCGGCATTGCAATTCGGACAGGTGGGGCGCTCGTTGGAGTCATAGCGCCAGATGGTCTTGCCCCAGCGATCCTGCACGCGATCAATCAGCGTCGCCTTCACCTGCTTGCCGCCATTGGCGAACACGGAGTAGCCGGCAGCCAGCTTGATCAGCGTGGTCTCGCCGGCGCCCAGCGACATGGCGAGCACCGGCAGCAGGTCGTCATACACACCGAACCGCTTGGAGTACTCGACGATCAGCGGCATGCCCATGTCCTGGGCCAGGCGCACCGTCATCTGGTTGCGCGACTTCTCGATGCCCACGCGCAAGGTCGATGGCCCGTACGACTTGGAGGTGTCGTAGTTCTTCGGGGTCCAGATCTCCTTGCCCGCGCCCTGGTCGATCTCGATCGGGGCATCGAGCACGATGCTGGTGGACTTGTAGCCGTTGTCGAGCGCCGTCGCGTAGACGAACGGCTTGTAGGATGAACCCGGCTGCCGCTTCGCCTGCAGGGCGCGATCGAACTGGCTGAGCGAGAACGAGAAGCCGCCGACGACGGCATGCACGCGCCCGGTATGCGGGTCCATCGCCACCAGGCCGCCGCCGACCTCGGGGATCTGCATCAGCGACCAGACGCCGGTCGGCTTGTCCGGGTCCTTGGGGGCCACCCAGATCACATCGCCGACGTTGAGCACGTCGGTCGCCGCCTTGGGGGCCGGACGGCCATGCGTCCTGGCCCACTTGATCTCCTCGAAGGAGATATCAAGCTCCTCGCGCTTGGGCTCGATCTTGCCGTTCGCCTGGCGCTTCGGACGCAAGCCGATCGTTGCCATGCCGCGCTCGACCCGCAGCACGACGCCTAGTCGCCATGGCTCCAGATCGGTTGGAATGTCGATGGCGAAAAGCGCCGGTCCCCAGTCGCCCGCGGTGCTGATGTGCTTCACCGGACCGCGCCAGCCCTGGCTGCGGTCGAAGGCGACGAGGCCGTCGATCAGCACGCGCCGCCCGATCCGCTGCAGCGTGGGATCAAGCGTGGTTCGCACCGACAGGCCGCCGTTGACGCCTTCCAGGCTGCCGCCGGTGCGCTCGGCGCGGCCGTAGAGGCCCTCCTCGCCATACATCGCCACCAGCTCGCGGCGCACCTCCTCGGCGAAGTAGTCGGCGGCGTAGAGCTGGGTGCCGAAGGGGCGGATGTTAACCTTCAGCGGCTTGGCCTTGGCCGCACGCGCCTCCTCGGCGCTGACAAAGCCGTTCTCGGTCATCTGGTCGATGATCCAGTTGCGGCGCTCCGTGGCCCTCGCGACTCGCCGGAACGGATGGTAGTTGTTGGGTCCCTTGGGCAGCGCCGCGAGATAGGCAGCCTCCTCAAGTGTCAGCTCTGCCAGCTCCTTGCCGAAGTAGTTGAGGGCTGCGGCAGCGACGCCGTAGGAGTTCATGCCGAGATAGATCTCGTTCAGATAGAGCTCCAGGATCTTCGGCTTGTCGAAGGTCCGCTCCATCCGAATCGCCAGGATCGCCTCCTTCATCTTGCGGTCGAGAGTGCGTTCGCTGGAGAGGAGCAGGTTCTTGGCGACCTGCTGGGTGATGGTGGAGGCGCCCTGGGCGCGCCCACCGCGCGTGACGTTCATGACCAGGGCGCGGGCGATGCCCATGAAGTCCAGGCCGCCGTGCTCGTAGAAGCGCCGGTCCTCCGCCGACAGGAAGGCCTGGATCACGACCTGCGGAATCACATTGATGGGCACAAAGATGCGCCGCTCGCGGGCGTACTCTGCCATCAGGGTGCCGTCTGCCGCGTGGATGCGGGTCATCACCGGCGGTTCGTATTTGGCTAGGCGCTCGTAATCGGGAAGATCGCGCGAGGCCGTCCACACGTAGAAGCCGGCCACGCCAAGTCCGCCGAGGAACAGGAGCACGCCGGAGGCAAACACGAATGTCAGCAGCTGGAGAAGCCAGCTGCGCCTCCTGCGCTTTCTGACCGGAGCCTTGGGCACGAACACGGGGGCAGGTCTCATCGTGGCGGAATCCCAATTGCTGCCCGCTCTCTAGTCGAGGTCACGGTTCGCTGCAAGGGCGGTGGAGGAAGAGCGAGCTTTAGTCGTGAATGTGGCGTCATCACGCCGCCAGCCTGCGGGCGTACAAACGAGAGCCTTGCACGCCCCACAAGAATGAAGCGTCGATCCTGACTTTTAATGGCGTCGTGCACCGGTTGCGAAGTATTCCTTAATCGCCGCGGCAATCGACTGTCCCACCTGCTGCTGCCAGTCCTTCGACACCAGGAGCTTCGCATCCTTGAGGTTGGTGATGTAGCCAAGCTCCACCAGCACGGACGGGCATTCCGCCTGGCGCAAGACCTGGAAGGCCGCCGATGGCGCCGGCTCGCGGGACAGCGCAATCGTCCGCTTCAGGTGCGGGAGCAGGCGGCCGCGAAAATCGGCCGAGAATTCCGTCGTCTCGCGCAGCTTGAGCTCGGCCAGGATGCGGTCAACCTCGTGCACCTCTTCCGGTATCATCTCGGCACCGGCGAGCTGGTCGGCGGAGTTCTCTTTATCTGCCAGGCGCTGTGCCTCGCGCGTCGAGGCCGCTTCCGAAAGGGTGTAGACTGCCGCGCCGCGCACGATGTTCGCGCGCTTGGATTCTGCGGGCACGCTGTTGGCGTGGATCGAGACGAACAGCTTGGCTCCCTTGCGGCGCGAGAACGCCACCCTGCCGCCGAGCGGGATGAAGACGTCATCGGTGCGCGTCATATGCACCTCGAATCGTCCGGTCGCTTCAAGCGCGGCGCGGACCTCGTGCGACACCGCAAGCACCACGTCCTTCTCGTAGAATCCGTCACCCAGCGCCCCGGGATCCACCCCGCCATGGCCCGGATCGATGACGACCACCGGCTTGCCGTTCTTGGCGCGCTGTGTCGCCTCGTCGGGAGGCTCCTGCAGGCGCAGCACCGGTGGCGGTGCGGCACTGGCCAGGAAGGTTGCCTCATCGGTCGGGGTCAGCTCCACCGAGAGCCTGGCGCCGCCGGGCCGGACGTCCATGGCGTGACTGTGGATGCGCACCGGCCCCGCCGCATCGATCACGACGCGGGACTTGCCAGGCCCGAACAGTCCGTAGCGATAGGCGCGAATGAGACCCTTGCCATGCTGGCCTGCCGCCAGTGGCAGGTGGAAGTTGACATCCGGGAGATCGATGACGACCCGGTGCGGTTTGGCGAGCGTCGAGATCGTGTAGGAGACGCGCCGTGACAGCTGCAGGGAGAAGCTGGTCAGGGCATCGCTTCCCGTGACCTCCGCGCGCGTTGCCGTTGCCGCTTCCAACGTCCCTTCCAACGGGCCGCTCGCCGCTGGCCGCGGCATCACGCGCTGGCTCTCATCGTCCGTTGACCAGTCGGGCGCCGGACCCGGCGCGGGCTTCGTCTTACGGATCTCGGTTTGGCCGCCCATCTGCTCGTGCGGCATCGATTTGCGGAACTCGCTCGATTGAGCTGCCAGCGAGGATGCGGCCAGCACCAAGGCGGCGCCGGCCCCGATCGCCCGCCCGATCGTGCGCCCAATTGCGCACGCAAGTCCGGACCGAAAAGCGTCTCGAAATGCGATTCCGGGCACAAAACGCGGTCTGCCAGGCGCTCCCATTACTCCCCCCTACTGCCCACACTATGGCATCTTTAACCATATGTTTGCCATTTCGGGGGCAGCATCCGGGCCACGGTCGCCCAGACTCGTCACGGATGTGCCAAGCATCCTGTCGGCGTTTGGCAGCCAAAAAGCTGCTTGCCTCGAAAAAGACAACGGCCTAGAAAATCTCCAACGCATACAGCCGCAACCGTTTGCTCGCGGCACCGCCCAAGCCCGCCGCCGGGTCCGGAGCCCAAGGGGCTCGCCGCCGAGGCAGCGTTCTTACGGAACGGGCATGTCGAGCGTTTGCGATCGATTGTGGGTTGCTGTAGGCGCGACGGTTTGCTGGCCGCGGGCCACTCGCCCGGTGGATGGTGGATCGTGCAGCCTCTGGGCAATTCGCCTTGAGGCGATATTGCCCGCTCGCCGATCGAGGACCGGCGCGGATGCAGGCCACCAACGAGCTCGCCGCAATTCTGCTCTGCCCGATGGACGGGCACCGGTTTCGGAGCTTTGCGCATCATGCGCTCCGCGTCATGCGCCATGGCTCCGAGCATCACTGTGGATCATGACAACAACGTGCTCACGTCTTAGGGGGAAATTCAGCCGGCCAAGGTCTGTGGCGCCAGCTTCGGCACGGCGCGGCCGACCGGGTCTAACGGGCCTCGCCGTGCGCGGCGCGGCCCTGCCAGGGCCTCGCTCGCTCTTCCCCTTCAATGCGCCAGCACGCACAATGTTGTTGCGATCCCAAGTCCGCAACCAAGAACGGCGCCGGACACTGCTGCGCCGCCTGTGGCCCGCCAAGGCGTGGCTGCACGTCGCGCGCAACCGCGCCAGGGACTTCGGAACATGGAAAACAAGAATAAGATGCTCATCGATGCCACGCACGCCGAGGAGACTCGGGTGGTGGTGCTGCGCAATGGCCGGGTAGAGGAGTTCGACTACGAATCTGCCGCCCGCAAG
>DASURA010000221.1:0-21476 GCA_036280295.1 Hyphomicrobiaceae bacterium
GTCGATGCAGGTCATCACCGAGGCGGACTCGCCCGGTATGCGCATCAGGATCGAGGTGGTCGAGCCGCCGTACTGCGAGCCGTAGTAGATGCCGGCCAGCATGACGATGGCATGGGTGGCATCGAGGCCGTAGGTCGCGGGAAGCAGGATGG
This sequence comes from Hyphomicrobiaceae bacterium, assembly GCA_036280295.1. Classification (GTDB taxonomy): domain Bacteria; phylum Pseudomonadota; class Alphaproteobacteria; order Rhizobiales; family Hyphomicrobiaceae; genus AWTP1-13. The sequence goes on from DASURA010000221.1 coordinate 153, forward strand.
AGATGCCGGCGAGCGGGCCGATGCCGGGCAGCATCCCCACCAGCGTCCCCACCAAACAGCCGAGAAAGGCGTAGAGCAGCACGCCGGGGCTGAAGGCGACCGAGAAGCCGAGCGCCAGGCTGGCAAGAGTCGATTCCATATCAGGCTCAGAATCCCAGTGGGCCACGCGGGAGCGGCGTGCGCAGCAGCAGAGCGATCAGGGCGTAGAACAGTCCCGGAGCGGCGATGCTGAATGCCAGGACCGGCAGCAACGGTCGCCGCTCCACGACGAGCATGAGCCCGAGCAGCAGCAGTGGCGCCGTGATCACGAAGCCGAGCGGCACGAGCAGCCACGCGGCAGCGGCAACCGCGGCAACAACACGCGCGGCGTGGGCCAGATCGCTCCAATCGGCCTCGGCGAGCAGCGGGCTCCCGTGGCCCTGAACAACGATGACGAAGCCGAAAGCCATCATCAGCACTGTGAGCAGGGTCGGCAGCATGCCGGCACCCGGCGAGGCCAGGGTGCCGAACGGCAGGTCGCCGCTGGCAGCCAGCACCAGCGCGCCGAGGACGATGAATGCACCGCCGGCGACGTGGTCTCTGTGGATTTTCAAGTGGCGCCCCCTGCCAGTGCCAGCCCCCGGGGCCTGACACCGTATCACCATCGTTGAGCCATGGTGTCAGACCGGCGGGTCTGACACCCCGCACTCACACCTTGCCGATCTGGCGCACGGCCTCCTCGACGCGCTTGGCGTCGGCCTCCCAGAAGGCCCTGAACTCGGGCTGGTCCAGGTAGGCGACATCCTGGCCGATGTTCTTCATGGCCTTGATGAACGTCTCGTCCGCCGCCGCCTTGCGCGCGGCATCGCGCAGCACCGTGATGGCCGCCTCGGGCGTGCCCTTGGGCGCAAACATGCCGACCCAAAGGTAGAACTCGACGTTGTAGCCAAGCTCCTTGAGGGTGGGCACATCGGGCAGGGCCGGAGAGCGCTGGGCGCCGAAGCAGGCGAGCGCGCGCGCCTTGCCGGCCTTCATCTGAACGGCGGCGGCCGCAATCGATGAGCACAGCGCCTGTGCGTTGTTGCCGATCAGGGCCGTGAGCGCCGGCCCGCCGCCGTTGGTCGGCAGGTGGCGCAGCTTGATGCCGGCCGCCTGCAGGAACAGCGCCATCGGCAGATGCAGCGCGCCGTGAAGCCCGGAGGAGGAGAAGATCAGCTCATTGGGCTTGGCCTTGGCGGCGTCGACGAACTCCTTCAGCGTCTTGAAGGGCTGCTTATCGTTGACCACCAGCGCCATCGGATCGGCGATGAAGCGGGCGATCGGGATGAAATCCGCATTCGTGAACTTCACCGGGCGGCCGTAGAGCCGGTCCACCTCGGCGAAGCCGGAGAGCGAGACGATATGGATCAGGATGGTGTAGCCGTCGGGCTTGGCGGCGGCCGCATACTGGGCACCCACCGCACCCGCTGCGCCGGCCTTGGTCTCGATCGCGATCGGCTGCTTGAGGATCGGCTCCAGCACGCTCGCCAGCGGCCTTGCCACCACGTCGGCAGCGCCGCCAGGAGGGAACGGATTGATGAAGGTGATCGCGCGCGACGGATAGGCGTCCTGCGCGGCCGCGGGTGCTATTCCCGGTCCGACCAGCGACGGGCCGATGCCGAAAGCTGCGGTTGCCGCGGTGCCGGCGAGGAAATGGCGTCTGTCCATGTGCGTCCCCTCCAAGGGTCGGGAGGGCATCCCTCGCGCCCCCCTCTTGCGGGACATGGTAACGGCGCGGCTTTCGCCCGGTCAACCGCAGCGCATTCACATTATCAGGGTGCAAGCACCTGCAGGATTCAGACCGTAATCCCGGCTCCGGTCATCTGGCATCTCAAATAGCCTGGTCCTGCGCCAGCTTCTCAACCTCCGCCGCGCTGTATCCCAACAGCCCTGTCAGCACCTCGTAGGTGTGCTGTCCCAGCTGCGGAGGCGCCACATAGGTGTCGAGCGGCGTGCCGGAGAGATGAACGGCGTTCTTCACCGCCTTGACGGTGCCGGCACTGGCGTGAGGCATGGCGGCGATCATGTCACGGGCGTTGAGGAGGTCGCTCTCGCACACCTCGCCGACGGTGCGGATGGCACCGGCCGGGACGCCACCGACAGCCTCCAGGCGGGCCATCCAGTCGTCGCGCGTGCGCGATTTCACGAGGTCGGCGACCAGCGGCACCAGCTCGTCGCGGTTGCGCACGCGGTCGGCCGCCTTGAGGTAGCGCGGGTCGTTGGCAAGGTCGGGCCGCTCGGCCGCCTTGCAGAAGCGCTGCCACAGGTCGTCGTTGGCGACGCCCAGGTTGATCCAGCCATCGGCCGCCTCGAAGGTCTGGTACGGCACGATGGTGGGGTGGGCATTGCCGCGCCGGCGCGGCGGCTCGCCGGTGGCGAAGTAGATGCCGGCGTTGAACGTGAGCAGCGACGCCACCGCCTCGTACATGGAGACATCCACGTGCTGGCCAACGCCGGTGGCCCTGGCCGCATAGAGCGCCGCCAGGATGCCCTGCACGGCGTAGAGCCCGGAGACCAGGTCGCCGATGGCGGCACCCACCTTGTAGGGCGCGCCGCCCTCGGGGCCGGTGATGTCCATGACCCCGGCCTCGCCCTGCACGATCACGTCATAGCCCGGTCTGTCCCTCTGCGGCCCGGTCTGGCCGAAGCCGGAAATCGAGGCGTAGACGACGGCCGGCTTGCGCGCCTTCACGGCCTTGTAGCCGAAGCCCAGCCGCTCCATGGCGCCCGGCCGGAAGTTCTCGACCAGGATGTCGGATTTGTCGATCAGCCGCCACAGCACCTCCTTGCCGGCGGCACTCTTCATGTCGAGGGTAATGGAGCGCTTGTTGCGGTTGATGGAGAGGAAGTACGCGGCCTGGTCTCCCTGGTAGGGCGGGGCGAAGGCGCGGGTGTCGTCGCCCTTGCCGGGCGCCTCGATCTTGATCACCTCGGCGCCCATGTCGCCAAGCTGCATGGTGCAATACGGACCCGACAGCACCCGCGTCAGGTCCACCACGCGCAATCCTTCCAGTGGGCGCATTCTCTGAAGTCCCTCCAGGGTGTCAGACCCTCCGGGTCTGACACCGTTCTGCAACCGGTTTTGCCGGCATGGTGTCAGACCAAGCGCGCCGGAGCAACGGCGTTAGGATCGCAGGCCGGTCGGTGCCACGGTGTCAGACCCGGAGGGTCTGACACCTACTCCGGCGCAACTACTCCGCCGCCTTCAGCGCCGGGGCCGGCGAGGGGCTGCGCAGGTCAGCGAGGAGGGTGGCCTCGCGCGCCTTGGCGGCCTTGAAGTTGCGCTCCTTGATATGGCCGAAGCCCTTGGTCTCAAGCGGCAGCGAGGCCAGTGCCACAGCGGTGTGGTGCGTGGCCGGGGAGAGGCGCTGGGCGAGCTCGTCGAGCAGGGTCTCATAGTCGGCAATCATCTGCCGCTCCAGCCGCCGCTCTTTCGTATAGCCGAATACGTCCCACGCGGTGCCGCGCAGCGCCTTGCCCTTGGCGAGCAGGCGGAACACGGGGAGCATCCACGGCCCGAATGTCATCTTGCGTGGCTCGCCGGTGCGCTTGTCGCGGCGGGCGAGCAGCGGCGGGGCGAGGTGGAACTGCAGCTTGCCGTGGGCCTCGAACTGCCCGCCGAGCGCCTGCTCGAAGGCCGGATTGGTGAACAGCCGCGCCACCTCGTACTCGTCCTTGTAGGCGAGCAGCTTGTAGTAGGCGCGCGCCACGGCATCGGCGAGACCGGCGCGGCCCGGCACCTTTGCCTTCTCGGCCGCGGCGATCGCCGCGACACGGGCGCGATAGCGCTCGGCCAGCGCGGCGTCCTGGTAGTCGGTCAGCAGCCTGGCACGGTACGCCACGATGTCGTCGAGCGTCTGCGCCTTGGGCGCGGCAGGTTCCGCCTTCTCGCCCATGATGCGCTCCACCGCCGCCATGTCATGCGCGGCAAGGCGGCCGAAGCGGAAGGCGGCGCGGCTCATCTCCACCGCTGCGCCGTTGAGCTCGATCGCCTGCTCGATCGCCGCCGCGCCGATCGGCACGGCGCCGAGCTGGTAGGCGTAGCCGAGCAGGAACAGATTGGCGGCAATGGAGTCGCCGAACAGCTTCACGGCCGCAGTGTGGGCATCGAAGTGGTGCACCTGCGCCCGGCCGGCGCGCTCGGCGATGGCGTGTCTGAGCGCCGGGCCAGGCACGCGGACGTTGCCATTGAGCGCGAATTGCGCCGTGTGCATCTCGTAGTCGGAGTAGACCACGGCGGTGTGGTCCGGCTTGATGGTGGCGAGCACCGCATTCGACGCCGTCACCACCAGGTCGCAGCCGAGCACCAGGTCGGCCCCCGCTACGCCGGCGCGGATGGCGTGGATCTCCTCGGCGTCCTTCGCCACCCGCATGTGGCAGGCGACGGCGCCGCCCTTCTGGGCGAGCCCCGTCATGTCGATGGCGCCGAAGCCCTTGCCTTCCAGGTGTGCCGCCTGCGCCAGCACGGCCGAGATGGTGACGACGCCGGTGCCACCGACGCCCGTCACCAGCATGGTGTACGGCGCATCGATGGAGGGCTGCTTCGGCTCTGGCAGGCTCGCCAGCATGGCCATGACACCGGAATCGGCACGCACCGCCTGCTTTGATTTCCGCACCTTGGCGCCGTTGACGGTGACGAAGCTCGGGCAGAAACCCTCCACGCAGGAGAAGTCCTTGTTGCAGGCCGACTGGTCGATGGCGCGCTTGGTGCCGAGCTCCGTCTCCAGGGGCGCGACCGCCACGCAGTTTGACTTCACGCCGCAGTCGCCGCAGCCCTCGCACACAGCGGGGTTGATGAAGACGCGCTTGTCCGGGTCGGGGAAGGTGCCGCGCTTGCGGCGGCGGCGCTTCTCGGCGGCGCAGGTCTGGTCATAGATCAGCACCGAGACGCCGGGGACCTGGCGCAGCTCGTCCTGCACGCCCTGCAGCTCGCGGCGGTGGTAGACCGGCACATCCTTGGGCAGGAAGCCGGACGGATACTTGTGCGGCTCGTCGGTGACGACCACCACCTTGCCCACGCCCTCGGCCTGTACCTGCCGGGCCATCATGCCGACCGTCGGGGAGCCGTCGAGGGCCTGGCCACCTGTCATCGCAACCGCGTCGTTGTAGAGGATCTTGAAGGTGATATTGACGCCCGCTGCCCGTGCAGCGCGGATCGCGAGGCTGCCGGAGTGGATGTAGGTGCCGTCGCCCAGGTTCTGGAACACGTGTGGCGTCGTCGAAAACGGCGCCTCGCCGATCCAGTTGGAACCCTCGCCGCCCATCTGGGTGAAGCCCTCGGTGGAGCGGTTCATCCAGTGCGCCATGTAGTGGCAGCCGATGCCGGCATAGGCACGCGAGCCCTCGGGCACCACGGTGGAAGAGTTGTGCGGGCAGCCGGGGCAGAAGTAGGGGATGCGCGTGGCGGCCTCGGCGCTCTCCGGGCGATTGCCCTTGATGCGCTTCAGCTCCGCCACCTTGTCCTTTATCGACGCAACATCGCTGCCGGTGCAATAGCGGATCAGCCGCTCGCCGATCTTTATGGCAATATCGGAGGGATCGAGCGCGTACTTGGCCGGGAACAGCCATTGCTCGTTCTCATCCTTCTTGCCAAGCACGCGCGGCCGGTCAGGCAGGTCGTAGAGCTGCTCCTTTACCTGCGTCTCGATCAGCGAGCGCTTCTCCTCCACCACCAGGATCAGGTCGAGGCCCTGCGCGAACTTGGCGAGCCCCTGCGGCTCCAGCGGCCAGGGCATGCCGACCTTGTAGACACGCAGGCCGAGCCGGTTGGCAGCCACCTCATCGATGCCGAGCTCGTCCATCGCCGCGCGGACGTCGAGATAGCTCTTGCCGGTGCTGACGATGCCGATCCTGGCATTGCTGCCGCCGCTGATGATCGTGCGGTCTAGGCCGTTGGCGCGGGCGAAGGCGAGGATCGCCGCCTTCTTGTAGTCGTGCAGCCGCGCCTCCTTGGCCAGCGCCTGGTCACCTAGGCGGATGTTGAGGCCGTCGGCCGGCATGATGAAATCGTCGGGGATCTTGATCTCGACACGGTCGATGCGGCCGTCGACGGTGGCGGTGGCCTCGATGTTGTCCTTCACGCACTTGATGCCGACCCAGACGCCGGCATAGCGCGACAGCGCAAAGCCGAGAATGCCGTAGTCGAGGATCTCCTGCACGCCCGCCGGGTTCAGGAACGGGATCATGTAGTCGACGAAGGCGAACTCCGACTGGTGGGCGCTGGTGGAGCTCTCGCAGGTGTGGTCGTCGCCCATCAGCGCCAGCACGCCGCCGTGCTTCGACGTGCCGGCGTGGTTGGCGTGGCGGAACACATCTCCAGTCCGGTCCACGCCGGGGCCTTTGCCGTACCAGACGCCGAACACGCCGTCGTACTTGCCCTCGCCGCGCAGCTCGGCCTGCTGCGAGCCCCACAGCGCGGTGGCGGCCAGATCCTCGTTGAGGCCCGGCTGGAACTTGATGTGGTTGGGCTCCAGGATACCCCTGGCGCGCTGCATCGCCATCTCCAGCGTGGCGATCGGCGAGCCACGGTAGCCGGTGACGTAGCCGGCTGTGTTGAGCCCTGCCTTCGCGTCGCGCGCCCGCTGCGTCAGCATCAGGCGCACGATCGCCTGCGTGCCCGTCAGCAGCTGGCGGGTCTCATCCAGGGCATACTTGTCATCAAGGCTGACGGCGTGCTTGGCCATGTTGGTTCCGGCGTTGGCATGGGTGCGCTAGCTGGAACGATGCCAGAGTCCGGCGGTCACCGCAAACCTCCCGCCGGATGCGCTTTCCACCCTATGAATTGGGGCTCGCGGCCGGTTATTGCCATGGTGCAGCGCATGGGCGAACGTGGCGCGCGCTGCCGCATTGCACCGCGTGACATCCTAACGCCCACGACGAAATATTGTTGCGCGCTATGTCAGGCGCGAGGGACGGCCATGCGGATGTCAGGAGGGACCGATGTAGCGGCCGGTGCCTTTTAGGAGCGTCTCCGCCTCCGCCACCATCCGCTCGACGATCGCCGCCGCCGGCTCGACTGCATTGATGAGCCCGACCACCTCGCCGACGATGGCCGTCCCATTCACGGGATCGCCGGCGGCCATGGCGGTCTGGAAAGCCGGCGCCTCCGTATCGAGAGCGCCCCGCAGGGCCTCCTCGCGCCCGTGCCAGCGGTCCGTGAAGGCGTTGCGCAGAACGCGGATCTTGAAGCGCTCCGGCCAGGCACGGCTGCGCACGATATCGACGGTGCTGGTCTTGACCGTGTCGTCGCCACCGGCCGCCAATGCGGCCGGGTGCAGGCTAGGATGCACAGCTGCCTCCGCCGCCGCCCAGAAGCGCGACCCGGCCACAATGCCGTCGGCGCCCAGCATCAGCGCCGCCGCCAGGCCGCGCCCATCGGCAATGCCGCCGGCGGCGCACAGCAGGGTATCGGGGGCGCGGGCGGCGATCAGGTCGGCGATCTCCGGCACGAGGGCGATGGTGGCGCGCTGGCCGCCGTGTCCACCGGCCTCGCCGCCCTGGGCGACCAGGACGCTGGCGCCGCAGTCAAGCGCCGCCTCGGCGTCACCTCGGGTCTGCACCTGGCAGATCAGCGGCACGCCGGCCTCGGCGATGCGGCCGGCATAGGGCGCCGGATCGCCGAACGACAGGAAAACCGCGGCCGGCCTGTGCGCCAGCACGAGGTCGATCAGCTCGGGCCGCTCGTCGAGCGACCAGGTGATGAACCCGCACCCGACGCGCGCATTGCCGGCTGCGCGCAGCTCGGCCTCCAGCCAGGCGCGGTCGCCGTAGCCGCCGCCGATGAGGCCGAGGCCGCCGGCACCGGACACTGCCGCCGCCAGCCTGCCGGCGGCAACGCCCGCCATCGGCGCCAGAATCACCGGATGCGTGATGCCAAGGCGCTCGGTCAGTCTGGTGACGATTGGCATGGTACCGGCTCCTGTCGGGACGTGGGGGTGATGGTGAGGGTGAGGGTGAGGGTGGGATCGGCTCAGCCTAGCCCAGCACGTCCCCTTGGTCGAGCGACAGCGAAGACGCAACCGGCTCCGCGTTTGACCCCACCCCACGGCGCTTGACCCAACCGATCGTAGACGTGATACCGTTGGCATCCTTTCATCATGCGGGATCGCCCTATGCGCAAGCACCTGCTCAGCCTTGCTGTCATCGCCATCTCGGCCACGTCGGCTTTGGCGATGACTGATGGCGAGTTGCATGCGGTCCTTGAAAAGCGCTTCAAGGACGACCGCACGGGGGCCTGCGTCGCCGCTGCGGTGATCGAGAAGGCGAGAACGTCGAAGGCTTACGTCTGCGCCAAGGACGAGCGCCCCTACGACGAGCACACCGCCTTCGAGATCGGCTCGGTCAGCAAGCCGATGACCGCCGCACTGCTGGCCGAGCTGATCGCGCGAGGCGAGATCTCGCTCGACGATCCGGTCATCAAGCTGCTGCCGCAGGGCGCCACCGTGCCGACCTTCAACGGCCAGCGCATCACCATCCGGCATATCGTCACCCACACCTCGGGGCTGCCGTCGTTTCCGCCACAGTGGCAGACCACCGGGGCCGGCAACCCGTATGGCCGCATCACCGAGCGCCGGCTGCTCACCACGCTTGCCGCCACCCGGCTGATGCGGCCGCCCGGCGCACGCTGGGAATACTCCAACTTCGCCATGATGGTGCTGTCGTATGCGTTGAGCCGGCACACGGGCAAGGACTTCGAGACGCTGCTCAGGGAGCGTCTGCTTGCCCCGTTGGGCATGAACGAAACTTACGTTGCCACGCCTCCGCCGCGCGTGCACTTGGCGCAAGGCCACTACGGCAATGGCAGCCGCGCGGAGCCCTGGAGCTTCCAGCCCGAGATGGGGGGCGTTGGTGGCGTCCGCTCGACGCTCCCTGACATGGTGCGCTTCGTCGAGGGCCAGCTTGGCACGCGGGCCAGCGCCATCACGCCGGCGCTGGCGCGCACGCAAGAGAAGCTCGTCAGCATCGGCGGGCAGACCATGGCCATGTGCTGGTCGCTGCTGCCGATGCAGAATGGCCAGACTGCCCTCACGCACGCCGGCAACACCGGCGGATTCTCGTCGTTTGTGGCGGTCGATCCGGCGGCCGGCAGCGGCGTCGTGCTTCTGAGCGATACGTCGCTGTTCTCGGTCGGCAGCTTCGGCTCGCTCGGGTTGCATTTGCTCGATCCGACGGTTGCCCTCGAGCCGCCCCGGCGCACCGTCGCTGCCGACCCGAAGCTGATCGATGCGCTGGCGGGCAGCTACCACCTGCCGATCGGCATCGGCATGACGCTGCGCCGCAAGGGCGACGCGCTGACAGTGCAGGCCGAGGCACAGCCCGAGTTCGTCATGGGCTACGACAGCGCCGGGGATTTCTACCCCCTGGCGTTCGACGCGCTGCTGAAGCCGAGACGCCGGGACGACGGCAGCTATGCGTTCATCTGGATCCAGGGCGGCGCCGCCTTCGAGGCGTGGCGTAGCAAGGAAGCACCTGCGAAGGCGGCCGGCGGCAAATAGACCGCATCTCTGCGCTGCTCAGCGCACAGTGGGTGTTCGGTCGGCGCGGGGCTCCGGCAGGGCCGCGCCGAGGCTGGCGAACACCGCGGCCATCGCCAGCGCCGCCATGTACCACGGCGCCCAGATGCTGTAGGCGGTCGCGACAAGCAGCGCACACGCCACGAAGGTGGCGAGCAAATAGGGCTGTACGGAGCTTGGATATTTCCGCAGTGCCCAAAGGATCACCCAGCCCAGCAGGAGCACGATCGCGGCACCGACGGCCCCCGCCTCGTACCAGACCTGCAGGTAGGCGTTGTGGCTGTGCAGGCTGGTCGTGAGCCGAAAGTGCGTGCCAGGAGCTACCGGGGCATTGGCTTCGCGGGCTTCATACAGCGCGCGCGCCGTGCCGATGCCCGCCCCCAGGATCGGCGCCTGGGGAATCTGCTCGGCGGTGTAGCGCCAGATTACCACCCGCTCGCGTGCGCTTTCCGGCAGCCATGCCGCCCGCTGCGCGCCGGCACTGTAGAGGAGCGAAACCACCGGCGCGACGAGCAGGATGGCGGCCGTCCATCCGGCGATGACGACGGGCATGACGAGCTTCGGCCGCAGCCGCGCCAGGGCGAACGCCACGCCGGCGCCTACGAAGGCCACCTGCGACGTCCCGTGCTCCGAGGCGAACACCGTCGTCGCCACCACGACGGCGGCGATCGGCGCCAGCCGCCTCAGCTGGCGCGCGGTGCCAAGGCCGGTGCCGAGCCGGTCGACCAGCAGGGCGGCGGGCCAGAACATCAAGGTGAGCACGCTGATGCTGGCATTCGGCAGGTAGGCGGCGAGGCGCGCAAGGTGCCCCGCAGCCATCTCGATATGGTTCGGGCTCGGCTGCAGCGCCGGAATGAGGTGCATCAGGAAGCGGCGCAGCGACTGGTCGGAGAAGATCTCCACGCACAGGATCGAGCCCGCCACGCCCAGTCCCACCAGCGCGCCGATCGCCATCGCCCGCAGCGGCGGCTCCTCCAGGTCTGGCAGCGTATTGAGGACGACGTGCAGCGTCCCTGCCAGCAGGAACAGCAGCACGACTGTCCTCGCCGCCGTACCGACGCTGAGCGACCAGGAGGCGTTGACGAGCAGGTAGCTGGCGGCGAGCACCAGGGCGAGCGTGAGCGCCGAGACCCTGTACCAGGTGAAGCGTCGGCGCTGGGCCCAGTACCAGCCCACCGGCGCAATGCAGCACATCGGCAGCAGCACGGCGCCGGTCATCGGGAAGAGGACCCACAGCACCAGGCCCATGGCCGTCCATGCGGCGGTCGCCAGGACGGCTGCCATGGCGCTCCTGCCGTCCGGGATACCTGTCTCCACAGACGGCAGCACGCTGCCGTCAGCCGCGGTGGTAGGCTGCGGACCTGCCTGCATTCTTGCCTCGTGTCTCGCCATGGGCCGCCACCATCTCGGCCAGGCCTGTCCTGGTCTCGACAGCGGGTGTCCAGTTGAAAGTCCTCCTAAAGTGCGCATCCGTCACCTCCAGCGAGCCGAAGAAGCGGCGCGCAACGGGGGCGACGAGCGGGAGCTGCCGCGCCAAAGCCGTCCCTTGGGCACCGAGCGCAAACAGCCGGCGCGGGCGGCCGAGCGCGTCGCGCAGGCTCGCCACGATCTCGGTTGTGCTCAGCGGCGCGCCGTCGTGGATGTGGAAGAGTCCGGCGGCGGCCTGCGGCCCGTCGCCGCCTGCGGACCGCACCATGGCGGCGAGCCCGCTGGCGAGATTGCGCACCGCGAGCAGGCTGCGCCGTCCCGTTGCACCGCCGAGCGGCAGCGGCAGCGGCGTATCGGCGAGGCGGAGCAGCCGAGCCAGGCTGCCGCTCTTGCCGGGCGCGTACATCACCGGGTTGCGCACAATGGCGAGCCGGGTGCCGGAGCCGGCCAGGGCCTCCGCCAGTGCCTGCTCCAGGCGCAGCTTCGAGCGCCCGTAGAGACTGCTGCTGCGGGCCGTCGCCGTCTCGTCCAGCACCCGCGCGTCGTCCTCATCGCAGATCGCCTTGATGGAGCTGACGTGAATGAAAAGGGGAACCTGCACCTCGCGCACTGCCACGGCCAACCGGCGCGAGGCGGCGATCCGCCGCTCCGCCATCGCGTCGTCCCTGGCATGGCGCGAGCGCTGCAGCACCGACAGGCCGTCCGCGAGGTGCACGAGCACCTGCACGCGAGCGAGGTGCCGGCGCAGCTCGGCCAGGAAATCCGTATCGCCGTAATCCCCGGTCAGCACCCGGCCGACGCCCGGCAGGGCAAACGCCGTGCGCGACACCGCGCTCACCTCGACGGCTGCGTCGGCACTCTGAAGCTGGGGCACGAGGGCTCGGCCAGTGGAGCCGGTTGCGCCCAGGATCATCACGTGCAAAGTGCTGCGCCCCTTTGGCCTTGAGAATACTGCGTATGCCTTAAATATCGGCGCCGGTCCCAGCGAGCGCCTGGAACAGATCATGCCGGATTGCCCTGGCGCAGCAAGCGGGACGACCACATTGACAGTGGACGATCCGTTCGATGGCGCCTCTTTCCGCGCGCCGGCCGGCGAGCGGGCAACACGAGCTCCAGTCTTCTGCATGATGTCTGATCATTGCTGCCATGCTCCGCCGCCAAACGCGGCAATATCGACAACCCTGACAACGTGCCGCACAATACTTGCACAAGTGCAAAGACGAGCCATCGGCTCACAGTGACGATTGGGAGGCGAGGATGGGCATCTCAAGGACGCTGCTTGGGGCAGCGTGCGCCTTAGGCATGGAGTGGGCGCTCGCGTTCGCGGCTCCCCCGCTGCAAGCGGCGGACTATCCGGCCGCGAAGGAGGCGCAGTGGACGGCGCGCAACTTCAAGTTCCACACCGGCGAGGTAATGCCGGAGCTGCGCCTCAACTATCATACGGTCGGCGATCCGAAGGGCGAGCCGGTGCTGATCCTGCACGGCACGTCGGGCTCTGGTGGCGGCATGCTGACGCCCCGCTTTGCCGGCGAGCTGTTCGGCGCCGGCCAGGCCCTGGATGCGAGCAAATACTTCATCATCCTGCCGGATGCGATCGGGGCCGGCAAATCCACCAGGCCGTCCGATGGCCTGCGCACCAAGTTCCCGCACTACAACTACGACGATATGGTCGAGGCGCAACATCGGCTCGTGACGGAGGGCCTGGGCATCCGCCATCTGCGCCTGGTGATGGGCAACTCCATGGGCGGCATGCAAACGTGGATGTGGGGTGCGAAATACCCCAAAGCGATGGATGCGCTGGCGCCGATGGCCGCGCAGCCGACGGCGATGGCAAGCCGCAACTGGATGATGCGGCGACTGATCATCGACTCCATCCGCAACGATCCGGCCTGGAAGGGCGGCAACTACGAGACCCAGCCGCAGGCGTTCCGCACGGCGGCGGTGTTCTTCGCCATCGGCACCAGCGGTGGCACGCTGGCCTATCAGACGCTGGCGCCGACACGGGAGCTGGCCGACAAGCTGCTGGATCAGCGGCTGGCGGCGCTGACCAAGGCCGACGCCAACGACTACCTCTACCAGTGGGACTCCTCGCGTGATTACGATGCCGCTCCTGGCATCGACCGCATCGAGGCGCACCTGCTCGCCATCAACGCCGCCGACGACGAGCGCAATCCGCCGGAGACCGGCATCATGGAGCGCGAGTTGAAGCGGGTGAAGCATGGCCGGCTCTACCTGATCCCCGCCAGCGAGGAGACGCGCGGTCACGGCACGACGGGCATGGCCAAATTCTACGCCAAGCAGCTCTCGGAGTTCCTGGCCACGGTGCCGCGGCGAGAGATGTAGGCGCCAACCCGGGCCCTCTCCCCGCAAGAGCGGGGAGAGGGAGACAGCCCCCTCAAATCACAGCGCGCGTCCGCAAATGCGCGATCACCGCGCCGATATAGGCCAAGCTGCCCAAAAATCTCCTCCGTGTGCTCACCGGGGCCGGTGCGGGATGACGTCACGGAATTAGTCGTTTACTGAAAATGCGAATGACGAATGGTGCGCGGGCACATTCCGCCCCCTTCCATTCACCATTCGCGATCTTTACACAGTCAGCACAATCTTCCCGAAATGCCGGTTCGCGCGCATGTACGCCAGCGCCTCCGCCGCCTCATCGAGCGGGAAAGTCTTGTCGATGGGGAGCGCGAGCCCACCGCTCTCGACGTGCGGCCAAAGGTCGGCGCGCATGGCGCGGACGATGTCGCGGATCTCCTCGATCGAGCGGGTACGGAAGGTGACGCCGATGTAGTCGAGACGCTTCAGCGCATGCAGGTCGAAATCAAACTCGCCCCTGGCGCCGCCGAGACGGCCGACATTGACGATGCGGCCAAGCACTGCCGCCGCCTTCATGTTCTCGTTGGCGACGCTGGCCGAGACCTGATCGACGATGAGATCCACGCCCTTGCCGCCGGTGGCCGCCAGCGCCTGCTCCGACCAGTTGGGCGCGCCGGTGTCGATGGCAAGGTCGGCGCCGAAATCCCTCAGCCGCTCGCGCCGCGTCGCATTGGTCGAGGTGCCTATGACGATGCGGGCGCCCATCAGCTTGGCGATCTGCAGGCCCATAAGGCCAACGCCGGAGCTGGCGCCCTGGATCATCACAGCCTCGCTCGCCTTGAGGCGCCCTGCCGTCACCAGCGCGTTGTGCATGGTCTGCAGGGCGATGGGCAGCGTCGCCGCCTGCTCGTAGCTCATGTTGTTGGCGGGGATCGGCACGGCGCGGCCCCAATCGGCCAGCGCGTACTCCGCATAGCCGGCGGCGCCGGAGCACATGACGCGATCACCCGGCTTCACAGCCGTCACAGCGCTGCCGACGGCTTCCACCTCGCCGGCAAACTCCATGCCGACGATGGTGCCCGCGCCGCCCACGCTGCCGTGGCTGTGGCCGGATGCCACCGCCAGATCGGCGCGATTGAGGCCTGCGGCCCGCACGCGCACCAGCACCTGCTCGGGACCGGGCGCGGGCTTGGCGACCTCCCGTACCTTGAGACCATCCTCAGTAACCACCGCAGCCTTCATGGCGTCGCCTCCTCCCACACCCTTGGCCGTACCTTGGGCATTGGCCCTCATCTCACACCAATTGGAGCGCGGCGCCAACAGGACGCGAGAGTCGGATGCGACGGAGCTGGTCGAGCGCCCGCGAAAGCTAAACGTGCTTGTGGAGTGACGGTGCCCGTACGCGCGACCGGGGTCAGCCCCCTCGGCGTTACGATGGGAATTGGACTGCCAGGCCGCGGCGAGGCATCTGACCCCGTCTTTTTCCCCGCTGGCAGAACCCTGCAGGAGGCCGCGCCCTGACCGGCAAGCCGGGCGCGGCCCCGAAAATGCGAGTATCGCGCCCTGACCCCCGTGGCGCGAGCCGGGCGGCTCACGGCGGGGACTTTAGAGGCGCGAATTTTCAAGTCAAGGCATGCCAAAGTTAAAACTAGACGCCGGCCAGGATGACGGCCAACCCGATCCCGGCGACCGACAGGGCGCCGATTACGCCCATCAGCCAGACGATTTCTGCCAGCTCGCGGCCAAGCCCGCTCAACAGCTCGGCTCTCGAGCCACTCTCACGCCATATCACGGGTGAACCTCCCGGCGCTGATGCCTGCCGCTCATCCGCAGGCGCCCACGTGGCGCCCGGACGGCTAATGTGCCGATCCTGACAGCCGCATCGCACGTCGGGTATTGCGGGAAACCCCGAGACACGGCGGGGTGCGCCGCGCATGAGCGGCGTTGGCTGCTTTTGGGTTGCCGCCTGCCGATCCGGCTCGGCGATCTCCGCCCGGCCCAGACCTAGGGGCAGGCGGCGGCGAACGTGAGTATGCGGCGGTCAAGCTCCACCACCGGCCCTCCCGGCTCGGCGAGGCCGCGGCCGATCAGCTCGGTCCGCCATGACGCCGGCTCGCCGGCGCCGTTCCGCTCGATACGAAAGAGATTGTAGCGGGCCAGCGCCTCATGCCCATGCTCACGCGCCAAAGACGCCGACGGCGCGCCGACGACGGCAGTGTGGCCGCTCGCAGCGGCAAGTCCCGGCTTGGCGTCCCCCGCCTCAGGCCCGGCGACGCTGCCGGGCAGCCACGCCAGCATGTTGCGATGATTGTGGCCGTGGATCACAAGCTCGACGCCGCCACGCTCCAGCACCGCCTCCAGGGCCGCGGCGTCGCGCAGGGCGCGCGTGGCATCGGCCTGCCCGCGCAGGGGCGGATGGTGCACCAGCACGAGCCGGAACAGACCAGCGTGGCGGAGCAACTCCAGCACCTGGGCCAGATCCGCCAGCTGCCGCTTGCCGATCCGGCCCCAGGCCAGGAAGGGCGGCGTCTCGATCGCGGAATCGACGCCGACGACGGCCACCTCGCCGATCACGCGTACGAACGGCACGGCGCCGGCATCTGCACCCGGCGCGAGATAGGCCATGCCGGCCGCATTGGAGCACATGTAGGCCGCCCAGCGGCGGGCGCCGGGGTCGCGGCCGATCCGGGAATAGGTGTCGTGATTACCGGGAACGACGGTGACGCGCTCCGGCGTGCCCAGCGCCTGCAGCCAGGCGAGCGCGTTGATGTGCTCCTGCGGCAGGCCGAGGTTGGCGAGATCACCGGTGACGGCCACGTGGTCGGGCCGCTGCGCCTCCATGTCGGCGACAATGCGGTCGAGCACGGCGCGCTGATGATCGTATCGGCGCTTGCGCACCCAGTTGAGATAGCCGAGCCCGCGCTTCAGGTTCCAGTAGCGCAGGCCGAAGCCTTCAATCGGACCCAGATGCACGTCGGTGAGGTGGGCAATGGTGGTGCTCATAGGAGGCCACTGACTAGCCGGTTCTCGTGCGCTTGCCAAATGCAAGCCGCAAGGCGATAGGACAAATCGATATGCATCCCTTGCCTTGAGTCTGCATTTGCAATCTCGTGCGGATAGGGTGGATATGATTGGCAGGAAGTTCCTCACCAGGACGCTGCAGCGCTATTGGCGCATCCGCCGCGGCTTGACGCTCGGCGTGCGCGGGGTCGTGCTGGATGCCGGCAATCGCGTGATCCTGGTGCGGCATGGCTATCAGCCCGGCTGGCATTTCCCTGGCGGCGGCGTCGAATGGGGCGAGACCACGCTCGAAGCACTGGCGCGCGAGCTGGAGGAGGAGGTGGGCATCGCCCTGGATGCGCCGCCGGACCTGTTCGGCCTCTACACCAACTTCAAGCATTTCCCGGGCGATCACATCGCCCTGTTCGTGGTGCGCGCCTGGCGTGCGGGGCAGGCACCGCCGCCGAGCTTCGAGATCCGCGAGCAGCGGCAGTTTGCCGCCGATGCCTTGCCCGAGGATACGACCGGCCCGGTGCGACGGCGCATGGCCGAAGTGCTTCAGAGCCGGCCGCGCGCGGAGACCTGGTGAGCGGCCCTCGGCGAACCGCCCACGATGCAGCGGACGTCTCGATCCATCGCACTGGCAGCGATCGCAGGGGGCAGCGTCCCGATTACCGATTGCCGACTGCCGAGTGCCGGCGCTATTGCCTTGCCGTGCTTCGTCCCCCAGCCTCCTGGCTCCAGCCCCACGGGCCCCTCACCCTTGATGTCCGAGCTCCCGACCATCCGTCCGGCCCGCCCGGAAGACGGCGCCGCGATCTCCGATCTGCATGCGCGCGCCATGGGCCCAGGCCGCTTCGCGCGCACCGCCTACCGCGTGCGTGAGACCGCGGGCGTCGGCTTCTCGCCGTTCTGCCGTGTCATGGTGATGGGCGACCGGCTGGTCGCGGCCGTCCGCTTCACGCCGGTCAGCATCGGCGGCAAGGCTGGCGCCCTGCTGCTCGGGCCGCTGGCGGTCGAGCCGGCTCTCGCCAATCGCGGCTACGGGCGCGGGCTCGTTGCCGCAGCGCTGGACGATGCCCGCGCCGCAGGCATGGCCCTCATTGTGCTGGTCGGCGACGAGCCCTACTACGCCCGCCTCGGCTTCCGCCGCGTTCCGCGCGGCCAAATCGTGCTGCCGGGCCCAGTCGACCCGGACCGGCTGCTGGCCCTCGAGCTGAGCCCCGGCGCGCTGGAGGCGTATTCCGGGGCGCTGACGGCGCGCCGGTAGTTGGCGCGAACGGGGGCAGAATCGCGCGTTCGCTTGCTCGAAACCCCGCTTGGCTCTATGTAACGGCGGAATTCAAGCGGACCCGAATGCTGAACGCCCGGCACAGTTTCACCCTCATCTGGAAGCGCCTCGTGGCCGCGCTGTCGCTGGTCGCGGCTGCGGCGCTGGCGCCGGCCGCGCCGGCCGCGGCCGTGGGCGGCGCCGGGGCGATGGGCTCCAGGGCAGGCAGCAACGGCGCCGCTGTCGCCAATGCGGCAAGCGCACTGATCGCCACCGCCGCCGGCCTGATCGAAGGCCAGCAGGCGATCTCGACCGGCGCCTCCGACGACGGCGCCAAGGCCAAGGCCTGCGGCCTCGCCGCCAAGCCAGAGGGCACTTGGCGGCTCCCGCGCGTTGCATCCACTCCGCTTCGGGCCGGAGCGGCCCGCCGCCAGACTCATGCGGCCCGTGCCGGCCCCACACGTGCGCCGCCCCGCGCCTGACTGCGCGTGACGTATCAGGCTCGCTCGGCCCGGCTCGCCGCCCATCAGGCGGCCGGCGGGCCATTCAATCAACGATTCTCGGGGTGACAGCCCGCCCACTCGCCCGCGTCAGGTCACGCGGGGCATCTGGCACCAACAGCCAGTCAGCGGGCGCGAGCCGTCCCATTCCCGGAGGGGCTTTGCATATGCTGAACTTTCCACGCTGGAAGCAGCTTTCCATCATCGGCATCTGTCTTGCCGGCATCCTGGTGGTGCTGCCCAACTTCCTTTCTGAGCAGGCGTTCAACCGCTGGCCCAGCTGGCTGCCCAAGTGGACGTTATCGCTCGGCCTCGATCTGCGTGGCGGCGCCCACCTGCTCTACACGATGGAGATCGAGGACGTCCGCAAGGACTGGCTCAACAACCTGGTTGGCGATGCCCGCCAGCGGCTGCGCGATGCCAAGATCGGCGTGGCCGGCGTGGGCATCTCCAACAACGCCGTCAATGTCCGCATCGCCAAGCCTGAAGACGTTGACGCCGCCTACAAGGCGTTGAACCAGATTCCCCAGCAGATCGGCAACCCGCTGCTCGGCACCACTGGCGCGGACGTGCAGGTGACCAAGGGCGACAACGGCACCTTCACCATCGCCCCCACCGAGGCGGGCCTGACGCAGCGCATCGGCAGCGCTGTGGACGCCGCCATCGAGACGGTGCGGCGGCGCGTCGATGCCGTCGGCACCAAGGAGCCGCATATCGTCCGCGAGGGCGTGAACCGCATCCTGGTGCAGGTGCCGGGCCTGCAGGACACCGCGGAGCTGAAGCGCCTGATCGGTGAGACGGCGCGCCTCTCCTTCCACGAGGTGCACGACACCATGAGCGCGGCCGATGCGCGGGCTGGTCGGATACCGCCCGGATTCAAGATTTTTCCGGCGATCGAGGACGGGCGCGCCGGCGAGATGCTGCTGCGCGAGACGCCGGCAGTCCGCGGAGACGAGCTGACCGACGCCAGGCCGTCGTTCGACGGACAGACCGGCCAGCCCAACGTCGCCTTCTCGCTCAGCAGCTCGGGCGCGATGAAGTTCCGCCGGTTCACGCACGAGCACCTGCACAAGCCGTTCGCCATCGTGCTTGACGGCAAGGTGCTGTCGGCGCCCGTCATCCAGTCCGAGATCAGCGGCAGCGGCCAGATCACCGGCAACTTCACGCCGGAGTCCTCGACCAAGCTGGCGATCCAGCTGAAGTCCGGTGCCTTGCCGGCCAAGCTCTCGATCGCCGAGGAGCGCACCGTCGGCCCGTCGCTCGGCTCAGACTCGATCGAGGCGGGCAAGCGCGCCGGCCTCGTCGGCGGCATCGCCACCATCGCGCTGACGATCCTCTACTACGGCACGTTCGGCATCTTCGCCATCGTCGGCCTGATGGTGCACGGCATCCTGACAGTGGCACTGATGTCGCTGTTCGGCTCAGCGCTGACGCTGCCCGGCATCGCCGGCCTGGTGCTCGGCATCGCCATGGCGGTGGACGCCAACGTGCTGATCTACGAGCGCATCCGCGAGGAGTCGCGGGCGGGGCGGTCGCCGGTGGCGGCCATCGACGCGGGCTTCTCGCGCGCGTTCGTCACCATCGCTGACTCGCAGCTGACGACGCTTGCCTGTGCCCTCGTCATGTTCTGGCTCGGCGCCGGACCGATCCGCGGCTTCGCGGTGACGCTGACGATCGGCATTCTCACGTCGATCTTCGCCTCCGTCACGGTGGTCCGCCTCCTCATCTACTACTGGCTGAACGCCCAGCCGCGCACCAAGGGCAAGGCCCTGGTGCTGCCGGTCTAGGAAAGGATCACGCCCATGCGCTTCATTCCCAACTTCCGGGGCTTCGACTTCTTCCCGCATGACCTGCGCCTGCCGTTCATGCGCTACAAGGGGCTCGCCCTGGCGCTCTCGTTCATCGCCATGGCGCTGTCGCTGGCGGTGATCTTCACGCGCGGCTTCAACTACGGCGTGGACTTCACGGGCGGCACCGTGATCGAGGTCCAATCCAAGACCGGACCGGCCGACATTGCCGCCCTGCGCACCAAACTGGGCGGGCTCGGGATCGGCAACGTGCAGATCCAGAGCTTCGGCACCCCCACCGACGCGCTGATCCGCATCGAGCAGCAGAAGGGCGGCGATGCCGAGCAGAAGGCGGCGATGACCAAGGCCATGCAGGCGCTGGGCGACCAGTACCAGCAGCGGCGCGTCGAGACGGTCGGTCCGGCGGTGTCGGGCGAGCTGCGCTTCACCGCCTTCAGGGCGGTGATTGCCGGCCTCCTCGCCATCGTTGCCTACGTGTGGCTGCGCTTCGAGTGGCAGTTCGCACTTGGCGCCATCGTGGCATTGAGCCACGACGTGCTGCTGGTGGCAGGCATCTTCGCGCTCCTACACCTGGAGTTCGACCTGTCGATCGTGGCCGCGCTGCTCACCATCCTCGGCTACTCGGTCAACGACACCGTGGTGGTATCCGACCGCATCCGCGAGAACTTGCGCAAGTACAAGCGGATGGAGCTGAACGAGCTGCTCGACCTGTCGATCAACGAGACGCTGTCGCGCACCATCCTGACGGGTTGCACCGCCATCGCCGTGCTGATGGCACTCTACATCTTCGGCGGCGAGGTGATCCGCAACTTCAACCTGGCGATGCTGCTGGGCGTGGTGATCGGCACCTACTCGTCGATCTTCATCGGCGCCCCGCTCCTGGGCTACCTCGGCATCAAGCGCGAGTGGGCGCCCGCGACGTCCGGCCCCGCCGGCGCCGCGCAAAGGGCGAAAGCGACGTCATGATGACCTCCCTCTCCCCGCAAGCGGGGAGAGGGGATCTGTGGCCTCAATCCTCAAACGGATCCTTCATCAGGATGGTGTCGTCGCGCTCGGGGCTGGTGGAGAGCAGCGTCACCGGGCACTCGATCAGCTCCTCGATGGTGCGCACATATTTGACGGCCTGGGCCGGCAACTCAGTCCAGCTGCGCGCACCGCGCGTCGACTGCGCCCAACCCTCGAAGCTCTGGTAGATCGGCTTGAGGCGCGCCTGGGCGTTGTGCCCGGCCGGCAGCCGGTCGATCCGCTCACCATCCAGCATATAGCCGACGCATACCTGCAGCGTCTCGAAGCCGTCGAGCACATCGAGCTTGGTGAGTGCGATGCCGGTGATGCCGGCGGTCTTGATTGTCTGGCGCAGCATGCAGGCGTCGAACCAGCCGCAGCGCCGCTTGCGCCCCGTTACTGTGCCGAACTCGTGCCCGCGCTGGCCGAGCAGCTCGCCGATGCCGTCGGTGAGCTCGGTCGGGAAC
>DASURA010000222.1:0-9043 GCA_036280295.1 Hyphomicrobiaceae bacterium
TGGGAAGCTCTGGCTGAAGGGATCGGAGATTACCCATGAAGGTCAAAGACGCGATGCACAAGGGCGCCGAGTGGATCGGGCCGCAGACGCCGGTCGCGGAGGTCGCCAAGACCATGCGCGACCTCGATATCGGCGCAATCCCGGTCGGCGAGAACGACCGGCTGATTGGCATGGTGACCGACCGCGACATCGCCTGTCGCGGTTGCACCGACGGCAAGGACCTAAGCGCGCTCACCGCGCGTGATGTCATGAGCAAGGGCATCCTCTACTGCAACGAGAGCGAGGACCTGGAGGACGCCATGCGCATTATGGAGCAGAAGCAGGTGCGCCGGCTGCCGGTGATCAACGACAGGAAGCGCATGGTCGGCATGTTGAGCCTCGGCGATATCGCCGATGCGGCGTCGCACGAGCTGTCGGGCGAGGTGATCGCGGCCGTCTCGGCACATCACGCGTAAGGATGCGAGCAGGCGGATTAGCCTGGTACGGACGAGGACTGATCCGCTTCTTCACGCGGCGAGAACGGCGGATTGCGCTCCGTCAACGGATCGCCCTGCGATGAACCCGGCGGCTGGTGGACGGGGGGGCGTCCTAATGTCTCGTGCGCCATTTCCGGGCGATTCTCCGGCGGCTTCCCTGCCGATCCGCTTCGCCGAAGCCCATCCGAAGACGTTGAGGCTCACGACACAGCGCCAGCAGCTGCGACCGCCACCGTAGACAGCGAGGCCAACAACGGCACAATGTTGACCGCCGCAATGCCGGGCAATCCGAGCCTTGGACACCCCCGTTCAGCATCCTAGACCGGCGGGGGCGCCACCACGTCCTCGTACGTGTGCCGCCTCGTGATCAGCCCCGCGTGCTGGAAGATATCGAGGGTCGCCTCGAAGGCGGGGTGGGTGATCTCGACGTGCGGGGTCCAGTTGCCGAGCCGCTGGTAGGTGGCGATGGTGCTGGCCAGCACGGCCTGGTCGATGTCTGGGAAGAACGGCGCCTCGGCCTTGGCCACCTCGGCCACCGGCGTGGCGATCAGCCAACCACGGGCGTTGCGGTAGGCGCGCATGAAGGCCTTGGCCATGTCGGTGGCGAGCCATTCGCGCATGGCGGCGAGGCTGGAGAAGGCGCACGGACCGATCGCATCGCCGACCGAGGCCACGATGTGCCCAACCTTGTCGTGCTCCAGCTGCTGCGGTGACGGCCCCTGCAGGTGAATGAAGTCCCCCTCGCCGGCGCGGAAGGCGGCGATCATCTTGTCGGTCGAGCCGGCGTCAACTGCCTCGATGTCCGCAAAATCGAGGCCGCGCTTGAAGCAGGCGAATTTGAACATCGCCATCGGCTGGCCGCCATGATCGACCAGCACCTTACGGCCCTTGAGCTTATCCCAGCTGAAGGCCGCATCCGGCGCCCGACCAGTGAGAAAGAAGCCGTCCTTCTCGTTGATCTGGGCGAAGTGCAGCGCCGGCGGCACCTTGCCGTGCTCCAGTGGCCCGAAGCTCGCCGACGGCGCCGATTGCGCCACGTGCACCGAGCCGTCGCCGAGCCCGGCGATGGCGCTCTTGCCGGGCGCCGCGACGGAATGCTTCGGCGCCAGGCCTTCCGCCTTCAGGAACCCGCCCGCCATGGTGGCGATCAGCGGCGAATAGAACGCCGTGAAGCGGGTGAACTGGATGCGGATCTCTTCGGCCATGGCTGCTCCCTCTGCCGCGTTCCACCCTCTGCGGGGCGCTCATTGATCTGGTATGCGCGCGTGATGTGTATGCGCCTGACCTTGGGCATGCGGCTTGCCGATACGTCAAACGCAGCTCCAAGGTCGAGAGAAACTCGATCCGCTGACTCCAGCGTGCTGCTGTGCCAGCCGACCGTCAAGGCTAGGCCCAGGCCAAGCCCCTCGGGCGCGCCGAAGTGCGCGGCCTTGACCGCCGCCCATCACGACAGCCTGTGTTCTGCCCTCGGACTCAAGTCGCCATCCGATCGGCCCGCTCAGCCTGCCGGGAAAGCTACCCATCTACATTGCGAAAACTACGTAAACGCATATATCGTGTGTTGTCAATCAAGAAAATGCGTTGATTGCATGCAGTCGGAATTGACTCGCTGGCCATCTTGAGCGGCGACCTTGAGCGTCGGCAGGCGAATGCGGCGCAGGCAGCTTCAGTGCTCCGGCAGCGGCGACGGCTGCTGCCGGCTCAGCTCGATGCGATCTTCCAGCTTGTCTTCGCAGATCAGCTTGTTGAGGGCGGTCTTGCCGGGCGTGCAGGGTTGCGGCGGCGATTCCTGGGACTGCATGGCCGCTGGCGGCAGCCAGAGCAGGCGGCGGAGAAAGGCCTCGTGGCTCATGACGAACGAGCTGATCTCCGCCAGGTTGGCCAGGACACCCACAAGAATGATCAGAAAGCCTCCGACCGCAACGATCACCCTGCCCATTCAGCACCTCTGGCCGCCTCGCAACGCCTACTCGCTCTGCAACGCCGCCTTGTCCCGGCACAGCAGGCAACGCAGCGCATTCCTCTTCAGCTCGCGCGCTTCGCACGCCTCGTGGCAGTCCACCGCCGGGCCGCCCGGTCTGTCCCGGTCGGCGACGAACCGGCAGGCATCGATCGGCGTCGATTGGCGCTTCTCCACGCACGCGTAGCGCTGCCAGCCGTCCACCGCGGCGTCGACGTTCACGTGCTGCCATTTCGGGTGGCCGAACCGCTGCAGCTCCTCCAGCTGATCCTTGATCAGCCGCTCCGTCATGGCGACGTTGTCGCACTGTCCGCCCTTATAGTTATATGTGATCAGCACCGCTCGAACCGAAATCGTATCGACCGGCCGGTCGAGCCAGTTGTAGGTCTCGGGCGTGAAGCGCGCCGCCGCGTACAGGCGCGGCACCGGGCTCTTTGGAATCGCCACCAGCGAGAGCTGCCCCAGACGGTCCGGCGTGATGCGCGGATCGCCGCCCGAAAGCAGGGGCACCGGCTGGCCGGCGACGTAGAACAGGGCGTCCACCGGCACGCCGCCTTCCAGGCCGAGCAGTCGCAGGATGCCCTCGCGTGGCCCGATCTCCAGCGCCGCCTTGAGGCGCCGGCTGAGACCGGTATTGATGAGGAGCACGGTTGCCGTGAGATTGGTGCCGCTGCCCGTCTCGCCGACGGCGACGCTCTTGCCGGCGAGATCGGCGAGCGTGGCGATGCCGGCACCGCGGCGGACGACGATATGCACCTCCTCGCGGTAGAGCGGCAGCACATACCGGAAGCTGTCGACATATTTCTTGACGGTCGGGCTGCGCCCCTTGTTGAGGAGAACGTAATCGAGCACGTCCTGCTGGACGATGGCGAGCTGGGCGAACGGCTCGTTCTGCAGCCGGTCGAGGTTCTCCAGCGAGCCCTGTGACGGCCGCACATCGAGATCGGCGCGGCAGACCTTCTTCAGCACGGTGGCGATGTCCCGGCCGAAGCGATGATAGGTCCCGCCGTCAGCCCCGGTGAGGATCGACATGTCTCGCATGGCCTGCGCCCCAACGGCGCCGGCGCAGGCAGTCGCGCTTGTGAGGATGGCGGTGGCAAGCTGCAGGGCGGTGGCGATACGCCTCATCGCTTAACATCCTTATGCTGCTCCGTTTTCTGCCGATACGAGGTCCGCGTCCGTTGCGAGGTAATCCGGATAAGTATGGTCGGATCTTATGCTCTCCAGACGTCCCATGCCAGCCTGATCTTGCACGGCCGAGGACCAAGCCGTAGCCACCGCGCGCTGCAAGCTTCCGGGCACCACGTCGCAGCTCATCGGGAGCCTCAAGGCAATCGGCCGTCAGGGGGATATCGGGATGATCCGGGACGGCCGTCGTCATGGCCGCGCCATTGACCGCGATCGGATGATTTGCGTCGCGGAGGGGGGCGGTAAACTCGGGTCGGGTGATCCCGGTCGCGGCACCGATCGCGGGTTTGCGCTGCGGCCAGGAGGCGCGAGCCCCCGTTCGCGGTAGAAATTGTTCTTGCGTCGTTGCATATGCGCAACAACGGCCTAGATCCGGACAACTTTTTCCGCCAGCATTTGGCGAGTTGTTAACCGACGCCTGCAATGTTTGCGGGCATCAGGCGACATCGGGTTGACTCTTAAGGCGCCTTCAAGGCAGCGGGCGTGTGAGGTTGTGGCATGGGTGTCTTCACGAGGCACGGGGCGCACGCGGCGGGCGTCACCATCTCGTTCGGCGAGCGCTTCGCCGCCTCCGACCAATTCGATGCGATCTTCCGGGAAGGGATGGCGCTGGTCGAGCGCACGGCGGCCTATCTGGATGGGCCGGGCCGCAAGGAGGCGAAGGCGCTGCCGGCACCGGCGGCGATGCTCTACGCCAACGAGAGCATGCGCCTCACCAAGCGCCTCCTGCAGCTGGCGTCGTGGCTGATGATCCGTCGTGACCACAAGGAGGGCAAGATCAGCCCTCAGGTGATGCGGCGCAAGCTGATCAGCGTATCACTGACCGAGCCGGGGCGGATCTCCCACGTCAAGGACTTCCACACCCTGCCCGAGGGCCTGCGCTCGCTGATCGTCGCCAGCTTCGCCCTCAACGACCGCATCGTCCGGCTCGATCAGGCCATGCAGGTCAAGATCCAGCATCCCGATGGGCTGGAGGCCGCTGTCGACGCGGTGCTGGCAAGCCCGGTGCAGGCGCAGGTGAGCCGGATCGAGCGCGCCTTCTCGCGCCAGCGGCTCAGGGCGGTGTCGTCGAGCTCGTGAGGCGGCGGTGTAGAGTGCAGCAAGGCGCAGCCGCGTTGCACCGTAGTGGCCGGTCGCAGGGCGGTTGCGGTTCATCGGTGCAATGCGCGGTACCTATTTGCACCCTACGCTATGGCTGGCCATGCGCGACATCGACCGCGTCTTCGCGGCCCTCGCAAAATCCGCGTTCCGACGGCGCTTTCGTCTCAATGCGGCCGACAGAGCATACCTGGAGCGCAAGGGCGTCGCCGTCATCCTGCAGCACACCCGCGATTTTGTTGACAAGCGGCTGGCGCCCGCCGAGCCCGCCAATGACGGCCGGCAGACTCCGTTCCGTGGTCATCCCGTTTTCGTCGCCCAGCACGCCACCGCCACCTGCTGCCGCGCCTGCCTCGCCAAGTGGCACGGCATTCCGGCGGGGCATGAGCTGGCCGAGAGCGAGCGGGAGCACGTTGTCGCGGTGTTGGAGCGCTGGCTGCGGGCAGCGTAGGGTGCAATACGCGAGCGGAGCGCGCACATTGCACCGGGATGGGCGGACACGGCGCAATGCGCTTGCGCTTATTGCACCCTACGCCACACCAATCACCCCATCCTTCCGCAACGTCGCAATCTCCTCCTCGGTGAGCCCGACGTCAGCCAGCACGGCATCGGTATCGGCACCCAGCGGCCGCGGTGCCGGGCCCATCTCCGGCACCGTGCGCGAGAAGCGTGGCGCCGGCGCCGGCTGCAGCACGCCGTCGCGCGTCACGAACGTGCCGCGGGCGGCATTGTGCGAATGCTGGGCCACCTCGCCCAAGCCCAGCACCGGGGCGACGCACGCATCCGTGCCAGCGAAGAGGCCCTCCCACTCGTCGCGGGTCCTGCCGGCAATGGCCTCGGCGAAGCGGTGGCGCAGCTCCGGCCAGCCGGCACGGTCGTGTTGGCTGGGCAGCGTGCTCGCATCGAGCCCCAGTCCGGCGACGAACGCCTCGTAGAAGCGCTTCTCGATGGCACCGACGGCAAGCCACTTGCCGTCGCTGGTCTGATAGGTGTCGTACCACGGCGCGCCGGTGTCGAGCACGTTGACGCCGCGCTCGTCCTGCCAGATGCCCTGGGCGTAGAGGCCGTACGTCAGCGCCATCAGGATGGCGGAGCCGTCGATCATGGCGGCGTCGACCACCTGCCCCTTGCCGGAGCGTTGCGCCTCCAGCAGCGCGCACACCACGCCGAACGCCAGCAGCATGCCGCCGCCCCCGAAATCGCCGACCAGGTTCAACGGCGGCACCGGCGCCTCGCCCTTGCGGCCGATGGCGTGCAGCACGCCGGCAAGGGCGATATAGTCGATGTCGTGCCCGGCGGCCGGCGCCAGCGGCCCGTCCTGGCCGAAGCCGGTCATGCGGCCAAAGACCAGCTTGGGATTCGCGGCAAGGAGCGCATCCGGACCGAGCCCCAACCGCTCCATCACGCCCGGCCGGAAGCCCTCGATCAGCGCGTCGGCCTTGCGGGCCAGCCGCTTGACGAGTTCGCGCCCAGCCTCCGCCTTTACATCGACAGCAATCGAGCGCCGCCCGCGGTGCAGCACGTCAAACCTGGGCTCGCGCCCCGGCAGGCCCAGGTCCGCCGCCTCGCGCCGGTCCACCCGGATCACCTCCGCCCCCATGTCCGCCAGCAGCATCGCCGCGAACGGCGCCGGGCCGATGCCGGCCATCTCGATGATGCGGTATCCGGCAAGTGGGCCCATGCGAGTTGTCTCCGTCAGCGTGAGGCGGCGTGTATCGGGTCGAGAGTGAGCGCAGGCCCGATACATTCAATGGGTGCGATCTGCGCTGACGTCTAATCTTGCCAGACCGGAGCCACGCCGTGCCGGCTGGCCCTGCTCTCATCCCGGGTGTCCTGGCCGAGAGAGCGTGATGAGCAGGCCCCGTCTCCTCGATGTTTCCTGGCTACGACCGTTTGCCGGTCTTGCAGCCGCCAATTCAGTAACGCCTGCCTGGTGTCTTCCGCGGCGAAGCGCAGACCTGGGCGTCGGCGTTTCCTCTCCACACATATAGCCCATACGCTTTCACGCCCCTTTGCCATCGAGCTCACCGACCAGACATATCATCTCGCGGCGGATGGTCAGTTCCAGATCGTCCTTGACCTCACCGAGACGCTTGATCGCCAGCAGCCGGAATTCAACGTGGCGCTCGAGGGCGTGGCCCTGATCAATCGCCTTCATCAGCAAGGCGCGTTGGCCGAGCATCTCGCTGCGGAGATCCCTGAGCGCCTCGTTGAGCGCTTCCAGGGGCTGGGCAAAGTCGATCTCGAGGTCATCGGTCATATGCAATTATTGCAGACAAACCGTGAACGCGCAAGCCCTGATGGCAGAAAAACTGTAATTTATGCCGACCTGTCTGCACAGATCGCAACAGGGCGCGTCATTTGCCAACAATGCCGTACTCGCTGAATGGGATGAACGCCACCCGATCGCCCGGCTGCACGTCGGCGGCATCCTCCGGGATGTCGATGAGGCCGTCGGCGACGCGCAGGCCCGAGATCAGCCCCGAGCCGTCGCGCGCGAACTTGTCCACCGCCAGCCCATGCGGCGTCTCCTTGAGAGTACCCCGCCAGAACTCACGCCGGCCGGGCTTGCGGCCGGGGAACGCGAACAGCGCCGGCAGCCGATAGCGATGCGGCTCAGGCCATTCGGAGCCACCCATGCGCCGAATGAGCGGCCAAGCATAGAGCAGGAAGCAGACGAATACGGCAACCGGATTGCCGGGCAAGCCAAGCACCACGCAGTCGCCGATCTGCCCGAACGACATGGGCCGGCCCGGCTTGATGGCCAGCTGCCACAAATGGCGCTTGCCAAGGGCATCCAGGGCCGCGACGACATGGTCCTCCTCGCCACGGCTGGCGCCGCCTGAGAGGATGACGGCATCGTAGTCCCGTGCGGCGGCGGCAAGCTTGTGGCGGATCTGCTCGGGATCGTCCGGAAGGACGCCAAGATCGGTGGGCAGCGCCCCCGCGGAGGCAACCAGGGCCTGCAGCATCGGTGCGTTGGCGTCGTAGACCAAGCCCTCCGAAAACTCAGCGCCCGGCCGCACCACCTCGTCGCCGGTGGAGATGACGGCGATGTTGAGGCGGGCGCGGCAGGCAACCTCGGCCATGCCGATCGATGCCAATGCGGCGATGTCCTGCGGGCGCAACACCGAGCCGGCGGCCAGCAAGGTGGCACCGGCCTGCAGATCCTCACCCGCTTGGCGCACGTTGGCGCCGCGCTTGAGGCCTGGGGGAACCGTCACCACGGCGCGACCGTCGGCCGTGCTCTCCGCCACGTCCTCCTGCATGACGACGGTGTCGTGACCCTGGGGTATGACCGCGCCAGTAAAGATGCGCGCAGCCCGCCCCGGTGCCGGCGCCAGCGCCAGGCGATGCCCCGCCGTGGCGCGCCCCTCCACCGGCAGCTTGCCGCCGCTGGCTTCGTAGTCGCCGAATGCGAAGGAATAGCCGTCAACGGCAGCATTGGTGTGAGCCGGAACCGGCCGCGGCGCCACCGCATTCTCGGCCAGGATGCGCCCCGCCGTTTCGGTGAGGGGCACCCTCTCCAGGCCCGCCACGGGATTGACGCGCTGTTTCAGGAGCGACAGTGCCTCGCCATGACGCAGGCGCTTCTTATCGTGGGCGAAGCAATCGTCGAGGAGCTTGTTGGTCATGTGCTGTAGCCGCAGGTGGCCTGCCAGGAGGTGGCCTGTGCTTTTTATCGCAATCCGGCCGCCGATGGGAGGGCGCCATTCCTGCAGCCGAGGGGGCGACCCGCGGTTCTGTCGTGGCGGGCAGGGCGCTCAGCCTGGGCGGAAAGGGAACCGCTGCGGACGACACAGCTCCGGACACAGGACTTCAAACGATTGCGGGGCAGCTGTCGCGGTATTCGCACCAGCCCGGCAGAGCAACGCCCAGGTCGGATTTCGCGGGCTGCAGTCTACCGCCCTGATCCGGGCTGCCTTCCTGCACCATCGGCCGATCACGCGCTGCGTGCGCCGCGCGCAGCCCATCTCAGCGCTGTAATGCGCGCAGGCGCTCGATGGCCGAGTTGGCTGCGAGCCTGGCGGCATCGGTGGTGGCGGCGGCGAGCTCGGCCTCTGCCGTCTGCAGCTCGGCGGCCACGCCGGCCGCATCGATGGTTGCAATGTCGAAGGCACGCTCGGCCAGCACAATCAGCCGCTCGGCGTCCACCTCGGCGATGCCGCCTTTGACGAACACGCGCATCCTGCGGCCGTCGCCAAGGGTGGCATCCACCACGCCCGGCCGCAGCGTCGACACGACGGGAGAATGGCCGGCCAACGCCGTGAACTCGCCCTCGGCGCCTGGCACGACCACCTGGGCCGCATCCTCCGAAAGG
>DASURA010000223.1:0-12807 GCA_036280295.1 Hyphomicrobiaceae bacterium
CTGCTCTATTGCCTGGGGCTGGAGCCGGTTGCGTAGGCGCGCATGTCCCTGCGTTCAAGTCCATGGGCTTGACCCGCAAGTGCCCTTGGCCTCAGATCCCGAAGAATAACCGACCGCGTCGCGAGGTGAACATGAGCTTGAGAGGAATGCGCCGCCTGCTGGCTGGCACGTTGATGTCGGCAGCGGCGGCTTTTATCCCGCCATCCATTGCCAGCGCCGACAGCGGGACCAGTGCGAGCGAGCTGGAGAAAGCCATCCACGACTACATCATGAAGAACCCGAAGGTCATTCGGGAGGCGCTGCAGAAGGCCGAGCGCGAGGAGCAGCTGGAGCAGAACAAGTACGTGCTCAAGTCCTACAGCGAGAAGCTCTACCAGGGCGGCTCGCCGATCCTGGGCGCGGCCGATGCCAAGATCACGATCGTCGAGTTCTACGACTACAACTGCCCTTATTGCCGCAAGGTGCACGCCGACCTGACGGCCTTCATCGCCAAGCACCCGGACACGCGCATCGTCAACAAGGATATCGCCAGCTTCGGCAAGGACTCCGAGGCGGTGGCCAGGCTCGCCCTTGCCGCGGCGCGGCAGGGCAAGTTCGCCGAGATGCACGGGGCGCTGATGACGAGCAAGGGCAAGGCGAACGAGGCAACGGGGATCGAGCTGGCACGCAAGCTCGGCCTCGACATCGACCGTCTCAAGGCGGATGCGGCCTCGGCAGCGACGGCCAAGCAGATCGACGATACCCGCGCGCTTGCCAATGCGCTGGGGGTGGCCGGAACGCCGCTCTTCATCATCGGCCACAACGGCATTCCCGGCGCGCCGGACAACCTGATGTCCGAGATCGAGAAATTCGCCGCCGAGGTGCGCAGCAACGGCTGCGAGGTGTGCTGAAAGGCGAAGCCGCTGGCTTCGCTTCAACCCGTGCTCGGGAAGTGAGGCCGCGCCCCGCCTTCGACGGATCAGCCGCAGCCCTATCCGAGGTTGAAAATGCGGGTGGGGCGGAGCTCGCCCTTCTCGATCAGGCCGAGAGCCACGAGGTGGCCCTTGCAGGTTGCATAGGCGGGCCCCGGCGCGGGCAGCTCGTGGCCGCGGACCAGAACCGGTTGGCCGCGCAGCAGGCGGACCGTCTCCTCGCGGGTGACGCGCAGCACGGCCAGATCGGCAAGCGCCGTCTCGACCGGACGCAGGAACGACTGCAGCCCCGTGGAATCCTGCTCGGCTCCCGCGGCATGCAGCTCGTCGATGGTAACAGCCTCCGCTTCGATGAACGAGGCGACGCGCGTGCGCCTGAGCGCAATAACGTGGCCGCGGCAGCCGAGCGCGCGGCCCATGTCGCGGGCGAGCGCGCGAACATAGGTGCCGCGACCGCACTCGGCGGCGAACTCCGTGGTATCGGCGTCGGGGCAGTCGACGATGGCGAGGGCGTCGATCTCGACCGGCCGCGGCGCCAGTTCCACTGCCTCGCCGGCGCGGGCCAAGTCATAGGCGCGCTCGCCGGCGATCTTGACGGCGGAGAAGGCCGGCGGCGTCTGGAGGATGGCACCGATGAAGCGCGGGAGCACCGCCTCTATGGTCGGGCGGTCCGGGCGTGCATCGCTGGTCGCCACCGGGCGGCCCTCGGCGTCGTCGGTGTCGGTCTCAACGCCCCAGCGCACGGTGAAGCGGTATTCCTTCTGTCCGTCGACGGCATAGGGAACCGTCTTGGTGGCCTCGCCGAGCGCGATCGGCAGGATGCCGGTGGCGAGTGGGTCGAGCGTGCCGGCGTGCCCGGCCTTCTGGGCATTGAAGATCCGCCGTACGGTGCCGACCGCCTGCGTGGACGTCATGCCGACCGGCTTGTCCAGCACCAGCCAGCCGTTTACGGGCTTGCCCTTCTTGCGGCGTGTCATTCGCGTCTTTCTTTACAGGTTTGTGGGGCGGATTAGCGCGAACCGCGCAATCGCCACTCAACGCCAGACATGACGTTCAGCGACGGATTACGCGCCCTGCGCTCGCTCATCCGCCCTACGATTTTTCGATGTCCTGGGCCACCTTGGGCGAGCGGAAGATGGCGTCCATGCGCTGCGCCTCGTCGAAGGTGTCATCGGCCATGAAGCGTACGTCGGGCGCGAACTTGAGGTTGATCGCGTGGGCGATCTCGCCGCGGATGTATTTGCGCTTGCGATCCAACGCATCCAGCACCGGCCCCAGATCCTTGCCACCGAGCGGCATGATGTAGACGGTGGCAAGCCGCAGATCGGGAGACATCCGCACCTCGGAGACCGTCACGACGTGCTCGGCGAGCACGTCGTCGTGGATCTCGCCGCGGGTGAGCATCTCGGCCATGGCATGGCGGATGAGCTCGCCGACGCGCAGCTGGCGCTGCGAGGGGCCAGCATGCGACGAGCCGGACTTGCGATTCGAATGCGTGTGGCGGTGGGCCATGGTGCAGCGGTGTTCGGCTCGCTCGGGGTCGGACCCTGCGGGTCTGACCCCATGTCTCCACGTTCTCGAATAGACTTGGCGTGCTGGCCTGCAAGAGGCAGCACCATGGTTTCAGACTTCAATGGCCGAAGCCTGCACTGAGAAGGCCGCTACACTGGGTCAGACCCGCAGGGTCTGACCCAGAACCGCGTTACAGAGTCCGCTGGATCGTCTCGACGTTGTAGCACTCGATCACGTCGCCGGCGCGGATGTCCTGATAGTTGGCGAAGGCCATGCCGCATTCCTGGCCGGCCGGCACCTCCTTCACCTCATCCTTGAAGCGCTTCAGCGTTGACAGCGTGCCCTCGTGGATGACGACGTTGTCGCGGATCAGGCGCACCTTGGCACCGCGCTCCACCCGGCCATCGGTAACGCGGCAACCGGCAACCTTGCCGATCTTGGAGATGTTGAACACCTCCAGGATCCTGGCGTTGCCGAGGAACACCTCGCGGATCGCCGGAGCCAGCAGGCCGGACATGGCCGCCTTCACGTCATCCACCAGATCGTAGATGATGTTATAGTAGCGGATCTCGACGCCGGTCTGATCGGCCGCCGTCTTGGCCTGCACATTGGCGCGCACGTTGAAGCCCAGCACCACCGCCTTGGAGGCACCGGCGAGCGCGATATCGGACTCGGTGATGCCGCCGACGCCGGCGTGGATGATGCGCGCCTCCACCTCGTCAGTTCCGAGCTTGCGCAGGGCTCCGACGATGGCCTCGACCGAACCCTGCACGTCGCCCTTGATCAGCAGCGGGAACTCCTGGCGTCCGCTCTCCTTGAGCTGCTGCATCATCTGCTCGAGCGTGCGGCCGCTGCCCGCCGCACCAAGCGTCTGACGCCGCTTGCGCATGCGGTAGTCGGTGAGATCGCGGGCGCGTGCCTCATTCTCGACGACGGCGAACGGATCGCCGGCCTCGGGGGCGGAATCGAAGCCCAGGATCTCCACCGGCACCGATGGCCCGGCGGACGTGACCGGCTCGCCACGGTCGTCGATCAGGGCACGCACGCGGCCCCAGGCCGTGCCGGCGACGATGATATCGCCGATCTTGAGCGTGCCGCGCTGCACCAGCACGGTGCCGACCGGGCCGCGCCCGCGCTCCAGCTTGGCCTCGATGATGACGCCTTCGGCCGAGCGGTTCGGATTGGCCTTGAGGTCGAGCAGCTCGGCCTGCAGCAGGATCTGCTCCAGCAGCCTGTCGACGCCGGTCCGCTTCAGGGCCGAGACCTCCACCTCCAGCGTCTCGCCGGACATGCTCTCGACGATCACCTCGTGCTGGAGCAGGTCCGTGCGGACACGGGTCGGATCGGCGCCGGGCTTGTCCATCTTGTTGATGGCGACGATGATCGGCACCTCGGCGGCCTTGGCGTGATTGATCGCCTCCACCGTCTGCGGCATGACGCCGTCGTCGGCCGCCACCACCAGCACGACGATGTCCGTCACCTTGGCGCCGCGCGCACGCATGGCGGTGAACGCCTCGTGGCCCGGCGTGTCGATGAAGGTGATCTCCTGGCCGCTCGGCGCCGACACCTGGTAGGCGCCGATGTGCTGGGTGATGCCACCGGCCTCGCCCTCGGCGACGTTGGTCGAGCGGATGGCGTCGAGCAGCGACGTCTTGCCGTGGTCAACGTGGCCCATGATGGTGACCACCGGCGCGCGCGGCAGCTGGTCCTCGTCCGCATCGGCCGTACCGGTAAAGCCTTCCTCCACGTCAGACTCGGCCACGCGCTTGGGCGTATGGCCGAACTCGCGCACGATCAGCTCGGCCGTGTCGGCGTCGATCACGTCGTTGATCTTGTGCATCGCGCCCTGCCCCATCAGCAGCCTGATGACGTCAACGGCGCGCTCGGTCATGCGGTTGGCGAGATCCTGGATGGTGATCGCTTCCGGGATAATCACCTCGCGCATCACCTTGTCCCTCGGCTGCTGGATACCGGCTTGCTTCAGCTTCTCGCGCTCGCGCCGGCGCCGCAGCGAAGCCAGCGAACGCTGCCGCTGGGCCTCGTCGAAGGCATTGTTGATGGTGAGCTTGCCGCGCTCGCGCTGCTCGCCGGGGCCGCGGACGGGCGTCTTGGCGACCTTGACGCCGCCCTTGCCGCCCTTCTTGCTGGCGGAGCTGCGCGCCTCTTCCTCGGGCTCGGCCTGCTCGTCAAGCTTGCGCTTGGCCCCAGCCTCGGGACGACGCACGTCTGTTCGCGGCTTGTCGGCCGATGGCACAACGATGATCGGACCGGCGCGCGGCGGTGGCGGCTTGGCCGCAACCGGCTCTTGCGGCGAGGTCTGCCGTGCGGGCACGGCGCCAGTGCCGGCCGGCGCCTTCGTCCCAGCGGGCGGAGTAGCCGCAGCGGGTGTAGCCCGGGTGCTCTCTGTCGCCGGCGCGGCTGCGGCCTGCTCCTTGAGCAGCGCGGCAGCCTTTGCGGCGGCCTCCGCCTCGGCCGCCTTGCGGGCAGCCTCTTCCTCGCGGGCACGCTCAGCCTCGCGCTCCGCTCTCTCGGCGGCAGCCGCGCGCTCCTGCTCCTCGCGCTCCTTCGCCTGCTCCAGGGCGCGACGGCGCGCGTCCATCTCGCCGCTCGACAGGCGCCGGTCGAACTCGTCGCCGTGGCCGTCCTCGCCCGGTGCGGAGATGGTGCGCTTCTTCTTCTTCTCCACCACCACCGATTTCGAGCGGCCGTGGCTGAAGCTCTGCTTGACGTGACCAGACTCAACCGTCCGCTTCAAGCTCAATGGCTTGCGCTGTCCCACGCTAAGAGTCTTATCGTTGGCTTCCTTAGACTCGCTCATGCACGTCCTGTGTTCGGATCCGAAACTGGCTGGGGGTCTCCCGAGCGGTACCGCCGGAGGCGCTGTGCCTCCTGCAATATCCTCTGAGCGGCGCCGCCCCCGGACGCCGCAGCATGTACCACATTTGACCGGCCTATGGCCAAATCCAATTGCAGGCCTGGCAATTCTGTGACAGTGGCCTGCAAAGCGGCCTCCGGGCCAGCAATGGCCTGAAGCTTGCGCGACAGCTTGGCGGAGCCATCAGCCGCACCGTCAGCAGCATGGATGAGGACAGCCGCGCGCCCTTGCGCGATCAGGTCCTCGACTTTCGCAAATCCCGTGACCAGCAGACCGGCCTTGTTCGCCAGGCTGATCGCCTCGGCCAGCCGTCTGACCATCAGGCGCTCAACCTGCTCGGGGAGATCCCCCGGCACATCGACCGCCTGCTGCAGGCTGCGCGCGAACACCTTGCGGCGCACCGCGTCCGCCAGGATTTGCCGCCGCCCCTCCACCCAGACCCCTCGCCCGGGCAGGCGCCGTGCCAGATCCGGCACGATGGTGCCGTCCGGCCCCAAGACAAAGCGCACGAGATCCTCAACAGATCGTTGCGTTCGCGTGACGGCACAAAGACGCAGGGGCGCGGCGCAATCGCGCCTGCCCGTGTCATCCCTGCTTGCCGTCGTCGTCGCACGCATCGCGCTTTGTCTTGTCCCCTGGCATGGCCCTTAGGCCTTGGCCGCGACTGTAGCCTCAGGGGCAGCTTTCGCCGCCTCGGCGGCGGCGGCAGCCGCCGCCTGGTCGGCCTTGGCCTTCTCCAGCTCCTCCTCGGTCACCCAGCCGGCGGCAACCCGCGCTGCCATGATCAGCTCCTCGGCCTCCTTGCGGCCGACCTCGAAACCATCGAGCACGCCCTTGTGGCGGACGGGCTCGGCATCCCGCTCCTTGGGACGCTCGGTCCAGCCGACGAGATCGTCGGGGACGGCGCCGGCCAGATCCTCGACCGTCTTCATGTCGTTCTCGCCGAAGGCCACCAGCATGGCGGTGGTCACACCCGGCACCTCCTTGAGTTCGTCGGCCACGCCGAGCTCCTTGCGCCGGGCCTCGCGCTCTGCCTCCTGCTTCTCCAGGAACTCGCGCGCACGGGTCTGGATCTCGCTGGCGGTATCCTCATCGAAACCCTCGATGTGAGCGATCTCGGAGGACTCGACGAACGCCACCTCCTGTACCGTCTCGAAGCCCTCGGTAGCGAGCAGCTGGGCGATCACCTCGTCGACGTCGAGCGCCTCCATGAACAGCTGCGAGCGCTCGGTGAACTCCTTCTGGCGCCGCTCCGACTCCTCCTGCTCGGTCATGATGTCGATGTCCCAGCCGGTGAGCTGGGAGGCCAGCCGCACGTTCTGGCCGCGGCGACCAATGGCGAGCGAGAGCTGGCTCTCGGGCACCACCACCTCGATGCGGTTGGACTCCTCGTCGAGCACCACCTTAGTCACCTCGGCGGGGGCCAGGGCGTTGACGATGAACGTCGCCGCGTCCTGGTTCCACTGGATGATGTCGACCTTCTCGCCCTGCAGCTCGGCCACCACCGCCTGCACGCGCGCGCCGCGCATGCCGACGCAGGCGCCGACCGGGTCGATCGAGGAATCCTTGGAGATGACGGCGATCTTGGCCCTGGAGCCGGGATCGCGAGCCACCGACTTGATCTCGACGATGCCGTCGTAGATCTCCGGCACCTCCTGCTTGAACAGCAGCGACATGAACTCGGGCCGCGCCCGCGAAAGGAAGATCTGCGGGCCGCGCTGCTCGCGGCGCACATCGTAGATGTAGGCGCGGATGCGATCGCCCAGGCGCACGTTCTCGCGCGGGATCATCTCGTCGCGGCGGATGATGCCTTCGGCGCGGCCGAGATCGACAATGACGTTGCCATATTCGACGCGCTTGACGGT
This sequence comes from Hyphomicrobiaceae bacterium, assembly GCA_036280295.1. Lineage (GTDB taxonomy): Bacteria > Pseudomonadota > Alphaproteobacteria > Rhizobiales > Hyphomicrobiaceae > AWTP1-13. The sequence goes on from DASURA010000223.1 coordinate 7,164, forward strand.
GCCGTTGACGATCTCGCCGACGCGGTCCTTGTACTCGTTATGGTGCCGCTCGCGCTCGGCCTCGCGCACCTTCTGCACGATGACCTGCTTGGCGTTCTGCGCCGCCACGCGGCCGAAATCCAACGGCGGCAGCGTCTCGGTAAGCTCCTCCCCGATCTCCGCATCCCGTTTGCGGCGCCTGGCATCGGCCAGATTGATCTGGGTGGAATCGTTCTCGACATCTTCCACGACAGTCATGACGCGCGTCAGCTTGGTTTCGCCGGTGCGCGGGTTGATCTCGCAGCGGATGTCATTCTCGGCCCCGTAGCGCGACTTGGCCGCCTTGGTGATGGCGTCCTCCATCGCCTCGATGACGATCGTGCGATCAATCGACTTCTCGCGCGCCACCGCCTCTGCAATCTGCAGGAGCTCCAGCCGGTTTGCGCTCACGCCTACTTGCGCCATTGCTATGGCATCCTCCTATTTCGACTCAGACGCGGGGTCCGCCTCAGGGGGCGCCTCCGCCGGCGGGAGCCCGGCCTTTGCCGCCTCCACCGCCTTCTTGGTGCGTCTGAGCGTGTCGCGTATGAGCTCGTCCGTCAGAACGAGCCGTGCCTCCGAGATCGAGCCGACTGGCACCTTGACCTCCGGACCGCCCTGGTCCGCCGGCACCTCCAGCTGCACCTCGGCGCCATCGAGCCCGTTGAGCAGGCCGCGGAACCGGCGACGCCCGTCGATCGGCTCTCTGGTCTCGACCCGCGCCTCGTGTCCTGCCCATGCCACGAAATCCGATGCCCTGACCAGGGGCCTGTCGATCCCGGGTGAAGAAATTTCCAGCATATAGTGGCCGTGGATCGGGTCGTGGGCATCAAGCAGCGGCGAAAGCTGGCGCGAGACCTCGGCGCAATCCTCCACCGTCATGGTGCCATCGGGCCGCTCGGCCATGATCTGCAGCGTTGTCCCGTCGCGGCCGGAGATGACGACGCGGACGAGGCGAAAACCCATTTCAGTCAGCGCCGGCTCTACCAGAGCCGCAATATCTGCTGCAACTCCGGTCTCAGTGACAAAGCGCGCATCGGAAACCGTGCCGCTCACGTGCCTCACCTTCTCCAGATCTGGCAATGGGACCCGCTCGCTCAAAGCGTCAAACAAAACAAAAAGAGCGGACCCCAAGGGCCCACTCTCAGAGTTGAGATGATCATGAGCGTCCAAAGGATAGGCGAGATATGCGTGTTTGGCAAGCAAGGAGTGTAAATATTGTCGCACTGGTATACCAGAATGGCAAAACCGCCTCTCAAACACGGACAAAGCGGAAGTAGTAGCAACGCCGGCCGGCCGCAATCGCTTTCGCCTCGTAGCGGGTCTGCGGCCAGTCCGGCGGCCGAATGCGCCAATCGGAGGGCCGCCCGGCTGTCCAGCGCAGCTCGGCGTTGTGCACCGCCACATCAAGGATGACAGCGGCATAGGCGCTGACATCGGTGGCGATGCGCAGCTCCCCGCCAGGCCGCAGGACACGGGCAATCTCGGCCAGGGTGGGGGCCGAGACGATGCGGCGCTTGTGGTGGCGTTTCTTGGGCCAAGGGTCCGGAAACAGGATGAACACCCGGCTGAGGCTCTCCGCCGGCAGCTCGCGCAGCAGCGGACGGGCATCGTCGGCACAAACCCTGATGTTGGGTAGCCGGTCCTGCTCAATGACGCCGAGCACCTTGATGACGCCGTCCTCGAAGGGCTCGCAGCCGATCAGGCCGACATGCGGGTGTGCCTTCGCCTGCCAGACAAGATGCTCGCCGCCGCCGAAGCCGATCTCCAGCCAGACGTCGCGTACGGGCGGGGTGAACAGCTCTGCGGGGCGGGCCAGCGCCTTATGATCCTGCGGAATCGCAACGCGGGGCAGGACGTGCTGCCATAACGCCTGCTGCCGGGCGCTCGGCGCCCGCGCGCGGCGGCGGCCATAGCTGCGAAGGTCTTCCGATTGGGATTGGTCTGTCATCTTGCAATGGACGATGGAGCGCTGCAGCGGCTTGTTGAACTGGCTGAGCATCGGGGTCAAGCGCCCAGGATCGACCTTGTTGTGGCGGACACACACGTATGACATTGAGCGCTGGGACCAGATTGAAACTTGGGTCAAGGCGAAGCCGCGCAAGCCCAAGTCGCTGCTGCAGCTCGCTGCACTCGCCAAGGCCAAGCCGACGTGGGTGCGGTAACGCCCCCACGCCCGCTCAAAGCCGACGATGATCGCGCCGCGTTCGACTGCGGCCGGCCCGCCCTCAACACCTGGTTCCAGCGTCATGCCTGGGCGAGTCACGCATCGGGCATCTCGCGGACCAACGTCATTTGCGACGCAGACGCTGGAATGATCGTTGGCTATGTGAGCCTGACGGCCGCGCAGATCGAGCGCGGATTCCTGCCCAAGGCGCATCGCCGCAACAAGCCTGATCCGATTACGGTCACTTTGCTGGGCCAGCTCGCCGTCGTTACCACCCACCAGGGACAAGGCCACGCCAAATCGCTTCTGGCCTTTGCACTGCGCAGTGCTGTCGCCGCTGCCGACCATGTCGGCAGCTACGCTGTCATTACCCATCCCCTCGATGACGGCGTGCGCGCCTTCTATGCCCGCTTCCACTTCGAGGATCTGCCGACGGACCCCAAGCGCGCCATGTTCGTGCGCATCTCCGAGCTCGCCGCCGCGGGCTTTGCGGCGTGAGCCAGGTCAGCTCCGCCGCCCCTTGGCCTTCTCCCTCGCATCGTCATTGGCGGGCAGGCGCCGGGCGCTGTCGCGCAGGGCCTGCTTGAGCGTGAGGGGGCGGCCGTGCTTGCGCAGGAGATCGGCAAAGGCCTCGTCGGCCAGCTCCTGCAGCGACTTCATGGTGTCCTTGCCGAGGAGCTGCAGCGCGTGCCAAGTCTCGGCGTCGAAGGCAATCAGCTTGCGTCGCTGCTCAAGGTCCGCCCCTTTTCGACGACGATCGTTCATGACACAGCTGATGGGCCGGACCCTGCGGGTCTGACCGCTTGCTTGAACGGTCCTTGTGCCATGGGGTCAGACCCGCAGGGTCGGACCCCGCACAGCGTGCTACTTCATCGCCGACTTCAGCGCGTCGACGAGGTCGGTCCGCTCCCACGAGAAGCCGCCGTCGGTGTCGGGCTGGCGGCCGAAATGGCCGTAGGCCGAGGTGCGGGCATAGATCGGCTTGTTCAGGTCAAGGTGCTTGCGAATGCCGCGCGGGGAGAGGTCCACCAGCTCGCCCAGCACTTCCTCGAGCTTGGCCACGTCGATGCCGTGCGGGTTGTCGGCGACATTGACGTAGATGGACAGCGGCTTGGAGACGCCGATGGCGTAGGCGAGCTGGATCACGCAGCTGTCCGCCAGGCCCGCCGCCACCACGTTCTTCGCCAGGTAGCGCGCGGCATAGGCGGCCGAGCGGTCAACCTTGGTCGGGTCCTTGCCGGAGAAGGCGCCGCCGCCGTGCGGGGCGGCACCACCGTAGGTGTCGACGATGATCTTGCGGCCCGTGAGGCCGGTGTCGCCGTCGGGGCCGCCGATGTAGAACTTGCCGGTCGGGTTGACGTGCCAGACCGTATCCTTGGTGATCCAGCTCTCGGGCAACGCCTTCCTCACGTAGGGCTCTACCAGCTCGCGCACCTGGTTGGAGGTCATAGCCGCCACCAGATGCTGGTGCGAGACCACGATCTGCGTGGCGGCGACCGGCTTGCCGTTCTCGTAGCGCACCGTCACCTGGCTCTTGGAGTCGGGGCCGAGCACCGCCTCCTTGCCGGAATGGCGCGCCTCGGCGATCAGGCGGAGGATCAGGTGGCTGTAGTAGAGCGGCGCCGGCATCAGCTCGGGCGTATCCTGGCAGGCGTAGCCGAACATGATGCCCTGGTCGCCGGCGCCCTCGTCCTTGTTGCCGCCGCTGTCAACGCCCTGGGCGATGTCCGCCGACTGGCCGTGCAGCAGCACCTTGATATCGCAGGTGTTCCAGTGGAACCCGTCCTGCTCGTAGCCGATGTCCTTGATGGCCATGCGGGCGGTGTGCGCCACCCAGTCCCTGGTGATGCTGCTGGGACCGCGCGTCTCACCGGCGATCACGACCTGGTTGGTGGTCGCCAGCGTCTCGCACGCCACGCGCAACTGCCAGGGATCGACCCCGGCGTTCGGCCCTTCGCGAAAGAACAGATCGACGACCTCATCGGAAATACGATCGCAGACCTTGTCCGGGTGCCCCTCAGACACGGACTCGCTGGTGAACAGAAACGACTTGCGCACGTGGCATTCCCCTCCGGTGGATGGATGGCGGCCTTGACAACCTTAAAGGGCGGCGGCCGCTTGCGTTTCTTGCAGTGTTTCTACCGGGGGTCAAGGCGTGGGCAGCCTGCCCAACCGCCGCGCCGGCCAAGCGCGACAGTCAACCATCCGCGAGAACCCGTCCCATCCGGAGGCAGCTTTTCCGCGCCTGCCCCCATCATGGGCAGGCGCCTGCCGCCTCCAGCATCCCACTTGTGCGATGATCGAGAAGACCGCTTCATCGGTTTTGGCCGGTGGCGAAGCGGACTGACTTCTCGATCTGAATCGCACTAGCGATCATAATGTTGGCTAGTGTCCCTCAGATCGCGAAAATTCGTGCCGACCTTGCGGCACGCTGAAACAAATTTCGCGATCAGGACACTAGGCCTCGTTTGCCAGCGAGCGCACCAAATCGACGATCGCGCGCCTGGCCTTGAGATCGTTGATGCGGACGAACGCGCGGTTCAGCTCCAGGCCGTCGCGGCTGCGCAGGAACTCGACGATCGAGTGCTCGTCCTGGTGCTGCGGCTGCCCGTCGGCGGAAGCGGCGGCCTCCGCGTCGATGACGCGGGCCTCCGGCAGCGGCGCCTCGTCGTAGAAGAACTGCACCGAGACCCCCAGCACCTGCGCCAGATCGAACAGCCGGCTGGCGCCGATACGGTTAATGCCCTTCTCGTACTTCTGGACCTGCTGGAAGGTCAGGCCCAGTCTTTCCCCCAGCTTCTCCTGGCTCATCCCAAGAAGCATGCGGCGAAAACGGACTCGGCTGCCGACGTGGATATCGATCGGGTTCGCCCTTCTCGAGCCCTTCTCTTCACTGTCCAGCGCCTCGGCGCTCCTCAGGAGTGTCGACATTTCCGCTCCACAAATAAACGTTGCCCCTACGCCTGCAAGTGCTAGGTGCACTCATATAGGGCGTCAACCTGTAGTCACAGGACTATAGGATATAAGATAGTTTACGCTGTCCTGGCTGTGCTATTGGCGCCACAGGACGCAACCGAGCACACCGGCCCCGCACAGCCACGCGGCGAAAAAGAACGAATCACCAAATCGAGCATATAGGGGTGGCGCCAGGGCCACGGCGAGCGGCACGTCGATAGTGCCACGGACATCCATCCCCAGAGATCCGAGGGAGCGACCATAAGGGTCGAAGGCAGCCGACACGCCATTGTTGGCCGCACGCAGCAGGGGCAGCCCCTCCTCGACTGCCCGTACTCGCGCCTGATGCAGGTGCTGGCGTGGCCCGGACGTGTTGCCGAACCATCCATCGTTGGTGACATTGACGATCACCGCCGGCCGCCGGCTCTCTGCCTGGTTGCCCGGCACGGCCGCGCCTGGAAAGATCGCTTCGTAGCAGATCAGAGGCAAGGCCGCAGCAGGAAG
>DASURA010000224.1:0-6991 GCA_036280295.1 Hyphomicrobiaceae bacterium
GGTTACGGCCGGCGCGAGGCGAATGTTTTTCGTTCGCGCTGCGATATAGGCGAGCACGAGGTCTGGACACGAGAGCACGCCGAGGCTGTTGAAGTGATGCTCGCCGATCCAGGCCGAATGCATGCCAAGCGCATCGGCATAGATCGCCTCGGCGACAATGTCCTCGACAAACTGATTTGGTGATCGCGCGTTATTCTCGTAGTGATTGTCGCTGAGCGTGAAATAGCCGAACTTCACTTGATCTCTCCCTCCGGCTTTTTTTTGATAGCATCAGCGAAGTTGCGCAATCGCCTGCATCCGGCGGCACCGGCCCCAGCGCATAACGGCCGAACTGACGCTTGACAGAGCCTGCGTCGCTCCCCGGAGCCGCGGAGACGATGATAGTTGAAAATGCGGCAGCTGCAATATTTGAAGTCGTAGGCTGACTGCCCACGCCGCTGGGCACCTGCGCTCGATGAGAGGGAGCCCGCGCGCAGGCTGTCGCGCGGCCGCGGCTAGTGCGATGATCGAGAAGTCCGCTTCATCGGTTTGGCGAGGTGGCAGAGCGGACTTCTCGATCTCGATCGCACTAGCAATCATAATGTCGGCTAGTGTGTCCTTCAGGTCGCGAAATTCGTTCCAACCTCGCGGCACGCTGAGACCGATTTCGCGATCAGGACATTAGGATCTCGCTTCCCGGTCGTGCGCATGGGTGATGGCGCGGCGGACGACGGTCGATAGCCGCTCCGGGTCGACGATCACCTTCTGGGCGTGGACGGCTGTGACGGCATCGAGCGGTATCGTGAAATCACCGGCGTTCTCGACATAAACCACAAGCTGCGGCCTCTCGTGTCTGGGGCTCTGGCGCACGGCACCGAACGGCTTGTCGTGATCCGAGGCGAACACCTCGAAGCCATCCTCGATCTGCTCGTTCACCACCATCTCGCTCTCCTTTGCATGCCGCTGATGCTCAAAGGGGTTGCCGTCGAGAGCAGCGTCCTTGCAGTCAACGCACAACACTGCGCATCCGGTTCTCTAATGGGCTGACCCGACCGGCCCGGCACAGGAAGCGGACCCGGTCGGAGCCCACCAATAGGGGGCTGTTGCGGGCTTGCCTCCGGGCTCACCCCAATGTGCGGCGCGGGCAGGCTCCGCTATTGCCATTTCAGTATCGGCAGTTAATATGAAGACGTTATGACTGACGAGTCAGTCGTAATTGTCCAGACGCAGCAACGGCTGCAAGCGGTGCAGCAGGGGACAGCATGACGAAGCGAAGCGAGATGGCCCGGCGCGACCCCGAGGCACGGCGGCAGGCGATCCTGGAGGCGGCGCTCACGGTGTTTGCGGCTGAAGGGTTTGCCGCGGCCAGGCTCGACCAGGTGGCCGAGACAGCAGGTGTCGCCAAGGGCACGATCTATCTTCACTTCAAGGACAAGCAGGATCTGTTCGAGCAGATGGTGCGGGAGGCCGTGTCGCCGGTGATCGGGCGCCTGGAGGCGCTTGCGAAGATGCCGGAGCTGCCGGCGGACATGGTGCTGCGCGGCATGTACGAGGTGTTCCGCACCGAGCTGCTGGCCACCAGCCGCAAGGAGCTGCTGCGCCTGGTGCTGGCCGAGGGACCGCGCTTTCCCGCCATTGCCGAGTTCTACCATCGCGAGGTGGTGTCGCGCGGGCTGAAGCTGCTCGGCGGGATCCTGGAGAGGGCCAGGGAGAAGGGGGAGCTCCGGTCTGACGGTGTGGCGCGCTTCCCCCAGCTGGTCATTGCGCCTCTCCTGCTGGCCCTGATCTGGGATGGTCTGTTCGCGCCGATCGCGACGCTCGACGTGAAGGGGCTGCTCGACGTCTATCGCGAGCTGCTGCTCGGCGGCCCGACGCAAAATGAGGGGGAGGAGCGGACACCATGAAGCGTGGTCCGATTGCAGCGCTACTCATCGTGCTCGCGGCAGCAGGGGGCGGGGCGTGGTGGTGGTTTACCCACCGGCCGCCGGAAGGCCCGCTGACGCTGATGGGTAACGTCGAGGTGCGGCAGGTCAATCTCGGCTTCAAGGTGGCCGGGCGCATCCAGACCCTCAAGGTCGATGAAGGCGACAGCATCGTCGCGGAGCAGACTCTGGCCCAGCTGGAGAAGGTGTACTTCCAGGACAACATCAACCAGCTCACGGCGCAGCGCGACCAGGCCAAGGCCAATTTGGCCAAACTGGTGGCCGGCAACCGGGCGGAGGACATCGCCCAGGCCGAGGCCAACGTGAAGGAGAAGGAGGCGACCCTGGCGAACGCCAAGATCGCGCTCGACCGGGCTGACCAGCTGCTTAAGCGCGCCGTAGGCACGCAGAAGGCGTACGACGATGCGCTGGCGGCCCAACGCGAGGCCGATGCGCGGCTCAACGTGGCGCGCGAGGCGCTGCGGCTGATGAAGGCCGGCTTCCGGGTGGAGGATATCGACGCTGCCCGCGCCCAACTCGCGGGCAGCGAGGCGGCGCTGCAGGTCGCGCAGCGGCAGCTCGCCGACGCCGATTTGACGGCGCCGAGCAAGGGCGTGGTGCTCTCCCGCGTGCGCGAGGTGGGGGCTATCGTCGCCGCCGGCGAGACCGTGTTTGTCGTCAGCCTCACCGATCCGGTGTGGGTGCGCAGCTATGTGTCCGCGGTGGATCTCGGGCGCATCAAGCCCGGCATGGAGGTGGCTGTGAGGATCGACACGCCGGGCGCACCGGTGCTCAAGGGCCGCATTGGCTTTATCTCAACCACCGCCGAGTTCACGCCCAAGACGGTGGAGACGCAGGAGCTGCGCACGGCGCTGGTCTACCGCATCCGCATCGTCGTATCCGACACCGGCGACATCCTGCGCCAGGGGATGCCGGTGACGGTGTCCGTGCTTGATGCAGTGCCGATCGGCGATGGCAAGCAGGCAGGCTCTGAGAAGACCCAACCTTCACCGTGAGATCGGGCAATGCGCGACCAGCGAGTGCCAACCGGATCCCCCTTCCCCTTGTGGGGAGGGGTTAGGGGTGGGGGGACTCCCGACCTCAATTGTCCTGCAATTCCCCCCACCCTGTCCCTCCGCCACGTCGCGCCGAAGGCGCGTCTCCGGCGCGACGGGGGAGGGAACGCTGTGGCCCGGTCCGCTTTCTCTTTCGACGGACGGTGCGAAACTCTCCGCAGGGCTTCTTCATGACCGAGCCGCTGGTGATCTGCGAGGGGCTGGTGAAGCGCTTCGCCGCTGATGGTCCGCCTGCGCTCGATGGCATCACGGCGAGCTTCAGGGCCGGCCGCGTGACCGGACTGGTTGGGCCGGACGGCGCCGGCAAGACCACGCTGCTGCGCCTGCTGGCGGGCCTGCTCGCACCGACCGGCGGGGCGCTCAGCGTGTGCGGCTTCGATCCGGTGCGGGAGGCGTCGGAGCTGCGCGAGGTGATCGGCTACATGCCGCAGCGCTTCGGCCTCTACGAAGATCTGACCGTGCAGGAGAACCTCGACCTCTATGCCGACCTGCGCGGCGTGGTGGGCCAGGCGCGCACGGAGACCTTCGAGCGGCTGCTCGCCTTCACGGACCTGGCGCGGTTCACCGACCGGCGTGCCGGCGCGCTCTCGGGCGGCATGAAGCAGAAGCTGGGGCTCGCCTGCGCGATGCTGCGATCGCCGCGGCTGCTGCTGCTCGACGAGCCGAGCGTCGGCGTCGACCCGATCTCGCGCCGCGAGCTGTGGCGGATGGTGTATGCGCTGATCGAGCAAGGCGTCGGCGTGATCTGGAGCACCGCCTACCTCGACGAGGCCGAGAATTGCGCCGAGGTGCTGGTTCTCAACGAGGGCCGCGTGCTCTACCAGGGCGATCCGCGTGCGCTGACCGGCTCGGTGCAGGATCGCGTCTTTCAGCTCCGCGGCGCCGGCCAGCAGAGGCGCACTCTGCTGGCGCGTGCCTTGAGCCGGCCCGAGGTGATCGACGGCGTCATGCAGGGCGAGGCGATCCGCCTGGTGATGGCCGAGGGCGCGGCGCCGCCAACGGTCGCTGCGCTGGGCACGACGCTGCCCCTCTCCACGGTGCCGGTGCCACCGCGCTTCGAGGACGCGTTCGTCACGCTGCTCGGCGGCCAGTCGAAGCGCACGCTCGACGTTGCGACGCGAGAGCGGCCGGCGCAGGAGGGGCCGCCGCCGGTGGAGGCCCGAGGGCTGACGCGCCGCTTCGGCAGCTTCACGGCGGCCGACCACATCACCTTCACCATCGAGCGCGGCGAGATCTTCGGCCTGCTGGGGCCGAATGGTGCCGGTAAGTCCACGACGTTCAAGATGATGTGCGGCCTGCTGCGGCCGAGTGAGGGCACGGCGCGCGTCGACGGCCTCGACCTCTACAAGGCGCCGGCCGAGGGGCGGGCGCGGCTCGGCTATATGGCGCAGAAGTTCTCGCTCTACGGCGATCTCTCCGTGGTCCAGAACCTGGAGTTTTTCGCCGGCGCGTACGGTCTCGCCGGCGGCAGGCGCCGCGCTGCCATCGCGCGGGTGGCTCAGGCGTTCGATCTGGAGCCGCATTTCAACACCAACGCCGGACAATTGCCGCTGGGGTTCAAGCAGCGCCTCGCCCTGTCGTGCGCCATCATGCACGACCCGCCGGTGCTGTTCCTCGACGAGCCGACTTCGGGTGTCGACCCGCTGACGCGGCGCGAGTTCTGGGGCTTCATCAACGCCGTGGTCGGGCGAGGCGTGACGGTGATGGTGACCACCCACTTCATGGACGAGGCGGAATACTGCGACCGAGTCGCCCTTATCTATCGCGGCCAGATGATCGCGCTCGACACTCCCGAGGGGCTGCAGGCCCGGGTGCGGTCCGAGGCGCTGCCCAACCCGACGCTGGAGGACGCCTTCATCGGCCTCATCGAGGTGCACGACCGGGAGCAAGCGGCATGAGGCGAGCGGAAAGCGCTGGTGCTGGCGTTCCCTCCCCCCTTGTGGGGGAGGGACGGGGTGGGGGGGACGGCGGCGCACCTTCGAGGTCGGTAGTCCCTCCACCCCTGGCCGCTCGCCACAAGAGGGAAGGGAATCCCGGCGGCGCGCGCGTGGGGGGAGATGGCCACAAAGAGGGGACCCACGGCGGCCGCCTCAGGCGCATCTGGGCGCTGGTGCGCAAGGAGACCCTGCAGGTGCTGCGCGACCCGTCGAGCTTTGTCGTTGCCTTCATCCTGCCGGCGCTGCTGCTGACGCTGTTCGGATACGGTGTGTCGTTCGATGCCACCCGCATACGCGTCGGCATCGTCGCCGAGGAGCCGACGCCGGAGACGAGCATGTTCGTGGCTTCGCTGGCGAACACGCACTATTTCCAGGTGCAGCGCGCAGGCGACCGCCGCTCGTTCCTGGATGACCTGGCGGGCGGGCGTCTCGACGGCATCATCGTGCTTGCGGGCGACTTCTCGGAGCGGCTGGCGCGCGGCGACACCGCCGGAGTCCAGGTGATCACCGACGGCAGCGATCCCAATACTGCCGGGTTGGTCACCGGCTACGTGCAGGGCGCCTGGGCCTCGTGGCTCAACCAGCGGGCGCTGAGCGCGGGGGAGACGGTCCCGCAGCTGGTCACGGTTGAGCCTCGATTCTGGTTCAATGCCGAGCTGGAGAGCCGGCGCTTCCTGGTGCCGGGCTCGATCGCGCTGATCCAGATGATGATCGGCTCGTTGCTCACTGCGCTGGTCGTGGCGCGAGAATGGGAGCGCGGCACCATCGAGGCGCTGCTGGCGACGCCGGTCGGCATAGCTGAGCTCATCATCGGCAAGCTGGTGCCGAACTTCCTGCTCGGTATGTGCGCCATGGGCGTGTGCACGCTGGCGGCGCTCTACGTGTTCCACATTCCGCTGCGCGGCACGCTCGTCACGCTGCTCGGCTTCACCGCGGTGTTCCTGCTGGTGGCGCTCTCGATCGGCCTGCTGATCTCCACCGTGGCACGCACGCAGTTCATCGCCAGCCAGATCGCCATGCTGGTGGCGTTCCTGCCGGGGCTCTACTTCTCCGGCTTCCTGTTCGAGATTGCCAGCATGCCGGCTGTGCTGCGGGCGTTCTCATGGATTGTGCCGGCGCGCTACTACGTGCAGGGCCTGCAGACGATCTTCCTTGCCGGCGACATCTGGGCGGTGCTGGTGCCGTGCACGGCGATCCTTCTGCTCATGAGCGCCGTGCTGCTGGGGCTGACGGCGCTCAATACGCGGCAGCGGCTGGATTAGGGGGCAGCAATGGTGCAGGCTGAGCGATTTCCGGCACTCGGCCATCGGCAATCGGCAGTCGGGGTGTGCTCCCCTTGCGATTGCCGGCTACCGGCCGCGGATGGCCGCGCCGACGCGGAGTCGAGGTGACCATGTGGACCCGCCTCGCCGCGCTGATCGTCAAGGAGCTGCTGGCGGCGTTCCGCGATCCGCGCGCCCGCATGGCTCTGGTGGCGCCACCGATCATGCAGCTGTTCCTGTTCGCCTATGCCGCCACCATGGAGGTGAGCAATGTTCCGATCGGCGTGCTGAACCAGGATTGGGGAATCGCCTCGGAGCGATTGATCAGCCGCTTCGAGCGGGCGTCGGCGTTCTCCGAGATCCGCCGCTATGCCAGCCCGAGCGAGGTCAAGGCCGCGATAGACCGCCAGGAGGTGATGATCGTCGTCCATATCGACCAGGAGTTCTCGCGCAGGCTTGCCGCCGGGCAGCCGGCGGCCGTGCAGCTGCTGCTCGACGGACGAAAGTCCAACAGCGCCCAGCTGGTCAACAACTATGTCACCACCATCGTGCGCCAGTTCAGCGAGGATTTCGCACAAGGCCAAGCGGCCGAGGCGCCGAGCGAGCTCATCGATCGCTCCTGGTACAACCCCAACCGCGAATACCGCATCGCCATGGTGCCGACGCTGATCGGGGTCCTCAGCATGATCATGGTGCTGACCGTCGTCGGCCTGTCGGTGGCGCGCGAGCGCGAGCTCGGCACCTTCGAGCAGCTGCTGGTGTCGCCGCTGCAACCCCTGGAGATCGTGATCGGCAAGGCGGTGCCGGGGCTGATC